>CAZJKI010000006.1:29137-35340 GCA_964546685.1 uncultured Caldisericum sp. | reverse complement strand
AGGAATGCAAAAATAAAAGAAATCAAATATTTCATAGTTAAATTATAAGCAAAATGTTGGTCTTGCTAAATCATGGTTTTGTGAATTTGGGATAAAAATACTTGAAAATTTTTTGATTTTTAAAATAAAGTATATATTTAGGGGGATGAAGGGCAAATATAAAATTTTGGTGATTATTTTAGTTTACCTATGTGTATTCCTATTTATATATGAATTTGGATTTTATTTGTTAAGGTGGCAGCCCAGTGCAAATAAAGGACAAACAGAGGTTCCTGTAGACAAAATGCCCGAAGGTGTGGAATTGGTTTCGTTAAAAGAAGTGCAAAGCTTTTCAGTAACTTCTAAAACAGTAGATTATGGTTGCCCCAAAATTCTTAAAGAAGGCTTACTTTTTTATGATGGTAGTAGTAGCGTTCAGTTTTATAATCCTTTAAAAAATATTCTTATAAGCAAAGAATTTGATTATGTTGGAGATTATGCGAAATTTTTTATTTCCTCAAACTACCTTATAGTGTGTTCTTACATTCCTGAGAAAGCTTATATCGCAGAGTTTATGAATCCTGTAAACGGTGAGATTTTTTTAAAACACCGATTAACTGAAAGCAAAGGAGAGGTTTATTATATTGAAATCCTTGGTGATAAGGCATATATCTTCTATGATTCAGGATATTTTGATATTCTTGATATTAAAGAAGATAAAATTGTTTTTAAAAACGAAACTCCTGGGACAATCATGGATGTAAGTTTGCAAAAGAAAGGTGAAAAATATGTATTTTTGGTACTCTGCCAGAGTGAATCCTCGCAATACGAAATTAAAATTGTTGATCTCAATGGTTCGATTGAGAATATATGGCAGGGGGATGAAGCACCTTTTATATCAAAGATTATGGACGACAATCTCATAACCTTGGGAGGTAATAGGGACAAACTTAACCTCGCGGACCTTAATAGTGGAAAAGTAATCTCTGAGAAAACATTCAAGTTTACAATAGAGGAAATCCATGTTATTAATGGCTATATTTTTATTTATGGGGCGACTTACGAAAGACCTGAAGATTCTTCAACATTTTCTGCACATTTTCTGATTCTCTCAAAAGGCCTTTCTCTAGTAAGGGAATTTTCTTCAAGCGACACCCCAATCAATTTTGTTATACAGGATCAACAGGCCTTATTGAATCAGGGATTCATATTAGTTTCGAATGAGAAAGGAGAAATAGAGATGCTAACTCCCTCGAAAGAGATTCATTTCAAAGTTCCTTCCGCTATGAAAGAGGTTTTGAATGGAAACATTTTGTATGTTATAAGTAAGTCAGGAAAATATATTTATCTTGTTGATACTGAAAGTGGCACATTGACGAAGGTATTAGAAAGCAAAACCCCTATATGGCAAGGCGAAATTTTTGATGGGAAAGTTTACTTTTTGGGAGAAAGCTATACAAATAATGGGGTGAATGTTGAAATTTATAGTGAATAAGGAGAGCCTATGAGTTTTGATGTTTTAATTCTTTACTTGTTCTTTTATGCTTTAATTGTCCTTGGGGCTGAACTTTTAATCCTCTGGATTATCTACCTTTTCGGATTTAAAAAAGTAAAGGAAGTAATAACCTTATATTTCTCGAGTGCTATCCTTGGTGTATTTCTTTATTTGTTGCCCTATCTATTCTATTTATTTTTCTTTGAATTGCATTTTCCAGAGGCTTTGACAGCACCTTTTAATGCGACTTTAATATTAATTATTTTTCCAGTTTTTATTCACTTTAGGTCTATTAAAATTAATAGAAAAGAGATTTCCCTGATTAATAAAATCAATTTAAGTATTATCCCCCTTGTAGTTTTTTGGTTTACGCCGTTTTATCTTTTAAAGACTCATGCGAGGGAATTAGTTTCATATTTCCCTGTGATTTGGAGATATTTTCCTCTTTATTTCCCGTTCTTCCTGTTTGTAATGCTTCTTAACGAGAAAGAAATAAAGAAAATTGCTCTTACCGGGCTTTCAATAATTAGCTTACTAATCCTGTTTTTTATTTTCACTGTTCCTGTTAAAGTAAGTATTGATAAACCTGCGCAGGTTTCTTTAACTGGAATTTATATACCCCTTAAGATGCTGGAGCTTAATAAAAGTTCTAATTCTTATGAGGAGATTGTAAGAGTACTTCCCTTTTTACCTCTTAAAATTTCATTCGACAATACAGAAAGCATTGAAAAAAGTGTGCGCTTTATTCCAATAATAGGTTTAGAAACCGATGTTGCTACCTTTATAGAGCCTTCTTCAAGCAACTATGTTTTTGAAAGAGAAGTAAAACTTCCCTGGGATTTCAGTCGAGATCTCAATATCACTAACAATGCCAATGAAATTTTATTTATGAAGGATAATACATTTGATATTCTTTATTCTGTGTCCTGCAAAACTGGAAATATAAGTGAGTTTAAACTTAAATATTTCTCTAGCAACTTTTCCTGGGACTTCATTTTTTATTCGGGAGAAAAAATTATCCTTCTTAACCCTAAAGAGATTTTCGAGTTTGATAAAGATGGAGGGTTTATATCAAAGAAACTTTTTCCTTACAGGATGCAGGAAAATTATTATAATAAGCAGTTTGCAGTAGCGCAAGATGGCACTATTTATGCGGCTGATGCAAAGAACATTTACATTATAGGAACTAACGGTGTGAATAAGAGGCTCCCATACAAGATTGGAGAAGGGAGTGAATTTTTTGTGCTCTCCGGAATGGTAGTGAATAACAGCGGAGATATTTTCCTGAGTATTAAGAATTCATCAAAGATTTATGAATTTTCTAATGGTCAAGTGTTGGAGTTTGCGAAGGTGAGTATGCCCGAGCCTTCCCGAGAAGGAACGGTCAATGGAATTGAAGCACTTTCCATTGATAAAGATGGGTATTTATTTGTGCTTGTGCATGGAGACGGAGGTTTTACTTCTATTGAGGAATTTGATAAGTTTGGCAACCTTATTGCTATAATAGGCTCCTCGACGCCAGGTGTTTCTGGCGCAATTGTTCTGGATTATTCTCCAGAATGTTTAAATTCGCAATCGTATTTTTATTCTCTTTCAATAACCAATGAAGGTTGTATTGCCTTGCTTGAGACAGATCCAATAAACAGAAATCTTGTTTTAAAAACCTTCAAGAAGAATAGTAAATAAAAAGGGTGTAGTGATGTCCTTAATTAAGAAGCTTAAATTAGACCACATTATCCTGAAAAATCAATATAATATCCTTGTATGGAAGAGAAAGAGCTAATTGAAAGGCTTAAAAAAGGAGACATCATGGCAAAGGAACATCTCATCCGTGACTATCAAAACCTTATTTTTAATGCCATATTCCAGGTTTCAAGGGATAAAGTAATTGCAGAAGACGCTCTTCAGGATACATTTCTCAGGGCTTTTAAATACATAAGAGGGTTTAAAGGAGAGGCGAATATCACAACCTGGCTCTACAGGATTGCTATGAACACATTGAAAGACGAGTTCAAAAAACGTAGAAACGTGGACATATCAAGTGATTCTGCTGTGAAAGATGTTCCCGTTGAGTATTCGTTTGATGAAAAGAAAAAAATTATATGGGAAGGGATGAAGCGCTTGAGTGAGGAAGAAAGGGAAGTTATTACTCTTGTGGATATTCGTGGCTTTTCTTACGAAGAAACTGCAAAGATGCTTGATGTACCAGTTGGAACTGTGCGATCAAGATTGTCGAGATCGAGAGAGCACCTGCGTGAGGAAATTTTAAAAATGGATTTTTTCGACAAAATTTAGAAATATGGAACTTTTTGGGTGGTAAAGAGGTCTAAAATATGATGAAAGAAAAAATATCAGAGTACTTAGATGGAGAAGGGAACAAAGAAGAGTTAGAAAAACTCCTTAAGGATAATCTTGAGGCGAGGGAATATTTTGAGCAACTTTCGCGTATGAAAGCTACTTTAAGTGAAATGAATGTTCAATCGCCCGATGTTTTAAACAAGGTTATCGAACGGGAAAGAAAGCACAGGATTGTTTTTAGATATAGATTTGCATTTGCTTCAATTTTTGCAGTAACAATTATATCTATTCTTTTCTTTAGGTTTTATAACTTCAAACCTCAGGAAAAAGGAATTACAGCCCCTCCTCAATTAAGGTCTGGTGAAGAACAGCCTTCTTTCAGCATAACGGCATCTAAGCCAGAGGTAAACGTCAGCATTGATGTAAGAGACGATGAAACACTTTTGGCTATTCTTGAGAAGCATGGCACGATTACAGGCAGCAACGTTGAAGGTAAAGGCTATGGTGACGAACTTCAACCAAAAGAAACTACGCCTCAGAAAGTTCTGTATTATAAAATCGTTGGGAGTGATATTACAAAGCTTGTTGAAGATATTGAAAAGATAAATGGAGCAACTGTTATGCTACCCGAAGCACTTCCATATCTACGGGCTAATACTGAGATAGACATTGTTATTAATATCTATGAAAAATAGTTTGGCTGATTTTTAAAAAGTTTCGATCTTATTATTAAAAATATTTTTCTTAACTTATCTATCTCTTGACTTCAAAAACATTTACATTATAATGTAATTAAAATTGAAAAACAATTACATTGGAGTGTATATGAATTTAGAAAGATGGAATAAATGGTGGATTGAAAGAGCTGTAGAACCCGAACTTTTAGGTAAAAGAAGAGGGTTCTTCTATGACCTCCTTCCATATTTTGGGAAAAGGCAAATTATTGTTGTAAAAGGAGTAAGAAGAGTTGGTAAAACAACTCTTATGTACCAGGTTATTGATTATTTAGTTAAAGAAAAAAATGTAGACCCTTATCAAATTTTGTATTTTTCGTTCGACGAAGAAGTTCAAGAAATTGGCGAAATTGTAAAACAATACGAAATTCAAGTTTTAAAGAAAAAGACATCTGATTTTGATAGAATTTACATCTTCTTAGACGAAGTGCAGAAGCTTAAAAATTGGTCAAATAAAATTAAGATACTCTACGATCTTAACCCAAACTTAAAGATATTTATTACAGGTTCAAGCTCTCTTGATATTGAAAAAGGTTCAAAAGAAAGTCTTGCTGGCAGGAGTTTTGAGTTTTTACTCTCTCCTCTTTTATTTAAGGAATATCTTGAATTCAAGAATTTTTCATTTGACGTTGATAGGATTGATATTTTTAGGAGAGAGCTTGAATTAAAACTATCTCATTATATTTTAACTTCTGGATTTATTGAGCTGGTTAACGAGGAAGATGAAAGGTTTCTCTCAAATTATTTTTTAAATTCGATTATTGATAGAATTACCTTCATTGATATTCCTCAGGTTTTTAAAATAGAAGAGCCAGAACTTTTATCAAAAATACTTAAAGTGATTTCTTCAAGGCCAGGAATGATTCTTGACTATGGAACATTATCCTCGGATCTTGGGAGGGACCACAGGACGATTGAAAACTATATTGCGTTTCTAAAGTCTTCAATGCTTATTAGCATTTTATATAACTATTCCGGGAATTTTATATCGTCAAATAGGAAACTTAAAAAGTTTTATCCATCAATTACATCAATTCCCCTCCTTCTGTTTCCAGAAAAAAGGAATGATGAAGCTTTTTATTCCTACGTTATTGAAAATCTTGTAGTTTTGTCTTTAAAGGCAATTTTCTTTTATAGGTCGCCCGATAAAAAAGAGGTCGACATCGTTCTTAAAGATAAAAAACCCATTCCGATAGAGATAAAGTACAGAGAAAAAATAAACGAGAAAGATATCACTGGATTATTAAACTTTCTTGATAGATTTAAAATTAGTTCTGGTATTGTTATAACAAAAGATATTAATGAGAAAAAAATAATTAAGAATAAGAAAGTTAAGTTTATCCCACTTATTGATTTTCTACTTTCCGAAAAATTTGTTCAAAAGATATGAAAGTTTTTAGAAACTTAATTAGGTCATACTTCTGTCAATTTATTTTTAGTTTTGGTTCTGTTGTTCTGTTTGAGATTGTATTGGATAAAATTAAAAGAGGGCTTTAAAGCCCTCTTTTAATGGTTATATGAAAAGTTAGTTGTGAGATTATGGATTTTGTGGAGGATTTTGTAAGTCGGGGCATAAATTAAACCCTATACCAAAATCTCTTCCAAACCATTTACCCATTCCATTTGCAAAGTCAGGCTTTCCAGCTAAATTTCTTTCCACCATTTCTTTCACTTTTTCTGGGAGATTCTTCACTGCA
>CAZJKI010000006.1:0-29037 GCA_964546685.1 uncultured Caldisericum sp. | reverse complement strand
TAATTGCATCAACAGAAACACCAAGGTATGTTGCTACATCTTCAAGCATTGCCTGATCATTTGCACCAGCTTTGAATCCCTTTCTAAAACCATCTTTGAATGAAGCTAAATTTCTTTCCACCATTTCTTTCACTTTTTCTGGGAGATTCTTCACTGCATTGTCATACTGTTCCTGTGTTATTTTTCCATCGCTAAGTGCTGTCTTTAACTCGTCAGTTCTCTTGCTAACTATGAAGTTTATCAGTTCGTCTTCTGTTTTACCCTGTGCTACTGCAATTTGAGCAAGTGTCTTTCCATCTTTTAAATCTGTTTTAATTGCATCAACAGAAACACCAAGGTATGTTGCTACATCTTCAAGCATTGCCTGTTTGTCTAATATGCCCAGTTTTGCCCCTGGCCTAAATTTTGTCAAAACTACATTTGCAAATGCTCTCAATCCTGTGTAATTAGTGTTGCTTCCATTTCCCGCATAGACTAAATTTAAACCTCCAAGTACTATTCCTAATCCAATCAAACCCACAAGAATTAACTTTACTGTTTTTTTCATTTAAAACCTCCTTATACTTAAAATTTCTAACTACTTGTAGTAATTTTAAGATTTAATTGTGATAGAATTATGAAATAAGAAAAAAAATTGAATACTATATCTGATAGATTTACTGTATAAAATTCTTTGGAAAGTTTAACTTATTAAGCCTGAGTATTAAGGTTAAACATTTTGTAGAAAGCAAAAAACAGCAATATTGCAATTAAAGAACCAGCAATGTCTGCTAAGACATGCTGTTTTAAAAATTGAGTGGATAGCACAATTCCAAATGCCCAAATTGCCATAATCCAGGCAACAACATTGTACTTTCTTTTTACAAACCAAAAAGATGCAGTTAGTGTAGAAGTGCCACAATGGAGGCTCGGGAAGCAATTATAAGGGTTATCGCTCTGGTAAAGAGCAATGACTTTATCGATAAACCAGTTAGTATGAGGAGTGAGTCCAGGCCTTTGAACTTGTGTCTGAAATACTACGTATACAAAATTGCTTACAAGAAATAATGAAATCATTGCAAGTGCAAAAGCAGTAAAAATTTTGGGATGGAAGATAAAGAAAAATATAAGCGATGCATATATAACAGGTTCGAGTGAATTATAAATCACAATGAATTGTGGTATAAAAGGCACAAGTCTATCAAGTACAGTTTGCAAAATATGCACATTTTTTGTTGCATGGTTTGTAATATCGTATATTTTTGAAGAGAAATAAATACCCGTTGCAAGTGCTACATTAACGAGGTAAAACTTCCAGTTTTCTTTCAAGAATTTTTTCATGTCACCTCCTTTTTATTAATATATTCATTTTAAAAATCTTGCCAACTTTCAATTTTTGCCAGGCGCTTTTTGCATGGTTTTTATAAAATCTCTTTTTTGCTAAAATCAATTTATGAAAAAATCTTTAGTATCTTTATAAGGAACCCGAGGTTTTTTGGTGATTGGTGAATTGTGGATCTTAAAATTGATAGAATTATAAAAACAAAAAGGCGGACAATTGTTCTTGAAGTGCAACTTGATTCCACTTTAATAGTAAGAGCGCCAATTGGTGCAAGCGAAGAAATTATTAAAGAAATAATTTATAAACATCAAGACTGGATTGAAAAGAAGAAAAAAGAAGCACAGGTGCGAAATCTTGAGATTCGCAAAAGGCAATTTAAAAGCGGAGAAAGTTTTCTGTATCTTGGAAAATACTATAAGTTAGAAATAGTTGAAAGTCAAAATTTACCCTTAAAACTTACTGATAAGTTTTATCTTTCCAAAACTTATCTTCCAAATGCAGAACACGTATTTTTAGGTTGGTATAAGGGAAAAGTCCTTGAAAAGATTTCTGGTCGGGTAGAATATTATGCCAGGGAAAATGGTTATACATACAATAAAATTAAAATCTCTAATGCCTGCAAAAGATGGGGTTCTTGTTCCATTAAGGGGAATTTGAGTTTTTCGTGGCGGTTAATTATGGCTCCTCCTAAGATTATAGATTATGTAGTTGTTCACGAGTTAACGCATCTTATGGAAAGAAATCATTCTAAGGCATTTTGGAGGAAAGTTGCCTTGCTAATGCCTGACTACAAAGAGCAAAAGAAGTGGCTAAAAGAGAATGGGCATATTTTAGATTTTAATCTTTACCATAGTGATTAAAGAATCCGTTTTTAAAGATTAAAACTTTCTTAAGTGAAAATTAAATTAGTTGTAAGAGAGTCTTGTCTTTTCGTTCGTTAATGCGGGCTCAAGCATCTCCTGTCATTCTGGGCTGTTCCATGTGCCTAATTCCTCCTTTATCCCTTTAATACAATCAATAAACCCTCTTTAAATCAGTATTTTGCGTTATTTCGATTCTAATGGGTCTCCTTAGAGAATTTTGGAGAGGGTAGGTATTTTTGCCCAGGGTACCCCAATTTTGAACCTTAAAATGTGTTAGATTAGGGGCAATTAGACCTTTTCTGATGAGCCTTCTACGGTACAATGCGGGGTTTTGAAATATAATTTATAGAGTAATATTTTTTAAAAATGGCTTAAAATCAGGGTTTTGTTTTTTAGGTTCTGACTAAAAAATCAGTCAATTTTTTACTACACATTCGTGCCAGGCACCAAAGTGTAGTTGAAAGAACGATGATTTATAAAGGCTTTAACGACTAAGACCCCAGTAACTACAGCTAATTCTGACTTGTGCCCACGCCTTTCAAAATTACAAGGTTATTCTGTTACTTGATTAAAATTCCTAACGGTGTAAAATAGCACTTGTGAGAAAGATTTTCGGAACAGATGGCGCAAGAGGTATTGCAAATAAGGAAATTACTGTTGAACTTGCAGTTAAAATTGGCAGAGCTGTCAGTGAATATTTTAAGGGCGACGGACCTGTGCTTATTGGCGAAGACTCAAGGGTTTCATCTCCAATGTTACGAGGTGCTGTCGCTGCAGGAATTGCAAGTAATGGGGTTGATGTCATTACTGCAGGTGTTATCCCAACGCCTGCAGTTTCTCTTTTAACGCGCCTTGGGAATTTCTGTGCAGGAGTCGTAATTTCAGCCTCTCATAACCCGATTGAATACAACGGGATTAAAGTTTTTGCACATAATGGTTTCAAACTTGAAGACGAAATTGAAGAGGAAATTGAGCACCTTCTCGATAAAGTTGATCTTACTAATCTTCCACAAGGTAGCCTAATTGGAAAAGTTGCAGAAGATACAAAACTTAGAGAATCTTATGTTAACCGTCTTGTTGATAGGTTTTCCCTTAATCTCACAGGTGTGAAGATTGCGGTTGATACAGCCTTCGGGGCGACATATTTTACAACCCCCGAAACTTTGAGAAGACTCGGTGCAGAACTCGTTACCTTTGGAGCAGAGCCAGATGGTTCAAGAATTAATGTGAACTGTGGGTCAACAAATCCCCATATAATTTCTGAATTAACAGAGAGTTCGAAATCAGACATAGGCATTAGCCACGACGGAGATGGAGATAGGGTAATTTTCTCCGATTCCCGAGGTAGTATTGTTGATGGCGATGAAACAATGCTTATAATCGGAAAATGGCTTCACAAAAAGGGAAAACTCAAGAATAATATTGTTGTTGGTACCGTGATGAGCAACATGGGTATTGAAAGGGCGTTTGTTAAAAACGGAATCAGGTTTTTGAGGACATCTGTTGGCGATAGGTATGTGCTTTCTGAAATGATTAAAAGAGAAGCAGCAATCGGTGGAGAACAATCAGGACATATTATCTTTCTTGACGAGAGTTCGACAGGGGACGGTCTTATAACTGCACTTATGTTGCTCAGAGTTTTGATAGACGAGGGTAAACCTCTCAGTGAGCTGAGAAAGGGAATTGTCCATTTTCCTCAGCTACTAACAAATGTAAAGGTAAAGGATAAGAACATTGCTCAAGATAAAAGATTTAAAGATTTTGTTGAAAGTGAAATAAAATTACTTGGAAATAAGGGAAGGATAGTTGTTCGCCCTTCTGGCACTGAGCCTCTCATTCGTATTATGGTTGAAGGAGAGAATGAGGGTGAAATTAAAAATATATCAGTGAGAATTAAAGAATTTTTGGAGGGTTTAAAATGTGTGGAATAGTAGGATATATTGGTGATAGAGACGCTCTTCCAATATTAATAGATGGACTGAAGCGTCTTGAGTACCGTGGATATGATTCGGCAGGAGTTGCAATTATCGGGGAAAATTTAAAGGTTGTTAAAACTCAGGGGAGGATAGTCGATCTTGAAAATAAGCTCAAAAACGAGGAATTGAAAGGTTCAATAGGAATAGGGCATACAAGGTGGGCAACTCACGGTGTACCAAATGATGTGAACGCACACCCTCATTTAAGTGAAAGTAAAATGATTGTGGTTATTCATAATGGAATAATTGAAAACTACCTTGAGCTGAAAAAGATGCTTATAAAGGAAGGCAGAGCTTTCAGAACTGATACAGATACTGAAGTTATTGCATATCTTATTGAAGAGTTTTATGATGGGGACCTTTTAAAATCAGTGAAAAAGAGCGTTGAGCTACTCGAAGGCTCCTATGCGATTGCCGTAATGAGTAAGGATGAGAAAGACCATTTTGTCGTAGTGAGGAAGGATAGTCCTCTTGTTGCAGGATTTGGCCAGGGTGAGAATTTTATTGCATCCGATATACCTGCGATTCTTCCTTATACAAAGGATATAATAATACTTGAAAATGGTGATATTGCGGATGTTAGAAAAGACAAAATTGATATCTATGATAAGAATCTTACTCCGGTTAAGAGAACCATTCAAAGAATTGACTGGAAAATTGAGGATGCTCAGAAGGGCGGATTCAAACATTTTATGCTCAAAGAGATCTTTGAGGAGCCCGATGTGATTAAGGAAGCGATGAGAGGAAGAATCCGAGATAAAGCCATTGAAATTCCAGAGCTCGAGCTTTCGAAGGAGTATCTTGAAAAAATAAACCAGATATACTTCGTTGCATGTGGTACTGCTTACCATGCAGGTGTATTCGGGAAATATCTAACCGAGAAGTATCTAAAAATTCCTGCGCAGGCAGAGGTTGCTTCGGAATTCAGGTACAGGAACCCTGTAATGGATGAAAAAACGCTTCTTTTTGTGATAAGTCAGTCAGGCGAAACTACTGATACGCTTGCTGCGTTAAGATTTGGAAAAGAAAAAGGGACCAGGACCATAGGTATTGTAAATGTTGTTGGGAGTTCTGTCGCAAGAGAAGTTAACCAGGTTGTGTATATCCACGCTGGACCTGAAATTGCGGTTGCTTCAACCAAGGCTTATGTGGCACAAGTCGAAGTGGTATCCCTTATTATTTTTTATCTGTCAAAAATACTCGGAAGACTTTCCTCTGAGGTTGAGCAGAAAATTGTGCAAGAGTTCGGTGAACTCTATAATAAGGCGAAAAATATCATTGAGAGAAGTGGTGAAATTGCAGATTTTGTTTCGACTACAAAAAGTATAGAGGAGTCCTTCTATATCGGAAGGAATCTTGACTTTGCCCTTTCTCTTGAAGGGGCGTTAAAATTAAAGGAAATATCATATGTTCATGCAGAGGGGTATCCTGCAGGCGAATTGAAACACGGGCCGCTTGCTCTTGTGACACCTAATTCTCTTGTCATTGCAGTTGATACTTATGAGCCTCTAAAAGAAAAAACACTGAGTAATATAAAAGAGGTTAAGGCAAGGGGTGGGAAAGTCCTTGCCATTGCAGGGGAAGGATATGTCACAATTAAAGAAGTTGCAGACAGAGTTTTTTATGTACCCAGGGTGATGAACGATATCGGTCCAATTATTAATGTTATTCCTCTTCAGCTTATTGCTTATTATATGGCAGAATCAAGAGGGCTCGATATAGATAAGCCTCGCAACCTTGCAAAATCAGTAACAGTTGAATAAAAGAGATAAACTTAGCTATTAAAGATAGGTAGAGTGTTTTATAATTTATGAGTATCGAATTCTTTTTTGTATTTTAATCGATTTTACCTGGATGAGTATATTATAATTTGCGGGTGTTTGATATTTAAGTGTAATTGATGGACTGTTACGGGTTAGTGGAGAAAGTATCAAAAATGGCTGAGTTTATTGAAATTATGTGTCTTGTTTACATATATAATATGGAGGAAAATTAACCTTGATGAACAAATTTAGACAATATCAAATTATGGCTATACTGGCTGCTATACTATTTGGAGTGAGTGCCCCTCTTTCAAAAATCCTCTTAGGAGAAATAGGTCCTATCCCACTTGCTGCTTTCTTATATATAGGTAGCGGTGCGGGTTTGTTGGTTTATCGAAAAATAGAGCGTCTTACAGGAAGTCAAAGAGAGGGCGAAGCACCAATAGTAAAAAAAGATACTCCCTGGCTTATTGGTGCAATATTGTCCGGTGGCGTTATTGCTCCTATATTATTAATGTCCAGTTTACGAATAACACCTGCTTCTACTGCCTCTTTGCTGTTAAATTTTGAGAGCGTAGCTACAGCTTTAATCGCGGCGTTATTTTTTAGTGAATACATAGGCAAAAGAGTCTGGATAGCTATAGTATTGATCACTTCGGCAAGCATACTTTTATCCTGGGACTTTACGAGTCAATGGGGATTCTCCATAGGAGCAGTAGGGATTATTTTTGCCTGCTTTTGCTGGGGAATTGATAACAATTTTACAAGAAATATTTCATCAAAAAATCCTGTTTCCATTGTCATCATTAAAGGATTTTCTGCAGGTTTCTTTTCTTTATTTCTGGCATTGTTATTGAAAAATCCTATTCCGAGCTTAAAAATAATTTTACTTGCAATGCTACTTGGTTTTTTCAGTTACGGGTTTAGTCTTGTTCTATTTATAATCGCTATGAGAAATCTTGGTAGTGCCAGGACAAGTGCTTTTTTTGGAATCGCGCCTTTTATAGGTGCAATTTTAGCTTTTATATTGTTTAAGGAGATACCGAACATTATGTTTATTATTTCTCTGCCTATAATGATGGCGGGAACCATTTTTTTGTTAAGAGAAGAGCATAGTCATAGGCATGTTCATGAATATATTGCTCATGAACACAGACATTCTCACAAAGATGGCCATCATAACCATTCTCATATACCTCAAGAAGTGCCTAAAGGAGTTTATCATTCTCACTTTCATATTCACGAATCGATGGAACACGAGCACTCGCATGTGCCTGATATACACCATAGACACAGTCACTCATCTGATAAAAAATAATTGCATTATCAAAAATAACAAGAGAAGGATGAATTAATATATTTATAGGTGAATTAAAGAATTTAAATAGGGTTCAATTCTGAACCCTATTTTTTATATAAATGGCAGGCAACCGAATGACCTGCTTCAACCTCTTCTAATATAGGTTCTATTTCCTTGCAGGTATCCATTGCATATTTGCAGCGAGGTCTGAATCTACATCCCTTTGGAAGCTTAATATTGCTTGTAATGTCTCCTTCAAGAATAACTCTTTTCCTGCTTTTTTCGACTTTTGGGTCCGGTATCGGGACTGCAGAAATCAATGCCTGCGTATAAGGATGCAATGGTTTGCTGTAAATCTCTTTACTTGGTGCTATTTCCAATATTCTTCCGAGATACATAACAATAATTGAGTTACTTATATGTTTTACCATTGCCAGGTCATGCGAAATGAAAAGATATGTAAGGTTGAACTTTTCCTGAAGATCTTCAAATGTGTTTATAATCTGTGCCTGAATTGACACATCAAGTGCTGAGACAGGTTCATCTGCGACAATGAACTCTGGCTCCACAGCAAGTGCTCTCGCGAGGCCAATTCTTTGTCTTTGTCCTCCTGAGAATTCATGAGGGAATCTTGTGAGATGTTCCACGTTAAGCCCAAGAAGGCATAAAATTTCAGCGGCTCTTTGTTTTCTTTCGCCTGGTTTGTATAAATTGTGTATTTCCATTGGCTCTTTAACGATTTCTTCAACGGTGAGCCTGGGGTCGAGCGATGCGTATGGGTCCTGAAATATCATTTGAAGTTTTCGCCTTACTTTTTTCATTTCTTTTTCGTTTAATTTTGCAATATCTATTCCTTCAAATACGATTTTTCCAGCAGTTGGGTCATAAAGCCTTATTATTGTTCTACCCACGGTAGTTTTACCACTTCCAGTCTCTCCAACGAGACCAACAGTTTCTCCCTTTTTAACTTTAAAACTTATATCATCAACAGCTTTAACCATGTTTCCGGCAGTGCTTGCGAAAAGTCCGCTTTTCACAGAAAAATATTTTTTCAGGTTTTGAACTTCAAGAATAATCTCATTGCCCATTATCCGCTCCTTTTTACAATCGGGGCTCTTTTGTCAAGGAGCCAGCACATTACTCTGTGACCTTCTTCCAGCTTAAAATATGGGGGTATTTCTTCAAAACAAACTTTCATTGCGTACGAACATCTCAATGCAAAAGGGCAGCCCTTTGGAGGGGACATGAGATCTGGTGGAAGCCCCTTGATTGTGGAAAGTCTTTCCTTTTCCTGTTCATCTATTCTTGGAATTGCGCGAAGCAACCCCCATGTATAGGGATGTTTTGGATTATCAAAGATTTGTCTGTCTGTTCCTTCTTCGACAATTAAGCCTGCATACATAACAATGATTCTGCTGCACAGACCTGCAACAACGGCGAGGTTATGTGTAATAAGAATTATGGATGAATTGACCCTTGACTTCAAATCATAAAGCAGGTTTAGAATCTGTGCCTGGATTGTTACATCCACAGATGTTGTTGGTTCATCTGCAATTACAATTCTTGGCTCACAGGAAAGTGCAAGTGCTATCATCGCTCTCTGTCTCATGCCCCCGCTCAATTGGTGTGGGTACTGATTAAATACGGTTTCAGGCGATTGTATTCGCACCATATCAAGGAGTTCAATAACCCTTTTCTTTGTCTCTTCTTTTCTTATGTTTTTGTGTAGCATGAGCATTTCAGATAGTTGAAAACCAATAGTTAATGCTGGGTTAAGCGATGTCATAGGGTCCTGAAATATCATAGATATTTTTGCACCCCTTACTTTTCTCATTTTAGGTTCAGGTAATTTGAGTAAATTGGTTCCGTCTAAATTTATTTCACCAGAAATGATTTTCCCAGGAGGATATGTGATGAGTCTCATAATTGATAGACCTGTTACGGTTTTTCCACAGCCTGATTCTCCTACAATTCCAACTGCTTCTCCTGGATATACATTAAAATCGACTCCTCTTACAGCTTTTACAACACCTGCATATGTGAAGAATTCTGTCCTGAGAGCTTTTACATTAAGGATTGGTTCCATATTTCCTCCTACTTTCTTAATCTGGGATCGAGTGCATCTCGCAGGCCGTCGCCTAGGAAATTAAAAGATAGCATTGTGATAGAGATAAATAACGCAGGAAAAAACAGAAGATTTGGATGTGATTGGAACGACCTTACACCGTCCGATGCAAGTACACCCCAGCTTGCCACTGGAGCTGATACACCGAGGCCAATGAAACTGAGGAATGCTTCGAAGAAGATTGCATTTGGAATGAGAAGAGTCGCAGTTACAATAATTGGGCCGATTGTGTTCGGGATGATATGTCTTATGAGTATTCTTGTTTTTGATGCGCCAAGTGTTTTTGCAGCAAGTGTAAATTCTTGTTCCTTTAAACTCAATGTTTGGCCTCTTACAATTCTTGCCATGCCCACCCAGTATCCAATTCCAAGTGCTATGAAAATGTTTGTAAGACCCGGTCTGAGTACGACCATGAGAAGTATAACAATAAGAAGTATTGGGACGCCGTAGAGTATATCGACAAATCTCATCATTACGTTATCGACTTTACCACCTACGAATCCTGATATTCCCCCATAGAGTACGCCTATGATTAAGTTTATGAAACTTGCAACAAAACCTACTGCAAGCGAGATTCTTGCTCCGTATAAAACCCTTGTAAAGACATCTCTTCCTAACTCATCTGTTCCAAACCAGTGTGACCCGGACAGCGGGGCATAAACATTATTAAGATTTGTAGCGTCGTATTCATAAGTGGAAATCATTGGGCCGAAGATAGCCAGTGCAATAAGGAAAATTATTATATAAAGTCCTATAAGGGCCAGTTTATTCTTTTTCAATCTTCTCCAGGCGTCAGCCCAATAGCCGATGCTTGGTCTTATATATTCTTTTTCTTCAAGCTCTTCAATTTTTACGGGTTTAAAAAGTTCTTTTTCGTCGATCATTTTATTTCTCCGTTGAGTAGGTAATTCTTGGGTCCAGGAAGGCATAGATAATGTCAACGACAAAATTTGCGATGATCAGGAATGCGGCATAGAATACCGTGGTCCCCAGAATTACTGTATAATCTCTGTCATATATGCTTGTTACGTAATATCTCCCCAGTCCGGGGATGAAAAAAAGTCTCTCGACAATAAAACTACCTGTAAATACTGCTGCGATCAATGGGCCAAGATAAGTGACTACTGGAATTAGCGCATTTTTCAATGCATGTATTATCGTAACTCTGTATTCTGACAATCCTTTTGAACGTGCTGTTTTAATATAGTCCTGGCTGAGAACGTCGAGCATGCTCGACCTCATAAGTCTGGCTATATACGCAGTTGGATACGCAGCAAGAGTAATTGCAGGTAGTACTATGTTCTGCCATTTTCCCCAACCCGCTATACTGAAAATGTGTAGCTTCAGTCCAAATATGTACATAAAAAGTGTTGCAAGAATAAAGTTAGGTATAGAAATTCCCAGTATAGAGAAGAACATTACGAAGTTATCCTGCCAGAAGTTCTGTTTATATGCCGATATTATTCCTGCAGGAATCCCGAGTCCAAGCGAGATGAGTATTGCAACGAGTCCCAGTAGAGCAGACACAGGAAATCCTTTTCTTACGATGTCATTCACAGTGAGCGCATCGTATCTAAATGAAGGTCCTAAATCACCTTTCATTAGGCTTATCATGTAATCTGTATATTGTTTCCAGAGTGGATCATTAAAGTGGTATTTTTGTTCAAGATTTTTGAGAACAGCATCCGGGACTGCTTTCTCTTTTGTAAAAGGGCCTCCTGGAATTGCTTTAGCAAAGAAGAAGGTAATGGTTGCGATAATAAAGAGAGTGATTACCATTCCAATAACCCTTTGTATGACAAATTTTCTCATTTGTTAATCCTCCAGTGGAGGCCATGCCTCGGTCAATAGCGAGGCATGGCTCTTTTCTATTTAATGTTTTTCGATATAGGCAGTCTTAAAGTCTGTATATCCAAGGGCTGATGTGTAGTACCCTTTTATGTAAGGTTTTATAAGTTCAGGTCTTGTATAGAAGTAAATTGGGCCTATTGGCATTTCAGCCATAAGGATTGCTTCTGCTTTGTGCATTGCATCCATCCTTGCTGCCTGGTCCCCGGTCGATTTTGCTATTTTTACATACTCATCGTACTGTGCATTGCTCCAGCCAGTATCGTTGTTTCCACCACCTGTGACCCACATATCGATAAATGTCATAGGGTCAGTGTAATCTCCAATCCAGCCTGCTCTTGCAACATCATAATTTAGTTTATTCCTGTTATCAAGGTAAACCTTCCATTCCTGGTTTGTGAGTGTGCAGTTTATACCAAGGGTTTCTTTCCACATTCTCTGTATTGCTTCAGCGATTGTCTTATGTCTTTCACTTGTGTTATAAAGAAGAACGAAATTAGGGAAGCTTTTGCCGCCGGGATAGCCTGCCTCGGCAAGCAATCTCTTTGCTTCGTCAGGATCGTATGCTTTAAAGTAATCTCCGCCAATTTTTCTAAAGTCACTACCCGCAGTTGCATCTGGAACTCCTGGCGGGACATAAGCAGTTGCAGGAAGTTCTCCTGACTTTGTTATATTTTTTACAATTGCTTCTCTATCAATTGCAAACATAAGTGCTTTCCTAACTTTTATATCATCAAAAGGCTTCTTTGTTACATTGAACAGGTAATAGTATGTCCCAAGGTATGGATTTATAGTTAATTTACCCTCTGCCTTAAGCCTGTCGAGTTCTGCGGGAGGAGGGTTAGGTCCCCAATCGATTTCTCCATTTTCAAACATTAACATTTCAGTTGTATTTTCCTCAACCATTGAGAAAACAATCTTGCTGAGTTTTACCTTATCTTTGTCCCAGTAATTCGGGTTCTTTACCATCTCAATTGTATGGTTATGGTCCCACAGGGTTAGTTTAAAAGGCCCGTTGCTTACATAGTTGTCAGCGGATTTTGCCCAGTCTGGATTTGATTGGTCAAGTTTCTTGTTTATTGGAAGGTATGTAGTGAAAGAAAGAAGTGAAGTAAAGTAAGGAGTAGGAGCTTCAAGAGTTACTTCAAGCGTTTTATCGTCAAGTGCTTTTACGCCAACTTCATCTGCATTTGTTAACTCGCCTGAATTATATTTTTCACCATTTTTTATGTAGTATAGCTGATATGAATATTCAGATGCTATTTCCGGGCTCAGAGCAGTTTTCCATGAATATTCAAAGTCGCCTGCTGTAACAGTTTCTCCGTTTGACCATTTTGTGTTTTTCAGTTTGAATGTCCATACGAGTCCATCAGGTGAAACAGTATAACTTTCTGCAACCGAAGGTACAATCTGGCCTTGATTGTCATACCTCATAAGACCATCGAACAGGTTCAGGAGCATCGTGAACTCAGGAATACCCGTTGCCTTCCTTGGATCGAAGTACTGTGGTTCAGCGCCTACGTTGTACTTTAACACCATTTCTTCAGCTGGAGCAGCTTTTTTACATCCTGCAAAAGTTCCCAGCATTGCTACAACTAACATAAGAATTGTTAGTTTTTTTAGCATACTAACCTCCTTTGAAAAATTTTTATGCCATTCGAGGCATAATTACAAACTTGCTGTTATTTAATTCAGCGATTATATTTTACTCTAAAAAAATTTTTGTGCAAAAAATGCAATCATCATGATATTATCAAATATCTTACAATTTATTAACTTAAGAATGGATTTAGATCCCTTTCTTCACCAATTGTGCTTGTTCCTCTGTGCCCTGGCAGGATTATTGTTTTATCGGGAAGAATAAGAAGGTTGTCTTTTATGGATACTATCATTTCCTCAAATGCATTACTGTACTCCTTTGCAATACCAACGCTTCCTGCAAAAAGCGTATCACCGGTAAAGATAAACCCGTCACTCTTAAGAGAGATACTGCCTTTTGTGTGTCCTGGTGTATGGATAACTATGAGGTTAATTTTGCCTATTTTTATGACATCTCCGTTGTTTACTTTTATGTCGCAATCGGGGGAAATTATCGGTTCTCCAAAAAACTTTGAGCCATTTTTTACAGGGTCGTTCAATTTCTCACTGTCAAAAAGATGAATAATAATTTTTGCGTTCTTAAATTCATTTTTCAAAATCCTGTTCCCGGTTATGTGGTCAAAATGGCCGTGTGTATTTACAATATACTTTAGCTCTCCAAGTTCTCTAATTTTATTTATTAGTTCTTTATCTTCGTCTTTGTTAGAATTTGCAGGGTCAACAACACAGACCTCTTCGCTCTCTTTAAATACGTATGTGTTTGTTTCAAGTGGCCCGAATGTATAAATATAGATGTTTAAACCTTGAATTTCTTTCTTTTCCATCTCTCTTTTCATTCATATTATATAGATTTATAATTTTAGATATAATTATTTGAGGTGATTGATGGATAACTCTTTCCTGAGTTCTATCTTTACGCGTGGAAAGCTTTATATACAACTACTGCAGTCTCTAACTGTTATCATTACAGCGGCATTTATTCTCACTCAAACTTTTATTGCCAGAACTCTTTTTAATCTCGAAGAGTCGGTTAAAAAACAGATTTTTTTGGGTATCTTCTTTGGATTAATTTCGATCACGGGAACATACCTCGGGGTTTACGTTAATGGTGCAATTGCAAACGTGAGGGATATCGGCGCAATAACAGGGGGTCTTTTTGGTGGGCCTCTTGTGGGTGTCATCGCTGGATTAATGGGTGGAGTGCATCGCGCTTCTTTGGGAGGTTTTACCGCAAATTCATGTGCCCTTGCAACGATAACAAATGGAGTTGCCGCAGGCTTTCTCTATAGATTGAGAAGAGGTAGGCTTTTTTCGCCACTTGCTGGTCTTTTTTTTGCTGCAGCAGCAGAATCATGGCATATGCTTCTCGTGCTTCTTATTACTAAGCCTTTTAATCAGGCGCTTGCTCTTGTGCAGCAAGTTAGTGGCCCGATGATCCTTACGAATGCAGTCGGTGTTGGGCTTTTTCTTCTTGTAATACAGGTAACAGTGAGAGAGAAAGAATTGGTTTCAGCAATTACGGCTGAAACCGTGCTTAAAATTACAGAAAAAACGCTGCCTGTTTTAAGTAAGGGGCTTACAATGGAGACGGCAGATATAGCTGCTAAAATTATTTTAAAACATACAAACCTTGACGCAGTTGGTGTTACAGATAGGGAGAAGATTCTTGCATTTAGAGGGCTTGGGGAGGATCATCACAGAGCAGGAGGCCCGTTTAAAACATCTTCTACAGAAAGGGTTTTGAAGTCTGGAGAAATTGCATTTTTAAGAAACAAAGGAGATATAGGTTGTGAAGAAAAAAATTGCCATCTCAGTTCAGGTGTTGTAGTTCCTATGAAAAGTGCAAACGAGGAGATTTTTGGTGCCCTTAAACTTTATAGAAGGCATAGTGATGCCATGAGTCCTCTTGACATTGAGATTGCAAAAGGACTTGCAACAATTCTTGCTACGCAGATAGAATTAAACCAGATAGAAGAAGAAAAAAAGTTAAGAATCGTATCTCAGTTAAAGGCACTTCAGGCATATGTAAATCCACACTTTCTTTTCAATGCTCTCAATACGATTTCTTATATTGTGAGACAGGACCCTGAGAAAGGAAGGTATCTTGTACAGAAACTCAGTTATATACTCAGAGAAACGATTTATAGAGTCTCAGACCTTGTAGATTTAAGAGAAGAGATTCATCTTGTTAAGTCATATCTTGAGATAGAAAAGGAAAGGTTTGGGGAGCGCCTGGGTTATGAATTTCATATTGATGATAAACTTCTTGACGTAAAAATTCCTTCATTTACCCTTCAGCCAATCGTTGAAAATTCAGTAAAGCATGGTTATTCCACAGACATAAGGAATATAAAGATAGAGATTTCCGTATATTTAAAGTTAAATATGCTTTATTTTGTAATTTCAGACACGGGAAAAGGAATTCCAAAAGACCAACTGAGAGATTTGCTTGAAGGTTGTGATAAAAATTCAATCGGAATTAAAAATGTTTTTGAGAGATTAAAGAATCTTTATGGATTGAAAGCTGTGTTCAGAGTGAAAAGTGCTCCGGGCAAGGGCACAAAAGTTGTAATAGCAATACCAGTAGAAGGAGTGAAGGAGTGGCTATTAGAACAGTTATCGTTGACGACGAAAAGCCTTCAAGAGAGGAGGTAAAGCTTCTTCTTAAAAAGTTCCCGGATTTTGAACTTTCAGGGGAATTTGACAATGCATTTGATGCACTGAGTTTTATGGTATCTTCTGCCCCGGACGTTGCTTTTTTTGATATTAATATGCCAGGATTTGATGGAATTCGTCTTGCAGAAGTTCTAAAAGGTATTGATAATTCACCAATTATTGTTTTTATAACTGCATATTCGGAGCATGCAGTGGAAGCATTCGAGGTTAACGCGATCGATTACGTTCTCAAGCCAATTGAAGAGGGGCGGTTTGCAAAAACCATTGCAAAGATAAATGCAAAGGTAAAAGAAAAAGCACCATCGATGCTGAATTTTGTTATTTGCGAGTTTCAAGGGGAGTTTATACTGCTTAAACCGGAAGATGTTCAGTATTTTTATGCCGAAAAGGGAAAATTATTGGCAAGAAAGAAAAGCGAATCACTCCTTGTAAAAGGCATGAATCTTCAGGGGGCTGAGAAAAGATTTGCTTCTCAAAACTTTTTCAGAATTAACAAGGAGTATATTATAAATCTTAACAAAATAAGCAAAATTATTCCCTGGTTTAAGGGGAAGTACCTTATTCAGATGGAAAACGGAGATAAACTTCCTCTTTCACCGCACCATCAGAAAGAATTCAGAGAAAGATTCCGTTTTTGAAGTTTTAAAAATTTGTTCATAAATAATCTACATTCTAAAACTTGACGGTGTTTCAAATATTTTTACTTTTATATCCCCCTTTTTTGCTTTCATTTGAAAACTATTGACAGTTGCATAATAAGTTATACAATATTATTGGGTTATTATGGAGTTTTTTAAAAGCCTTATAGAGGAGGTGGCCGAAACAATAAAAACCTTCGAAAATTATTTAAGTTTAGACAGGAAAAGCAAAATTTAAGTAAAAGGAGGTATTAGATGACAGCATTAGCAGTGTTGATTGGTGGAGCAATTTATTTATTTTTCTATTTCACTTATGGAAGAAAGCTTCAAAGTGAAGTTGTGAAGGCTGACAAAGATAGACCAACACCTGCCGTAAGACTCAGGGATAATGTGGACTATATGCCTGGGCAAAAGATGGTTGTATTCGGTCATCACTTTGCTTCAATTGCTGGCGCAGGCCCAATTGTAGGTCCTGCAATAGCAGTGGCATGGGGATGGCTACCTGCACTTCTCTGGGTATGGTTTGGAAATGTTTTTATTGGTGGTGTTCATGATTATCTTTCGCTTATGGCATCAGTCCGTTATGATGGAAAATCGATGCAATGGGTTGCAGGTAAGGTTATGCACCCGAGGACTAAGTATATTTTTGAAATGTTTGTTTTCTTTGCCCTGATCCTTGTTATTGCGGCATTTGAAGGTGTCTTTGCAGGCCTTGCGTCAACTAACGCTACAATTGGAACTTCTTCTTTCCTGTTCCTGTGTATTGCAGTGGTAGAAGGGCTCCTTCTTTACAAGACTAAACTTTCATTCAGAGTCGCATCAATTATCGGGGTGTTAATGCTTATTGGTGCGGTGGTAATAGGGTTTGTATGGCCGTTCCTTGCTATCACAAGCGTAAAGACATGGTATATACTTCAGTTCATATACATCATTTTCGCAGCATCTCTGCCTGTATGGATTTTATTGCAGCCAAGGGATTATCTTAATGCATATTTGCTCTGGGCAGGGCTTGCTATTGGCGGTATTGCGGCTCTTGTTGCATTCAAAGGATTTTCATGGCCCTCTTATACTACATTTAGTGCAGCTACAATAGTTGCAGGTAAACCTGCGCCATTCTGGCCGGCAGTTCCTCTTGTAATAGCGTGTGGTGCGCTTTCAGGGTTCCACTCTATTGTTGCCTCAGGCACAGTATCAAAACAGCTTGATAATGAATTAAGTGGCCTTTTTGTTGGTTATGGCGCAATGTTTACAGAAGGATTCCTTTCAACAATAGTCATCACTTCAATTGGTGCATTTGGATTTGCCGTTCTTGCGAACTTTAAAGAAGCAGTTACCACGGCAGGGGTTAATCTGGATCAATTTATATTGGGTGGTAAATACCTTGGGGATACTTATATAGTAGCAAGCGGTGCTAAAGGAGTTGGAGGTGCCGCAGGTATGTTTACCAAGTCCTATGGAGAAATGGTTAGAGCTTTAGGGATACCTGCTAAAATTGGAGCAACATTCGCGGGATTGTGGCTCTCTGCATTTGTTCTTACCACTCTTGATACAGCTACAAGGCTTGCGAGATTTGCATGGCAGGAACTGTTTGAGTTCACCAAGAAAGGCTCTGCAGGTTTCCACGCATTTATCACGAATAGGTGGCTTGCATCATTAATTCCTGCAGCTTTGGGAACATGGTTTGTATGGTATGGAGGATATACTGTGTTATGGCCTGGCTTTGCAGGTTCTAACCAGTTGCTTGCATCCATTGCGTTACTTACGGCAACACTCTGGGTTAAGAACGTGCAGATGGCAAAAAGGTCATTTCAGCTGTTGGTTCTTATTCCCGCGATTGCACTCTGGATAACTGTGTTCTCAGGCCTTGTATGGTATGTGATTGTTATCGTTCCCTCGCTTAAGGCACAAATCAGATTTGCTATGTATTCATTTGTAATAGTAATGCTTGTTCTTGCAGTTGTTCTTCTTATCGATTTCTTCGCAGCCTACAGGAGAGGACCACTTCCTGAGGCAAAAGCAGAAGCTGCTAAATAGTGAAGTTATTTGAAAGAATAAGAAAGTTTTTTATAGGAATTGAAAGCGGTATGAGGGAGACTTCGGTCTCCCTCATCGAACAAGAACTCGAGGAGTACGAAAATATTTTTTCCCTTCTTACAATGGGAATGTTTGCAGGGATTCCTTCTCCCCCGACAGGTATCGTAATACGTATCCTACCCTATATGCAGAGAGAAGTGTCTGTAATGATGAAAAAAACTAAAGATCTGTCCGATGCTTTTGGAGATACGGCAGGCATGTTTGATATCACTTAGAATCTTACGAAAAGAACGGTCTTATGAAAGTATATTTCTTTCTTGGAAAGGGTGGAGTAGGAAAAACAACTGCTTCTGCGGCATTTGGGACAGGTCTATCAAAAAATGGTCATAAAGTCATAGTTGTTTCAATTGATCCTGCTCATAACCTTGGCGACGCATTTGATACTACTCTTTCTAATAGAGAATTAAAGGTAAATGAAAATCTTTATGCAGTAGAAGTTGATATTGAGAAAATGACCCGTGAATACCTTGACGACCTCTCGAAAAAGATGCAGCATACTTACAGATATCTTACTGCAATGAATCTTGATAAGTATTTTAATATCCTTAAACTTTCTCCTGGAATTGAAGAATATGCAACACTCGAGGCAATAAGAAAATACATCAGCTCAAAGAATTTTGATACAGTCATATTTGATACACCTCCTACTGGAATTACACTGAGAGTCCTTGCAATGCCCAGACTTTCAGTTCTTTGGTCTGAAAGGCTTATTTCTATAAGGAAAGCAATTCTTTCCAGGAGAAAGATGGTCGAAAATGTTAAAGGAAAAGTTGAAGCAGAGGTCGAAGGCGAAAAAATTGTTTTGACATCGGATGAAAAGGAAGATGAAATAATGCAGGAACTCATAAAATATCGAGATGAAATGCTTGAACTGAACAAGTTATTTTCTTCTACATCTTGTGAGGTTCATATTGTGACTATGGCAGAAGAACTTGCCTTGCTTGAAACCGAAAGAATTTTGAAATCCCTCTCAATTTTTGGTATAATGGCAAAGGTGATATACTTGAATAAATTTATGAAGGTTGAAAATCCTCCTGAGGAAATTGCAGGGAAAATTCACGAACAGGAGCATGTTGTAACGGAAATGAGAGAAAAATTTAAGCACCTGTCTATTAAGGAGATTCCGCTTTTGAAGGCTTCTCCGAGAGGAATCCGAGACCTTCTTTCTTTGTATGAATCTTATATAGCGAGGTAAAAATGCTTGGAAATGTGCAGAGCAGTATTGTTTTTATATTGGTTGTGCTTGCTGGTATTGCGGTTCTTCAGTTCCAAAAAGGAAGAAAAATCAATGTTGCCCTTATGAAAACTTTTATTAGAGGTTTTGAAGAAAAACTCAAACTTTCAGATAAAACCTATGTATATCTTGGAGGATATCTTGGGTTTAAAGCAGAATATGACCTTGAAAACAAGCTTTCAAAACGCATCGAGATGACGTTAACATTAATACCTCGGCAGAGTGTTTTCTATTTGCCTATTACTTTTCTTACAAGGAAAACTGACAGACTTTATATCGTCATAAGGCCAAATTTTAAAATTCACACTGACGCCCATATTGTAAAAAAACATTATTACTGGCTTGGACTGGATATCGATGAGGAAGCCGAACTTGAAAAAAGGGATTTGACTCTTAAAGACAGAGAATTTTTAACTCTCTATAGAAGAAAAAGCGACGTTGATAAGTTAAAAGAACTTGTAAATAAATGTATTCCGTCAGAAAGATTGTTTCACGTTGCATTGGTAAATAAGACGAACGTATTTTATTGCCTTATGAAACCGGATCCTCTTAAAACGCCGGAAGAGATAAGAAAACTTATCGAGTATTTACCCAAAATAATCTACGAAAAGGAAGAGATCAGAGAGTTTCAGTAAATTTTCTCTTATTCTATCAAACTAATTTTCCTTGCAATTGATACAAGTTGAGTCCTGTTTTTTGCACCTAATTTATGAATATCAACCAAATAAAGAAACATGTTTAACTTTTTAATCATTTTATCCTCCTTTAACTTGTTTTCTTGATTGTAATCTCCACTAGGTCATATTCTTTAGTGAAGAAAGTTACCTTTTATGTCATGTTTTTTTGCACTTTTGGCAAGAGGCACCAGATCATCACTCTTTAAAGTATCGGAGGCAAAAATTCCTTTTCTTTCCTATAATTACTTATCTTGCTCCAACAGTACCAAGTCTTTTAAAAGTGTTTATAATATACTTATGAAAATCAGGATTTTGTTTTTTGCAGAAGCAAAAAGAGCGGTAGGATTAGAGGAAGCTGACTTAGATTTTAATGGAGTTAATATTTCCGATTTGAAAGAAGTTCTTAAAGAACAATTTCCTTCTATTAATGATATCCTTGAAAGTTCTGCGTTTGCCGTGAATAAAGAGTATGCAGGGCCTATAACGCTTTTGAAAGACGGGGATACCGTAGCAGTAATTCCTCCTGTCGAGGGTGGCTAATATGGTTGGTTTAACTAAAGAGGCTTTAAATATAGATTCACTCATCCAGAATCTTAAAAATAGTAATGCAGGAAGTATCGTTATTTTTCTTGGTGAGCCGAGGAGAAGTGAAGAGGATGGGCCAGTTGTTTTAATTAATTACTCTGCATATGAAGAGATGGCATTGATAGAACTTAAGAAAATTGAATTGGAAGCTCTAAAGAGGAACGGCATAATAGATGTTATAATCATTCACAGGATTGGTAATGTGCCACTCACGGAGCTCTCTTTTTTTGTTGGAGTATCTTCTGCCCATAGAGAAGAGGGTTTTCAAGCCTGCAGTTTTATCGTTGATGAGGTAAAGAAAAAGGTCCCGATATGGAAAGAGATGAGGTATGAGAGAGACAGGAGTTGTTAAAAGCCTTAGCGGGAAACTGGCCGAGATAACTGCTGACACCGGCACTGAATGTAAATCCTGTATTTTAAACGAAACATGCGGGCAATCTACTCTCGGTGAAGGGCAGATTGTCTACGTAATAAATGATGTTGATGCAAAGATAGGCGATGTTATTGAATTTGAATACGATGAAAAAGAACTTTTAAAAGGCACATTTATTGTTTATATGGTGCCATTTATCTCTACAGTAGTCGGCTTAATTTTGGGACTAATTTTGGAAAAGCTTTTAGGAGTAGAACTCGTGAGGCTTCAGAATGCAACAACAGTTTTATTTTCTGTGATTTTTCTTTTAACTTCTGTTCTTATCGTAAGAAAAATCGATAGAAATATTAAATCGCATTCACGCATTACAAATATACTTGTAAAAACTCACAGGTAAAATAATTAAACATTGTTAGGTTTCAAACAGGTTTTCATATTCCAGAAGCCATAAACGAAACACCGGGTCGACTACCCTGTATGTTCCTTCTTCGTCTTTTTCTATGATGTCCTTTAAAAGAAGGGTTTTTAATCCTTTTTGTGCTCCGCCAATGGAAATGGAATACTTTTTGAGATAGTTAGTTTTAAACAGAGAGGAAGTCGGGTCCAAAGCAATAGCCTTAAGGAGAGACTTTTGTACAAGAGTTAAGCTGCTCAAGATGTTTTCATAGTCAAAAGTTTCGTCTTTAAGTAAAATCCTATATGCTTTTTGGACTTTCTCGATATCACATTTCTTTTCTGTAAGATCCCAGGTGATTGAAGCAAGTTTCTGCACATAGTAAGGATATCCTTGCGAGATATTATAAATTTTATTGGCAGCGTCTTTACTACACTCTTTTCCCGTCCCGCTGAATTTTTGTAAGATATAAGAGACAAAGTCTTCTTCAGGAATTCTTTGAAGATTGTAAAGGAATGCACTTTTATAGAAAGGCCTCTTTTTGTTTGTGAACATATCCTTGAGAATTCTCCGCCTGCTTCCTACAAAGAAGAAAGCAATTTCTTTATTTGATTGGATATAAGATCTTAGAGTACCCTCGATAGTTTTTGATTCTGTAAGTTCTGTAATTTCTTGAAACTCGTCAAATGCAATACAGGATTTTATGTTTTTTCTTTTGAGGAACTTATAAATACCACTCATCAAATCTTCAAGTAATATATCAAATTTTGCGTCTGGGTCAAATTTCACAGAGAAGCTTGCTCCGTCTGGTTTCACCTCAAAGGTTGGTATGATTCTAAGGAAAAGTTCTGCAAATCTTTGTTTGAATGTCTTTACATTTGCTCCTCTTCCAATTTCCCTGGTTACGTTTGTTGCAAACTTTGAAATGAACTCTTTTTCAGAGGATACAGGGAAAAGATCTATATAAACTGTTAAATACCCTTCTTTTTTGAGTTCTTTTAATACCTGCAAAATCAGAGATGACTTACCCATTCTTCTAGGAGAAAAAAGAACTAAGTTCTGACCATTTTTTGCGAAAAGCAAAAGATCCTCTATCTCCTTTTGCCTGTCACAAAAATCCTCATCTTTTACCAATTGCAGACTAAAAGGATTCTGCATTTTCTCGCCTCCTATTATTCCGATGGAATTATTCCAATAGAATAATTCTAATAGAATAATATAGAAATAAGAGTTTTTGTCAAGCCCATTAAAAAGCTACAACAGAATTAGTAAAATTATTTGTCCCCGTGAATTTGTAGAATAGGCTGGCTCTGTGTATGGTAATGGACTTCTCGTCTTAGAGATATTATTTCTGCACCGTTTCCTATGGTCTCTTTTGCAAAAAGAAGTTCCTCTATATTAAGAGGTTTTGCAAAACCAAAGGATGGATCCCTTACCACTGTATTTATATGCACTTTATCAGCTCTTATTAATTCTAAAGCGTCATGTAAGCTTCTGTAATTACTCTCGTAGTCGTTTACTCCTTTTACAAGCATAATTTCAATCCAGAGTTCGTGTGTGAACATTTTTCTAAATTCGATAATGCCCTTAATGACTTCTTCGACTTTAATTGAGTTTATCTGTTGATTCACTTTTTTGAAATATTCGCCTGCTGCTGCATTGAGAGTAAACTTTACTATGTCTGCCTGTAAAAGGTCTTTTTTAACATCGTCTCTTTGAATGAGTGAAGAGTTTGTGAGTAAAACTACTGGGATGTTTGTGAACTCTTTTATCATGGAAATCATATAGCCAACTTTTGAATTGAGAGTTGGTTCTCCGAATCCAGAGAATGTAATATGATCAAGATGCCTGTTGGATGCCTCAAGAAAGCTCCTCAACTCCTTAAGTATTTCATCAGCACTGATATACTCTTTTCTCTCATCGGTAAGAAAAGTTGTTTTTGCAACATCGCAGTAAATACAATTAAAACTGCATACTTTGGAAGGTACTGTCGTTATGCCTAACGATACCCCAAGTCTTCGAGACCTTACTGGCCCATAGATATATTTCAACTCGCTCTCCTATAATTAAAATAACGATACGAATTTTATACCATTTTTGGTTTGTGTCAATACCCTTTTGCCACTTTTTAGGGACTTTTTTTAATTTTTTGCAAAATTTCAAAAAGGATTGACTTATGCTATAATAAGTGCGTGTCTTTGAGGCAAATTTGAATGAAAAGTTTAAAATTTATTAGCAATAGATTTCAAGGGATTGGAAAGATTGAAAAAAACATTTCCGTGGCAAATTCCAAAAGTGCGAAGACTTTAAAGGAGAAGACCAAAAAGTACTTTCCCTCTCTTTACTACAGGAATTTCAGATTATTTTTCTTAGGGCAGGCGATTTCCCTTATAGGGACCTGGATACAGAGTGTTGGTCAGGGATGGCTTGTTTTAACTACCACAAATTCCCCTTTCCTCCTTGGAGTTGTAGGAGCAGCTCAGTTTCTGCCGATGATGTTATTTTCTCTTTATGCAGGAGTAATTATTGACAGATTTTCAAAACGTAAGATTTTACTTCTGACTCAAAGCACACTTACAATTACTGCATTAGCATTTGCAATACTTACCCACCTCAAAATTATAACCTATTGGGAGATACTTCTACTGGCTTTAGTAATGGGCATTGCAAATACTTTTGACATGCCAACAAGACAGTCTTTCTATATCGAACTTGTCGGAGAAAAAGCTCTTATGAATGCAATATCGCTTAATTCCTCTATATTCAATCTTGCAAGAATAATAGGCCCGGCGGTGGCAGGTATTCTTATAGGCAAACTCGGGTATGCAGCATGTTTTTATATTAACGCTGCAAGCTTCTTGCCGGTTATATACGGAATATATCTTATAAAAATAGAGGAAAAGCCCAAGAAAGCAAACCTAACAGAGCGAATATTTATAGATATCAAGGAGGGCTTGAAATATATGAGACACTCTCAGATAATTCTTATTTCAGTGGTTCTCCTTGCCATCGTTAATCTATTTATGTTTAATTACAATATACTTGTTCCCTCTTTTGTAAAAGATGTTCTTAAGATGGGTGCAACAGGGTATGGGTTTGTTATGGCTATAATGGGGCTTGGTGCCCTCTTCGGATCACTTTCACTTGCAATGCTGAGCCACAGAGGTGTTAAACCTTGGTATATGTTTTTTACGGCCGTTGGTGTAAGTATTTCTTCTATTGCAATAGGTCTTCAGAAAAACTTTTTGCTTTTCAATATCTTTATAATTATTCAAGGATTCTTTATGATTACTTACCTCAATTCTACAAACACTTTGATACAGGTAAATTCAGAAGATAGTATAAGAGGCAGAGTTATGAGCATATATACGTTTGTATTTGGTGGATTCACACCATTTGGTGCATTATACGCCGGCGCGGTCTCGGAAAAGCTAGGTGCAGGTGTTGCTTTCCTTATAAGTGGTTTATTTGCTTTCGGTGCTGCTATTCTTATCTATACTCAATGGTACAGAAGAGTATCTATCAAACTCAGAGAAGAAGCAAAAATTGAAGAAACTCAGCCTCTGAATTTATTGAGAAAGTGAAACGAATAAAGCCCGTATCACAAAAACTCAAAACTGGAATAAAATTATTTTCAATCTTCTTTTATATAGGCATTTTTACAATTGGTGGTGGATATGCAATGATCCCTGCTATGAGGAGTATTATCGTGCAGAAGGAGGAATATCTCTCTGAAGATGAATTCCTTGAGATGTTTGCAATCTCCCAGATTACTCCGGGTCCTATCGCAGTGAATATGGCAACGTTCATAGGGTATTTACAGGGGGGAATTGTTTGCTCAACGCTTGCAACCCTTGGAGTTATACTTCCATCTCTAATTATTATTACTCTTATATCTATATTTTTCCTTGATTTTACCAGGTTTACGCTCGTGCAAAAGTTATTTGTTGGAATTCTTGCAGGAATTGCAGGTGAGATTGCTTATCTTACCTTTGACCTTGCGAAAAAAATTAAAATTAATCTTTTTACTGGAGGGATTTTCGTTATTTCTCTTGCTGCTTTGTTTATTCTTAAAATTAACCCGATCTATGTGATCATAATAGGTGGAGTTATTGGAATTATTGTTAAGGGAATACTGTGGAAAGGCGATGGTTATTAACCTGTTCTTAGAATTCTTTAAAATCGGTGCCTTTACATTTGGAGGCGGGCAGGCAATGCTTCCTATTATGCAAAGAGAGCTTGTCATAAATCTTAATTGGATTTCAATGCAGAATTTCCTGCATTTTGTTTCAATTGCAGAGGTTACTCCGGGACCTATTGCTATAAATATGGCGACGTTCATCGGATATGAGAAATATGGACTGGTCGGTGCGATTTTCTCTACTGCGGGAGTAGTCGCCCCCTCTTTTATTATAATTCTCTTTATTGCAATGGCTGCAAATAAGTTCCGCGAGAATCGGACTTATCAGGCATTTATGAGCGGAGTGCGCCCGGTACTCCCTGCACTTCTAATAAACGCAATTTATCTCATTGTTATAGGTGGATTCAAAGGAATAATTCCATATTTAATGACTGTTTTTACCCTTTTTGTCTTTGCAAGATGGAGAAAAATTAACCCTGTTCTCCTGCTCATTATAATGGGTGTTATAGGGATATTTGTATTATAGTTTTAGTTTATTACTGGCTTTTCTTTTTCTACTTGTTCTTCCTCCACGCTCATGATTACCGGCGAAAGAAGACCCAAAACCGAAATACTTACTATCGTTACTCCAGCAATAGAACTCATCAGGGAGATTGCCCCACCTTTGCTCTGCCCGAAAATTGAAGTTAGTTTTATTGATCTTTCAAAAACAGGTGTCAAGAATTTATCAACAATCGGGCCTGAACTTGCCATCGGAATAATTCCAATGACTTGAGCAATAACTCTTCTTGCAGAAAAAACTCTTCCCTGTAATTCTGACGGGACCCTTGTCTGCCATATTGCCTGACTTGAAGAATTGGCAATCACGCCTGAAACCCCAATTATGGAACCTGCAATTAAGTAAGATGCCAATGCTTTTGATAATCCGAGAATAACTGCGCCAGTTCCAACGAACATAATTCCAAAAAGCAGGCTAAATATTTTCTTTTTAGTTCCTCCCCAGACAGTCATGAGAAGACCTCCTACAATTCCTCCCACGCCAAGGGCTGATTCAACCATTCCAAGAAACACTGTGTTGTTATTTGTTTTGGCAAGAATCATTGGAGCAATAAGAGTGGTATAAAAACCGCTAAAAAAGTTTACGCAGAGGAAGAGGAGAAGTAAGTAAAACAGAGGCCTTATTTTTATGATATACGGAAATCCAAAAATCGCATCTTTAAACAAACTTACTTTTTCGGTTACCTCTTTCCTGATATCAGGGATAATGACCCATAAAACCGCTCCGATTGCAAAAATAAAAGTGATGATGTCTATTGTCATAATTCCGCCAAGTTTAATTATTGGAAGTAGCGCTCCTGCAACGATTGGTGCAATAACCATCGGGGCAGTTTCTGTTAGCGAAAACAGGCCGTTTGCTCTCCCGTATTCCTCTTTTTTTAGCATGATACTTATTGTTACAGAGTAAGCCGGCCACTGGAACGCATTAAAGACGCCGGAAATGAAAGATGCAATATAAATAAACCAGAGCGTGAGGCTGTTCGTCTTGTAGAGGATTAAAGTTATAATTGTTATTATCCCTGCTGCTAAATCAGGAAGGATTAATGCTCTCTTTTTTGGCCATCTATCGACCAATGCGCCGGCAATAGGAGTAAAAATTATGTTTGGTACGAAGAAAAGCGTTGCAACTATACTAAATGGAGTTGCGCTCCCTGTTGTCTGCCAGATCCATATTCCTATACCGAATTGTGTCATGCTGGACCCAACCAGTGAGACGATCTGCCCAATAGACATCATTGAGAAGCCTTTAAATCCTGCAGGTCTTTTCACCCTCTCTCCTTTTTAAAAACCACATAATAGGGTTTAAATAAAACTTATTTATTTTCTTTAATTTTATTAAGGCTACTATTTTATTTTAGTAATCCTAAAGTTTATGTCAAGTTTCAATTCTCTTAATTTGTTAAAGTCCTTGTATGATAGCGGTTATATAGTTTCACTGTTCTATTGTTGAAGTAATATCTTTTTGCAAGAGAGCTTCCTTGATCTGAATTTATTTTAATGTCTCTGAACTTTCTTATATTTCCTGATCTATCGCTCCCTTGAAAACTTTGACCTATTCATAGCCTGTTAATTCTACATAGGCAGTACCCTTCAAAGACTTCTTTTCAAATAGAACTTTATCTTCTTGTTCGTAATTTTCAGTAATTTTACCTTCAACTTGGCAAATACCCTCCCAGTAGGAGTGTGTTATAAATGATGAAATATGCTGGCCATCAATTAAAGGAAAGACGTTGAATTTCATTGATAAATTAATATTTTTGCCGCCAGGTATTTCTATTTCCCAGTTTAATGGATATTCTACACCGTCTTTTGTTTTGAATGTTTTCTTTGCAGTAATTCTAATATTCTCAAGTTGAATATTTTTCGGATTTTTATAGAAGTTTCCGGTTGTTATTTCTCTGCCTTTTCTTCTGAAGTTAAAAATCATTATATAAATGTCGTCTTCGTCAAAACGGAGAGAAAACCAGTCCCATTTCAAATTTTTGATGTGGAAGTTCCCCCACTGGTGGTCGTGCCATGTTAAACCGGAAACATTTAAAGTTTCGTCTTTAAAAATTACTTTGCCTTCTGTTTTCAAATCTGGAAATGAAAAGTAATAAGATAGGTCATCTTGATAATTTTGCATTTTTAAAATGCCGTCTTTTCCTCCATGCATCAGATTATTAATTGTAAGATTAAGGTCAATTTTTAAGTCTTTGAACTCTGTTTTAATCTTAAAGGAATTAAGCTGGTCATGGAACTCCACCCTGTTTTTAAAAATAGAAATTATCCCCTTGTTGCCTTTTTGAAAGAGGCTCTCAGAAGCTATAGGCAGAATCAATTCTTTGTTATAAAAGGTTTTGTTTTCAATATCTGTTATGGCCGTATGGATAATTCTTCCTTCAAATATTGTCTGGAATCTGAAGAATGTAACCTCAAAACCTATTTTATTTTTTCTTAAAGGGGTTTCTAAGACCCCTGTGAAATACCACCACTCAATATTTGCATTACTATGTGGGAAATGGTCTTCATTGGTAAAGACGAGAGGCAAAATGGTTGCATTCAGTTTGTTTGCTATCTGAGATTCATATATTAGATTGGGAACAAAATGTACAAATTCCTTAATAATTTTTTTTCTTTTTATCTTAACCACCTAAATTTCTCTCTCCAACTTTGTTTATTCTAACGGAATAATAGAATTCTCAAAAGTTCGTTTATTTTTCTAACCACACTAACTACTTAAAAAACTTTTTTCCGCATTAACACTTGCTTTCTTTGAAAAATCTTTCTCCCCCCTCTGCATATTTTAATCTTCTGTAATTGCAGTCTTGGCAATTCTATATGAGTGGTGGAGTTAGCGCCGTAATCAGAAATTCTTCACGCTCAAAAATTT
>CAZJKI010000005.1:0-39215 GCA_964546685.1 uncultured Caldisericum sp. | reverse complement strand
GTCAACAGTCATATCTGAATTGTTCTGCTAAATTTTATTTTAAATCCTCTCCCATTCTAAATCCTTTATCTTTTTCAAGATTTACCTTGTTCAGAATCAACAGTTTTAGTTTGCGTAATCTGCTTCTCTGTTTCAGACTGAGGCATCTCTATTCTTCTTATCGATAAAATTCCTTTTATAAAAAGCCTCGAGCTTCTTGAAATAAGGAAAGAAGAAATGGCAAAAAGTGTAGAATAAAACAAATAAATCGTATAAACAATCCTGCTGTCCCGGGATATTTTTGATAGATTAAAATCGACACTTATAAGGCTCAACAAAAGAAAATAAACCGATAAAGAAAAAAAGCCAATAAAAAACCCTGATATCTCATTCATTGAAAATATTGAGAGTAATAGAACTGCAAATAAGAAAATGTATATGTTATTAAAAGGTAACGCTAAAAAAAATATATTCTGATCGAGCAAAACGAAAATGGAAGAGAGGACTATTGATAAAAGCAAAACTACTACAGGAAAAGCAATATCATTTCTAAGTCTTATACTATTGAGCTTACTTTTATACCTACTTTGCAATACTTTGTAATAATCAACAAAAATTACCTCAATTAATGAGAAAAATAGAATTACTGACAATGTTGCAACTCTGTCTATCGTAAAAACAGAAGTAAATGACTTTTGTAGCAGAATAACTTTAACAACAATATATGAGGTAAAATAAGCCAATATTGAAGATATGCCTAATATAAAATTATCAGAAATGGAAATCATAATTAAAATAATTAACAGTGAAATTAAGAATGTCAAAATGGCAGGATCAATAGCGTTTATAAAAGGGATATAAAGGATCGAAGAGATTTCCTCCAGCCATCCAGCAATCATTCCAAAAATTAGGCTAAGAAAAATAATCGCTACTCGTTTATCACTCATTTAAAATTAAATTTTGACAGGAACGACTTATATGCAAGGTATGTAGAGTAAAGATCAGCTTTTGAAAGCAGTTCAAAAGGTGCATGCATTGATAAAAGAGCTGGGCCTGCATCAATTGTCTCTATGCCTCTTTTAGCCATAAATTTAGCAACCGTTCCTCCGCCACCGATATCTACTTTTCCCAGTTCCCCTATTTGCCAGGGAACATTCTCTTCATTAAACAACTTCCTCACTTGATAAACAAGTTCTGCGGAAGCATCACTGGCACTATATTTACCACCAGAGCCAGTAAACTTGGTTACAACGATACCTCGACCGAATATTGCAGAATTCTGTTCTTCAAAAGCATCTCTGTAAAGAGGATCAAATGCAGCATTTACGTCCCCTGAGATAGCGGAAGAATTATGAAGAATCTCTCTTGTTGAAATTTTTAGTCCCTTTTTATCTACGATTTTATCAATAACATATTCAAGGAAATCACTCTGAGCACCAGTTAAACCATCACTTCCAGTTTCTTCTTTATCAAAAAGCACTACAGTTGATGCTTTTTGTGGATCTTTAATGTCAAATATAGCCCGAATACCTGTATAGGCACAAACTCTATCATCGTGACCATAAGAAGCAATTATGCTTCTGTCAAAACCAGCATCCCTTGCAGGTCCCGCCGGCACAAGTGTGAGTTCAGAAGAGAGAAAATCCTCTTCAACCAGTCCGTATTTTTCATGAAGTAAGTTCAACAAAAACTTCTTAAATCTCTCTTTTTCCTTTTTATCACCATGAGGTATACTGCTCATTATAGGGTCAAGAGCCTCTCCGCTTATAAATTCCCTGGCATTTTGTTCCATTTGCTTTCTCGCAAGATGGGGTAAAAGATCAGAAATTATAAAAACTGGGTCATCTGGTTTTTCTCCGACAGTAAATTCAACCTTCTTGCCATTTTTAAGACAGACAATGCCATGTAAAGCAAGAGGTACAGTTACCCATTGATATTTTTTAATACCACCATAATAGTGAGTTTTAAACATCGCAACATCAAAACCCTCATAAAGAGGGTTTTGTTTTATATCGATCCTGGGGGAATCGATATGGGCAAAAATAAAGTTAATCCCATTTTTGATGGATTCTCTTCCTTCTCTGAATAGAATTATATTTTTCGAATCATTCACAGCATAAAATTTCCCTTTGGTTTTTTCATTAGAAGAAAAAACATCCACAAAACCCTTTGATTCAGATTCATCTTTTAAAAAATCAACAGATTCTCTTTCTGTTTTTGCTTTAGAGATAAATTTCTTGTAATCCTCTCCAAACAAGATTACTTCATCTCTACCAAGAATTTCCCACGCATTTTTAGTTTTGTACTCAAAATCCATTTTTCCTCCTTAAAATGTTATTTCCAAAATTTTTAAATCACCAAATAAATGTTTCAAAATTATACAGAATTATAATACATTTGCATAAAAAATAATTATTAATAAAATTTAAAAAAGGAGAGAACATGCCCTTAAAGGGAAATTTAAATGATTTCGGGCTGGAGGAGGTAATTCAAACTGTTTTCACGGGCAAAAAAAGCGGAAAATTAGAAATCTACGGAAAGATGGGAATATATGGCGTATTCTTTGAAAATGGAAAAATAATTCATGCATTTGGACCATTTGCAATAGGAGAGGGAGCAATTAAAGACGCATTTCTTGAAGACGAAGGAAGTTTTATATTTAAACAAAATTTAATCCTTCCTCCGCGGACAATTAGTAAAGAAAACATCGACATTTTAATGGAATGCATCGCTAACAGAACTGAACTTTTGGAAACAGCAAAAATTCTTAAAAAAGATTCAAAAATATCTACATCCGATGGATTAATTGACGACATAGAAATAAGTGGAAAAGAATGGCAAATATTAAGATTTTTAATGGAATACAAATCTATTACTGAAGTAATCAAGAAACAAAATTTAACATTTACCGAATTAAACATAATTATTAAGGACCTTCTCAAAAAAGGACTTATAAAAATAGGAGGTTAGAATGGAGGAAGGTAAGCTTTCAAAATTACAAATCACATTCACCGAAGAAGAAATGAAAAAGGTAGAGGACTACTTCGGAGAATATCTCATAGAATCTGAAGCAAAAGATATAGTACTTCTAAACAAAAGCGGTGAACTTCTGGCAAAGAGTGGTGACATAACATCGGATGTAGCAGTGACTGTTTCCGCGCTTGCAGCAGGAGTATTCTCTGCAACAAACGAACTTGCAAGAATCCTCGGAGAAAAAGAGTTCGCTGTGACTTTCCATCAGGGACAGGAAACAAACATCCATATTTCAATGATAACAACAAATGTTCTTCTCGCAATAATATTTGACAATAGAGCCCCAATGGGAGCCATAAGGTTCTGGGCAAAAAAGGTAAGCAAAAGTATAAAAGACATAATAAGAAAAGCCGAACAGCGACCACCTAAAGAGGGCCCAAAGGGATTAAAAGAAGATTTAAAAAAGGAAATAGACAACCTCTTTTGATTAATCTTCTGTTAAAAGGATGAAAAGTGAGTACGCTAAATTTTGCCAGGAAAGAAATTTCATTTAAAATTGTTTATTACGGACCTGCAATGAGTGGTAAAACCACCAACCTCAGACACATTTATATATCACTACCACAGAAAATTAAGGGAAACTTTACAAGTATTGCAACAGAAACTGAGAGAACACTATTCTTCGACTTTCTTCCATTAGAACTTGGTACAATAAAAGGCTTTACTATAAGGTTAAGCCTATATACGGTCCCCGGGCAGTATATATATAAATTAACAAGAAAATCAGTATTAAAATCATGTGATGGGATAATATTTGTTGCCGATTCTCAAAGAAGAAGAAAAGAAGAAAATATCGAAAGCTTCATAGACATGATGGAAAATCTTAAAGCATTTGGAGAAAGCCTTGAAACAGTTCCAATCATAATTCAATATAATAAGAGAGACCTTGAAGATATCCTGCGGATTGAAGAACTCGAGGAATCTTTAAACAGTGAAAAACAGTTTGAATCATACGAGGCAATAGCAACTCGCGGAGATGGAGTAATTGACGCTTTAAGGGGAATTACGAAACTTGTTGTCTCGAGGATATAATATGAAAACAACATTTATTGGTGTTGCTGGTGGTACTGGTTCAGGAAAAACAACTGTAGCTCTAATCATAAGAGAAAATCTTGGAGATCAAAAAACAGCAATTATCTCAATGGATTCTTACTATAGAGATTTTCCAGGTTTAACACTTGAAGAACGAAAGAAAATTAACTATGACCATCCATCAGTTTTCGATGTAGAGTTACTTGAAAAACATTTAAAAGATCTGAGTGAGGGAAAATCAATTGAACTCCCCATTTATTCTTTCGATAGATATGAGAGGACAGGCAAATTTGAGACGATCCATCCCAAACCAATTATAATAGTTGAAGGGATTTTGCTTTTTTATTACGACAACATAAGAAATTATTTCACAATAAAAATATTTGTTGATACGGACCCTGACGTGCGGATCATTAGAAGAATAAAAAGAGACGTTCAGGAAAGGGACAGGACCCTTGAATCAGTAATTGAACAATACATGAATACAGTAAGACCTATGCATATCCAATTCGTAGAGCCAACAAAACAGTTCTCAGACATAATAATTCCGCGCGGTGGTAAAAATGAAATCGCCATGGACATAATCATCGCAAAAATCAAAACACTTGTCGAAGAAAAGGATTAAAGCCTTAGGTAAAAACTTTAAATCAGCATAAGCAAAAATTATTCCAAAATATCAATTGATTTAATATTCAAAAATGCGGACAAACAAATCAAATTTTAACCATACTGAACCCAGCCATTTTTAAATCCTTCTTCACGCAGCAATTTTATAGCCTCTGAAACCTCTGATTTTGTTAATTTTCTGTTTATTTCTGGAAAATTCTTTGCAAGGTATACGGGGACATATTGACTCATAAGACTTATATAAACATCGACTGAGAATTCACTTTTTATAATTCTCAATATTTTTCTTAAATTTTCGATACCATTTGGAAAAACAAGAATTCTTATTATAACGCCTTTCTTCATAATTCCCTTTGGATCAAACCTAACTTCACCTACCTGCCTTAACATTTCTTTTATTGCTGATATGGTAAATACAGTCATAAAGGACGCTCCAGAATATTTAACTCCTTCTTCGTCGGTTGCATACCTGAAATCTGGAAGGTATACATCAATGAAACCTTCAAGTAATTTTAGGATCTCTAAGGATTCATACCCGCTCGTGTTCCAAACAATAGGTAAATTAAGTCCCTTTTGTCTTGCAATGTGAAGCGCAGCAATTGACTGAGGCAAAAAGTGAGTTGTGGTTATCAAATTTATATTTGAAGCCTTCATAGATTGGAGTTTCATCATTATTTCAGAAAGTTCCAAAATAGAAACATCGTTCCCGCTTCCAAGCTGGCTGAAGTTATAATTCTGGCAGTATATGCACTTCAAATTACAATTGCTGAAAAATATTGCACCTGAACCGTTTTGTCCAGAAACAGGGGGTTCTTCTCCCCTATAGAGAATATAAGAAGAAACCTTTGCAACAACATTGGAATCGCAAACTCCCTTTTGTCCTTTAAGCCTCTCTGCTCCACAATTCAAAGGACATAAATAACAGGGAGACATTAATCTATAAAGTTTTTTTATTTTTTCTAATTCATTCATATATAATTCCATTCAACTTTTCAATTTCAGATCTACTTTTATCTATAAATAACTCTTTTCTTTTGTTTTTGCTAACAGAAAAATATTTTGCCGGGATTAAGCCAAAATTTGCACGCATCGGCTGCGGGTTTTCAATTTGATTCTGAATTATAAATTTTATCAACGAACCAAGCATTGTCTCCTGAGAAACACTAATCGGTTCTTTACCTTTAACCAATCTTGCAGCGTTTATTCCAGCAACAGAACCTGTAGAAATTGATTCCACATACCCTTCGACTCCACAAAGCTGTCCTGCAATAAACATATTTTCAAATCTTTTAATCTGAAGAGTTGAAAGAAGCACTTCTCGACTTTTTACGTAAGAATTTTTGTGAATAGAACCGAAACGTACGAAATCTGCGTTTTCAAGACCCGGAATTAATCTAAAAACTCTTTTCTGTTCAGAATATGCAAGAGAAGTTTGGAAACCAACAAGTTCATAAAGAGTATCTTCAAAATTCTCTCTTCTAAACTGGACGACAGAATAATAATTCTCCTTAAATCCCTTCGGAGTAAGTGGTCCAAATCTCATTGAATCAAAGCCTCTTCTTGCGATTTCCTCAATTGGAAGACATGCCTCGAAAAACAATCTGTCAAAATCATGAGGAACATGCTTCTCTGCATTTATCAATGCATTATAGAAAACCTCATACTCTTCTTTTGTCATTGGAGAATTAAGGTAATCTTTACCTTCGCTGTATCTTGCTCCATAAAACATCTTCTCTAAATTAAGTGATTCCTTTGTGACAATCGGAGAGATGGCATCAAAAAAGAACAGGTTGTTCATTCCTAATTTTTCTTTCAAATTAGATAAAAGGTTAGCAGAGGTTAAAGGACCTGTGGTTATAACACTTATTTCATTTAAAGGTAACATCTTAACTTCTTCCCTTAAAACCTTTATCCGAGGATTGTTACAAATTAATTCAGTAACTTCCTTCGAAAATTTTTCTCTATCAACTACAAGAGCTTTGCCTCCCGGCAAGCTATATTTAAGAGCTACCTGAAGCAATACCGAACCAAGACCCTTGGCCTCCTCTTTTAACAAACCTCTTGCATCTTTCACTTCCATAGAACCAAGCGAATTACTGCAAACAAGTTCTGCAAAAAGCAAAGTTTTATGAGCTTCAGTTAATTTTTCGGGTCTCATCTCGTAAAGAACAACATCTATTCCCCGCCTTGCAAGCTGTAAAGCTGCTTCAGACCCTGCAAGACCTCCTCCAATTACATTAACTTTCATAAACTTTTATATATCTTCCACCAACTCTTTTCACAAGTCCTTTGAACTCCATTTCAGTTAAAATCTGGGTTAATCTTATGGGTTTTATTTTTGTTCCAGTAGATATCACCTCAATTGTATTTGCTCCATTTTCAAGAACTCTCAATATTGAGTTTTCTTCATTGCTTAACTTAACTCCGCGTTTTTCTCTTTTTAAATCTTTAAATTCCTTTATATTTTCGAGTATATCTGAAACATCTGTTAAAGGTATTGCGCCGTCTTTTATCAGTTTATTGGTTCCTCTGCTAAGAGTACTTGTTATATTGCCGGGAACTGCAAACACATCTTTCCCCTGCTCAAGAGCAAATCCTGCAGTTATAAGCGAACCACTTTTCTCTTCTGCTTCAACAACAACTATCCCGAGAGAAAAGCCACTTATTAATCTATTCCGAAATGGAAAATTGTACTGAGAAGGTTGAGTTCCTATTGGAAATTCGGATATAATAGCCCCGCTTTTAACAATTTTCTCGTATAGAGGTTTGTTTGATTGAGGATAAACAACATCGATCCCTGAGCCAAGAAATGCTATAGTTCTCCCATTAACATCGAGCGCTCCATTATGGGCAGAGGCATCAATTCCATAGGCAAGCCCGCTTACAATAGTAATTCCAAGAGTTGCAAGTTCGTTAGAAAAATTTCTTGCAATAGACCTGCCGTACTCTGTGCATTTACGGGCTCCAACAATGCCTATTGACAACATATCAGAATCCTTAATTTCACCTTTTACATAAAGAAGGAGAGGTGGATCTTTGATTTTACGCAATGGCTCTGGAAAATTATCTGAATTAAATGGGCAGATTTTAACAGAAAATCTCTCCGCTTTTTTAATCTCCTCGTTTGCCGCGTTATAATCATCCTTAGAGAAATTTGGTTTGAAGCTTCCACTTTCCTCAAATTCTTTGATTAACAAATTTGTCGTTTCTTCTCTTTTTTTAAATCTTTGCAAATTGAGCACAATTAAATCTTCTAAATTCATAGTTAAATAATAATAGTTTATTGCATTTTTTAAAAGCACAAGGATGAGAAATTATTAAAACCGATTTTGAAAAATGATTAAATTAAGATAAAATAAAAAAGGTTGTAAATAACCTTCAGGGCAAGGTGAGCTATCAAAAAGATAGCAATTCCTGATCGGTGGTAATGAGCACATGCTCTTAGCCCACGAGCTTCAAAAGAAGCAGATCTGGCGAACTTCCAGGGCCGACAGTAAAGTCTGGATAGAAGGAGGTGAAGTATGTCCTGGAACAATCAGTCAAAATTGCGCAATATTATCATTGCTGGAATTCTAAGTGCTTTAAGTTTTGTCCTTATGAGGTTTATTGAATTTCCTATTTTTGCTTCTGCACCATTCTTAAAAACAGATTTAGGAGATATACCACTTCTTATCGGAGCTATTTTTCTTGGTCCAATTTATGCTATCGCAATAGCATTTATCAAAAATCTCCTTTTTTTAATTAGTGGGGCAGGTCAAGGAGGGCCACTTGGTGTTTTGGTAAATTTTATCGCTGTAACCTCATTTTCAGTTATAGTCGGCCTTCTTACATACAAAAAACAAAAACTTCTTTTTTTACTTTTAGGGCTTTTCCTTGGAACAATGGCATTAGCAATAGTTATGATACCTGTGAATATGTGGGCGGTGCCGCTTTTCATCCCAAGCTTTACAAGAGCACAACTTATTGAATATATCTACAGAGTAAACCTTCCATTTAACCTCCTAAAGGGCGCAATTGACTCAGTAATAATTATCCCTTTATGGCTTGCACTCAGGAAAAGAAAAATCTTTAATTAAAAAAAGGGGGCCGTGCCCCCCTAAATTAGCAATACCTTAAAATCTCTCTTATTTTGACTTTACTACAGTTTTTTCAAGTGCCTCTTTCGCTTTATTTACAAGCTCTTCAAAAGTCCTGGGATCATTTACTGCCATATCTGCAAGAATCTTCCTATCAATCTCAATATTTGCAAGTTTAAGGCCATTAATAAATTTACTATAACTTAAGTCATACTGTCTCGAAAGAGCATTTATCCTGGTAATCCATAGTTTCCTGTATTCTCTTTTCTTCAATCTTCTGCTTATATACGAGTATTTCAATGCATGCATTACAGCTTCGTTTGCAACTTTAAACCTTCTTGAAGCAGCACCTCTATACCCTTCTGCCATTTTAAGTATTTTTTTATGCCTTCTTCTTGTTACAGTTCCAGCTTTAACTCTCATAAAAATCACTCTCCTTCTTACTTCAAATAGGGCAATAAAGCCTTGATATTTTTCTTATCGGATTTTGTTAATTTCCTTAAAGTAAGGTATTTTTTTTTCTTTGCTGCACTCTTTTTTTCAAGATGATGACTGTGTCCAGCACCAAGGAACACTATTTTACCACTCCCTGTTAATTTAAACCTCTTTGCCGCTGACTTGCTTGTTTTCATCTTTTTTGGCATTTTTTTCTCTCCTTTCCTTCAATCTCTTTAAAGTATCTTTACTTGGCTCAAGTGAGAAGAGCATATTTCTACCTTCCATTTTTGGTAGGGAATTTACTATAGCGACATCAGAAAGAGCCTGTATAATCTTTTCAGCAAGTTCAAATCCTTTCTCTGGAAAGGCAAGCTCTCTTCCTCTAAACCAGAGTTGGATATTTACCCTATTTCCATCTTCAATAAATTCCCTCACCTTCTTGTTTTTAATGGAAAGATCATTAGAATCTATTTTCAGTCTGTATCTCATCTGTTTCACTTCAACTTTTGTCTGCTTTTTACGCGCCTCTTTCTCTCTTTTGTTTTGCTCATAAATATATTTTCCGAGATCGACAATTTTACATACAGGTGGATTGGTCGATGGAGCAACTGCTACAAGATCATAACCTTTCTCCTTAGCAAGGTTAAACGCTTCTCTTGAACTCAAAATTCCAAGCTGGATACCATTCTCATCAATCAATCTTACTTCTTTCCATCTTACATCCTCGTTTGCAATTACATCTTTTGCTTTAATTACCGCACCTCCAAAATAAAAACAGGTAGCCGAGGCTACCTTTTATATTTTAAAACCTTCTCACAAGCCTCTAGCTGTTTAAGGTAGAGCAAGTCGCTCATTTTTCTTACCAATTATACAGGATATTTTAAATTAATCAATAACTTTATCTAATATTTCCTTGTCGATTCTTTCAATAAATTCATCAAGCTTGACTAAACCTAAATTGCCTTTCTTTCTCTTTCTCACGGAAACAGAATTGTTTTCAACCTCTTTATCTCCAACAACAAGTACATAAGGAATTTTTTCCAGTTCTGCGTCTCTTATCTTCGCATTTACTTTCTCGTTTCTATAATCCACTTCTACTCTTATATTATTATTAAAAAGCCTCTTATAAACTTCATTTGCATATTTTATATGCCTGTCGGCAATCGGTAGAATTTTAACTTGAACAGGTGAAAGCCATGTTGGGAATGCTCCTGCATATTGCTCAATGAGTGTACCAAAAAATCTCTCCATCGAGCCAAGGACAACTCTATGAAGCATGATAGACCTGTGCTCTTTACCATCCTCACCTATATAGGTCACATCAAATCTTTCTGGAAGGTTAAAATCAACCTGGACTGTTGGTCCCTGCCACTCTCTGCCTATAGCATCAACAAGCTTCACATCAATTTTTGGCCCGTAGAATACTCCTTCTCCAGGATCAACTTTATACGGCATATTTAAAGCCTCAACAGCAGATTTAAGCGCATTTGTTGCAACTTCCCAGTTCTCGGTCGTTCCAACATATTTCTCAGGTCTTGTAGAAAGATAGATATGATAATTAGTAAAACCAAAGGTTTCAATCATATATTTAGTAAACTTCAAAACTCCTATGATTTCCTCTTCGAGTTTTTCAGGGGTAACAAAAAGGTGAGCATCGTCCTGAGTAAATCCTCTGACTCTTAAAAGTCCATGCAAAACACCCGCTCTTTCATATCTATAAACTGTTCCAAGTTCTGCGAAACGTATCGGAAGATCTTTATAGCTTCTCATCTTTGATTTATATATCATAATATGAAATGGGCAATTCATAGGTTTAATTTCGTAAGACCCTTTATCAACCTCCATAGGTGAGTACATGTTTTCTCTATAAAAATCCCAATGACCCGATGTTTCCCAAATTTCTGCTCTCCCAATATGCGGAGAGTAAACAAACTGATATCCTCTTTTTAAATGCTCTTCACGCCAGAAATCTTCTATTACTTTTCTTATAATTGCACCTTTGGGATGCCACAATATTAAGCCTGGTCCAAGATCCTCATTTATGCTGAAAAGATCAAGTTCTTTGCCAAGTTTTCTATGATCCCTCTTTTTTGCTTCTTCAAGAAAATTCAAATAATTGTTAAGCTTTTCCTGGGTTGCAAAGGCAGTGCCATAAATCCTCTGTAGCATTTTATTATTTTCATCACCTCGCCAGTACGCACCTGCAACAGAAAGCAACTTAAAATACTTTGCATAACCAGTTGAAGGTAAATGAGGCCCTCTACAGAGGTCAACAAAATCACCCTGCCTATATATTGAAACTGTATTTTCTTCAATCTCTTCAATGATTTCGACCTTATAACTCTGATTTCTATCTTTAAAATATTTAATTGCTTCGTCTTTGCTCAAAACTTCTCTTTCAAATGGCAGATTGCTTCCAATAATTCTCTTCATTTCGGCTTCTATATGTTCAAGATCCTCTGGTGCAAATGAATGTTCAACATCAAAATCATAATAAAAACCATTTTCAATAGCAGGTCCTATTGCAAATTTCGCACCCGTAAAAATACGTAAAACAGCTTGTGCCATAATATGAGATATACTATGTCTTAGAATCTCTTCGCCTTCCTGGGAATTAAGATCTACAGGTGTAATAGAGCAATTACTAATCAAAGGCTCATTAAGATCTACAAGTCTCTCATCAACTTTACCTGCAATAACTGTCTCTGTGAATTGCTTAACATCTTTTAAAGCTTCTTTTAAAGTGATTCCCTTTTTAAAAGAAAAGACTTTCCCACTCGTTTTAATTTCAATGGGATTTTCCATTTTCTCCTCCAGAAGTATGGTGGGCGATAGTGGAATCGAACCACTGACCTCTTCGGTGTCAACGAAGCGTTCTACCTCTGAACTAACCGCCCAATTTCTTATAATTTATATTCAATATTAACTTTTTGTCAAGAAAATTGAAATTCTTCAGTCCTAATTTCTAAAATTTAAAAACTTTTAATTATTGTTTTCAACTCTTGTGAAAACTGTCCCTGTAAATCAAGCTCACTTTTCAAGTTCACATTAAATTCTTTAAAATTGTTAACATATCCTTTCTCTGCGTTAACTATCACATAATTTGCGGCGCTCTTTGCAAATCTTGCATCTTTTTTCGAACTACTATCTAAATCCTTCTCTACAAAAAATATAAGGTCAGGCTTTTTAAATTTTAAAAAAGAATTCCCTTCAACGATTACGTCACCAGTACCTTTTGAAAAAACCTCTTCTATAAACCCTTCTAATTTCTCGAAAACTCCTCTAATCCAATAGACTTTTCTTGCTCCTTCATGAAGGTAATAATAAGTATCTTTCCCTTCAATATCAAGTGTCTTTAAATTTTCCTCTATACCCTCACCAAAACGTTCGTTAGGAGTAATCTTCAAAACAGTGAACCTATCTGGAAAAAACTTCAGAATAATCCTTATAAGTGTTGTTTTTCCGCTTCCACTCCCACTTCCTCCGACAACAATAATCATTTCTTCTTTTTGTTTTCGAATTCGAACTTTACTCTTCCATCCTTATCAAGAAAAAGATAAGCAGAAAATTTTCTTCCCTTTGAACTTATAAAATTTGTAATTAAACCTGTTTTCTTATTCTTAATAAGTTCTTTAACGATTTCCCTTGTTATATGAAGATTGCCCATCACCTTTTTAATGTAAAACTTGCAATTACTCTTCTCTGAATTACAAAAATAAGTTGTTCTGCCTTCAACTACTTGACCATCACATATAGGGCATTTCCCAAGCGGCTCAGAACCAATGATTTCATCTTTTCCGTTTTCAGGAAATACAAAATTCATTTTTCCATTGTCTATTTTAAGCTGCGCAGTGAAATATTTCTTATTCTTTGAAATTACCTTCTCTATTTTAATTATCTCCCCGCTGAGCAATTTGATTGCATCCTCTCTTGTGATAGTTCTATTTTTTAGTTTTTTCCAGATTACAAAGTCACAGGCTCCTTTTTGCACATTTTCACAGGTAAAGCCTTTGCCTGTCTCAAAAACATCTCCTCCACATTTTGGACATTTGCCAAGCGATTTTGTACTTCCAATATTAATACTAAAATCTCCATTATAATTTTTAACTTTATCTACAATTTTTTTTGTAAGATTTATAATTCCCTTCATAAATTTATCTGGATCAAATTTACCTTTTTCGATATCCAGCAATTTCTTTTCCCACTCACCTGTTAGGGTTGGGGACAGTACTTCCTCAACACCAACTTCTGAAGCAAGGTCTACCAAACGCATTCCTTTATCCGTTGGTACAATACTCTTAGAGACCCTTTCTATATAACCAACTTCAACAAGCCTCTCAATGATTGCCGCTCTTGTAGCAGGTGTGCCAAGACCTTTCTCTTTCATAGCCTCTTTTAGTTCGGCTTCATCAACAAATTTACCCGCATTTTCCATTGCAGAAAGTAGAGTTGCATCAGTGAAACGAGCAGGAGGTTGAACCATTTTTTCAAGAAGTTCAAGCTTTGTTAGCTTAACAACAAGGCCTTCTTTAACTAAAGGAAACTCTTTCTGCTCCCTCTCACTATATACTGCCATCCAGCCGGGGTTTTTAATACGAGTAAGATTAGTCTTAAAAATCTCCCCTTCAACAACAGTGTCAAAACTTAATTTTTCAGAGATTGCATCTTCCATAAATGCTGCAATAAATCTTCTAACAACGAGATCAAAAATATTTCTTTCGTCCCTTGCAAGTTCATTCAAGTTATACCTAACACCGGTAGGAATAATTGCATAATGGTCTGTAACACCTTTATCATTCACAATTCGTAAATCGAGCTTTAATGGTCTTGAAAGAATTATTTTAATAAAACCAGAAAAAGGCTCTATATTAATCCCGTTAAAAATACTCTTTAAGTTTTTCTTTAAAGAGGTGGGTAAATATCTTGAATCAGTTCTCGGATAAGTGATAAGTTTGCGGTGTTCATAAAGCCTTTGTGCAATGTTTAAAGTTTTTAAAGCTGTATAACCAAAAAATTTATTTGCATCTCTCTGCAAATCATTGAGAGCGTACAGTAATGGGTGAGGTGTTTTTGTTTCTTTATGTGTAATGTTCTTTACAGTTCCGAATTTATCAGAAACTTTTTTTATTATTTCATTGGCAATCTTCTTATCCTTTATTTTTGATTCACCTTTGTTATTTGTATAAAGACCTTTATAAAGAATCGAATCATTATTAAAAGTTCCTTCAAGCTCATAGAACTTCTCGGGAACAAAGTTCCTTATTTCTTTTTCTCTTGTACAAATGATACTAAGCGTTGGTGTTTGAACTCTGCCAAGGGATAACAAAGCTCCCCATCTTCTTGTAAAAGCTCTGGTCCCATTAATTCCTACAAGCCAATCTCCCTCAGTTCTTTTAGCAGCAGAAACACCAAGTAAATCAAATTCACTTGCATCTTGCAGATTTTTCATTTCCTTTATAATTTCTTCTTCGGTCATTGCTGAGAGCCACAACCTTTTTATTTCTTTTTTTGAATCAGGAATGAGTTTCAAAATACTTCTGAAAATGTGTTCACCCTCTCTTCCAGCATCACAGGCATTTACAATAACATCTACATCCTTTCTTTGAATAAGATTTTTTATGACACTGAATCTTTTTTTGGTCTTCCCGATGATCTTCAATTTAAATTCCTCGGGTATAATTGGAAGATTTTGCAGCACCCAGAATTTATATTTTTTATCATAGTCTTCCGGGTCAAAAAGTTCTACAAGATGACCTAATGACCATGTAATTATGAATTGCTCGTTTTCGAAAAAATCTTTTTTATCCTCAAATCTACCAAGAGCCCTCTTTACATCAAGGGCAACAGAAGGTTTTTCGGTTATGATTAATGTTTTCACTTCAATATATTATATAAATCTCTATAAATACAAAATCCCCGGGTTAACCGGGGATATCAACGAAATTAAAGGTTCAGAACTATTCGACTATATCAACGTTTACAGCTTTGTCGCCTTTGTCAGATGTTTCAATTTCAAACTCTACTTTTTGACCTTCCTTTAAAGTTTTGTAGCCACCTTCTTTAATTGCTGTGTAGTGTACAAAGAGATCCTTGCCGCCATTGTCAGGGACAATGAAGCCAAACCCTTTCTGAGAGTTAAACCATTTAACTCTCCCAGTAAGTTTTTCCAACTTAACATACCTCCATAAAAAATTCTGCACTTTGTGCAGTTAAACAATTATAACTTAAAAAATTTTATTTGCAAATAAATTCATTTTTATTTCTAAATGTTAAATACATATTATTCTTGTAAAAAATAAATTATATTACTCTTCTAAAATTCCTTTAGCTTTTGATATCCATTCATTATCAGCAAGTAATGCTCTTCCTATACCTACCGTATCAGCCTTTCCACTTTTTATTATATAATTTGCGAATTCCGCCGTCCTGATCCCACCAGTCACATTTACTGACAAATCAATAATTTCTTTAAGAGACTCGCTATACGAAACATAATACCCCTCAATTTCCTTTAACTCTTTTGGCCTGCTTCCTGAGTAACCACCAGAAATATCTATCATATCAATCCCTTTCAGGGAAATCTCCTTTGCAATTTTTAAACCTTCTTCAAACTTAAGCCCATCGGGATAAAAAGTAAACTGAGGTGGATTATCAGATAAAGGAAACCTGACTATAATAGGTATTTCTCCAATTTTATACCTCGTATCTTCTATTATTTCCACCAAAATCCTCATTCTATTTATTAAACTACCCCCATATTCATCATTTCTTTTATTTGTAAGTGGTGAAAGAAACTGATTTATAAGAAATCCGTGTGCTGCATGAATTTCCACTAGATCATAGCCAGCATCTTTACCTCTTTTTGCGGCATCCCCAAAAGACTCAACTATCCTTTTTATATCTTCCTTTGAGAGATCTTTCTCATTGATAGAATTTAGCGGTTTCCTTGTGTCTCCTTCGGCTTCCACAACAAAATCGCTCTCTTCTTTACTGGCAAGCATAGTCTTAAGTTCGGGGATATTATAAAGGTTTGCTCCTGCATGATTAATTTCAACTGCGACTTTAACTTCGTTTTCATGAATAGAATTAACCAACTTCTTATGTCCTTCTACAAATTTGTCATGAGATAAAAGCAGTTGATTCGGCATAACCCTTGATTCAGGGGATACAAAATTATTTTCAGTAATTACAAGTCCTATACCCAGTTTCGACATTTTAGAATAATAATCAATCACGGTATCATTCACAAACCCGCTCTTTTCAGGATTTCTTACTGCAAGCGGCGGCATCACAATCCTGTTGGATAAGTTAATATTTTTTATTCTAATTGAAGAAAAAAGATTTGCCATTTTAACCTCCTTTATTTCAAATATGATTGATTATAACATAATAGATAATTCTTAATCGTTTCAATTTCCTTAATTTAATCTGCTTCACAAATTTCTTCTTTATATTAATGTATTTCACGCCTGTATTTTACTAATTTTTCTTTGCTACACTAAAATATCTTAACCCTTTCAAAACTAATTCAGAAACTTGCATCAAGAATGTACTCCGACTAAATTAAGAGTACAGGAGAAAAATAACAGCCTTAAACACTTAGTTCCAAGAAATTTTAATCTTCCTTATAAAACTCTTTTTCTTTTATTTCATCCGGTAAATATTTTTCTTCTTTAATAACATGTCCTTCGAAGTTGTGAGGGTATTTATAGTCTTTTCCGTATCCCCACTGTTTCATAAGTTTTGTCACAGGGTTCCTTAATTTTTTAGGGACTTCCAGGCTTCCTGTCTCCTCAATAGTTTTCATAACCTCGCTCTCTGCTGTATATAACGTGTTGCTCTTTGGCGCCTTTGAAAGATATACTGCTGCTTCAGCAAGAGCAAGATAGCCTTCAGGCAGCCCCACAAAATGAAAGGCTTGCTGAGCAGCATTTGCAACAACAAGTGCCTGTGGGTCCTTTAAACCTATATCTTCTGCAGCAAATCTTATCATCCTTCGCGCAATATACAGAGGGTCTTCACCTGCTTGAATCATTCTATACATATAATAAAGGGCAGCATTGGGATCACTTCCGCGCATGCTTTTTATAAATGCAGAAATTAAATCATAGTGTAGCTCTTCGCCATACAAAAGCGTTGTCCTGCCTGTGAAGTTTTCAAGATCTCCTTCTTCTATTAGTTTTTTGCCTGTTGAATCAAAGATTTCTTCGACAAGATTTAAAGCTTTTCTTGCATCCCCGTCACTTGCCTCTGCAATTAATCTTTTAGCACCTGGCGTAATCGAACAACCATCAAGAAATTTATCTTTCTTTATGGCATTTTCTATAATTTTTTCAATATCGGGAATCTTAAGTTTATCAAAGACAAAAACTGAAAGTCTTGAGAGAAGTGGAGAAATAATATAAAAAGAAGGGTTATCAGTTGTAAGTCCAATAAGAATTATGTCTCCTTTTTCCACTGGTTCAAGAAAAGCATCCTGTTCTTTTCTATGAAAGTGTTGAATTTCATCAACAATAACAACAGGCGTTACATTGGAAAATTCCTTCTCCTTCGTAAGTTTTTCAACAATTCTCTTTACATCTTTTATATGATCGATTGTTGCTGACACAACTATTTTTCTTCTGTTTTTTGCCGCAAGAAACGCAATGGTAGTTTTTCCACTTCCGGGTGGACCGTAAATAAGAAAAGAAGAAAGCATACAACCTTCAAGCATTTTTCTAAGAGGTTTTCCTTCTCCAAATAAATACTCCTGGCCTATAAAGTCATCAAGACTTTCTGGTCTTACTCTATCTGCCAGTGGTCTTTTAGATAATCCTTCTTGTTCAAAAAGTCCCATTAAATCTCTTCGATTTTAGATAATTGTTCGAGAACATAACTTCTAATATCAACGGGTTGCTCTTCTTTGTAAACAACTTCACCGTTTTTAAGTACAGGTACAAGCGCTTCATCATAGTTATCTCCATGGAATTCTTCCGGAAAAGGAACAACTTTAAACTCCACTGTCCCATTATTAAACGCTCTGTAAACTTTTTTCCTTCCTGAAAATTTCCCTCTTTTTGCAAGGGGTTTGCCTTCAAGCTCAACAATATCCATTGCGAAATCAACGGTATTTGCATTTGCAATCGAAGTACCAACTCCAAAACCATCTGCTCCAGCCTTTATAAGCTCTGGTACACTGCTTTCATCTAAACCCCCTGAAACAAAAACCTTAACTTCATTAAAACCTCTTATTCTTAATTCCCATTTAACTTCTCTCACGATATCTACAATAGAGCCTCTTCTGGATTGAGGAGTATCGAGCCTCACTCCAAAAAGTTTTTCTTTAATGGCATTAGCAGCCTCAATTGCTTCAAATTTTTCGTCACAAAAGGTGTCTACAAGCGTAATACGAGGAACTATTGGATCAACTACTTCATTAAATGCTTTTACTGCTGCTCCCACGCCACCGAGGTTTATTACAAGTGCATGTGGAAGTGTCCCTGTAGGGTCCTTTCCTATTGTTCTTGCACCAATTACGCTTGAAACTCCATCACACCCTCCAATGTATGAAGATCTGTCTATCAATGGAGCCAATGCAGGATGCATTCTCCTCACACCAAAAGATAAAACAGATTTATTTCCAGCAAGTTTTTTTACTCTTGCAGCCTTTGTCGCAATACCTGAAGCTTCACATACAAATCCAAGGACAGGCGTTTCAAATTTTCCAAAGTCAAGATATTTACCTTCAATGACCATAACAGGCACGGGAATCCCATCAATATCCCTCGATTTAAAAATGCTTCCCTCTCTTAAAGCCCACAAATTCACTGGTTTATCTTTTAAAATCTCTATTACTTCAGGAAGTCCAACGAACACAGCCCAGGGGTTTTCAAGATGCTGGATAGTAAACTCTACAAGTACATGATTATTAACTCCTTTAGCTTTGAGAATTTCTTCTGCTCTAAAAAAGTAAATATCACTTGTGAGTCCTTCTTTTATTTCTTCATCTTTTGAAATGAAAAACATTTTTTCCTCCTATGGTTTTGATCCTGTAAGATTCTTTAAAATATTTTCAAGTTCCTCAAGTTCTTTGCCAGCGAGTTCGAACTCTCCTTTTGATACATACTCCTTATACTTCTCAAAATGTTCGTAAGCAGATTTTAAAAGTTCAGGCTGAGTTGTGGGGATTTCTTGTGGAGGAGTCGGTCCCTCACCAAATAGCAAACTAACTGCATCATCAAAACTATCTCCCCAGACAAGTTTGTTCTGAGTTGCAAGAACAATCTTCTTTATCTGTGGAAATCTGCCAGCATTTGCCTGAAGGTACACGGGTTCAAGATAAAGCAGAGAATGATTAATTGGTATAACAAGTGTATTCCCCCTTATTACCTCTGAACCCTGCTGGTTCCATAGCGTAAGTACTTTTGAAATTTCTGATTCCTGATCAATTCTAACCTCAATCTGCATCGGTCCATAGAATAACTTTTCTTTTGAGAACTGATAAACAGCTATTTTTCCATAATCAGCCGGGTCACACTGTGCTACAGCAAGCGCATTAAGATTATTTTTCCCGTAAGGCGTAAAAGGATATACTGATACAAAGTTATAAGTATTTTTCTCAGGGTTTTTAAGAATAATAAAGTAAGGTATAACTTGCTGAGTTGCAGAATAGTACTTCTCCTGGGCAATTGCCCATTTATCTTCCTTGTTATAAAAAACTTCGGGGTCATTCATATGATATACACTGAACATATAGCCTTGAACCTGCATAAGTTCATCAGGATATCGCATATGTTTCTTTAAAAATTCAGGCATTTCAGAGTAACTTTTAAAAAGTGCAGGAAATATCTTACTATATGTTTGCGCAATGGCATCGCTCTGATCAATAATATAAAGCGTAATATCTCCACTATAAGTATCAACTACAAATTTAATACTATTTCTAAAATAATTTAAATTATCGCCTTCGAAACTTATTGGTTCAGAATAAGGGAATAATGAAGAATAAGTATATGCATCCCCCATCCAGTAAAGCTTGCCGTCGTCACCAAGCACAATATAAGGATCCTGACCAAATTTAAGGAAGGGTGCTACTTTTTGAACTCTCGTCAAAATATCTCTGTTTATTAGCATCTTACTATCAGAGGTTATATATCGAGATAGAATTATATTCGGATCCTCATATTGTATCGCCAAAATTAAGCGATTCAATAGATTCATTGAAATTCCTTTATTCCCCTGATAAAAAGTATATGCATTATCTTCTCCCTTTGGGTAATCAAACTCAGGAGTTGTAGTGTTAACAAAAATATAGTCGTTTGTCAATTCTCCAAAATATATTTCAGGCCTCACAATTTTTAATTCAGGAACAGTTGAAACAGGCGGTATATCCTTAATAAGTAAGTCTGGGAGGCCGTCGTGAGTAAATTCACTAACGGTATTCATACATATTCCATAACCATGTGTATATTTTAAATGAAGGTTTACCCATGTTTTAGAATTTTCCGAGAGCAGTTTTTGATCAATTTCTCTTGCACCAACAAGAACTTGCCGAAGGTTCCCATTTATAACATATCTATCGATATCTATATCTTTAAATGAGTAGTAAAGTCTTATTGACTGTATTTGCTGGTAAGTATCCTTGAGCGCTCGCCAGTCCCAGAACCTAAAATTGTTAGTAAGCTCTTTTTCACTATTTATTATATCCAGGGTAAGAGGTTCCACCTCTCCAAACTGTTTAAGGTCTATCTTATCAAGCCCAAAAGCTTCACGGGTTCCCTGTATGTTATAGGAAAGAAACTTTTTCTCTCTTGTAAGTTCATTGGGTTTTACGACAAGAACCTGAAATATTGATGGTAAGAATGCATATAATACCACACCCACAACAGCTCCTGCAACAAGAATTTTTATAACATTTGTCCTGCTGGTAAATCTTGGAAGCGCAGCATATATGAAAAGAAATATTCCACCGCCAAGAAACAGAATTGAAAGAAGTTTAAAAATAGGGATCCGAATATAGTAATCTGTATAACCAATACCAAAAACTGCACCACTTGAAACAAAGAGGAGCGAGTATATACTAAGGTAAATCCTGACAGCAAAGAGGATAAATAAAATTCCTCCAAGTACAGAAAGCAAGTTTGTAGTTCTTAAAGCAACTCTTGAACGTGGTGGAAAACTCACTTTGATATAAAACGCATAAACAAGTTCTTCAATTATAAATGCGGCAATAAATATACCTATAAGATAAGAAACGATCGAGGAAAGCAGAGGATAAGTGAACATATAAAATGATGCAGGCATATTGAAAATAGGATCTCTAACAGGAGTTACGGTCCTCTCCATGAACATAAAAACTTTCATAAAATAAGACGAAAGAACTCCTGCAAATATAAATGAAAGAAGTAATGGAACAATTTTCCTTGCCAATCTTACAAGTTTCTCCCCGAGTTCGAGTTCCTCTCTTCTCATGGGAACGTAAAAAACAATTGAGAAAATTAACCATGAGAATAAGAAACCGATTGCATAAAGAAAAATCTGCATCAGTATTCTTTTTAAGAAGACGCTTATAAAACCTAAACTCCTGAACCACAATAGATTAACCTGAAAATTGACAAGTCCAAGAAAGATTGAAATTATAAGTACTCCAGTCATCGCAAAGATAAAAGGACCTTTTATGTCAGGAAAATTTATAATCTTTTTATCCTTTATCCTTATAACTTTTATTATCAGGGGAATAAAGAATACAAAATACATCAATAAAATTATAAAACCTATCATTATTCTCGCATTCCTCCTTTTTTACCATGCAAAATTATTCATTTATATATTATAAGATGAATGAATAAAAACACTAATAATTATATCTTTCATTGATCCATAGCAGCAAAACACATGAAAAATTCGGCATAGTTTCATAAATAAGTAGATTAAAACAGGCGTTTTAAAAAGCATGTTACCTCATTTAATTTTCTCCTCCACTTTGTCATTCTGCAATATTTTCCTTGCCTTTGGCAAGTGAGTTTGAAGAACCCCGTGGAAATCTCTAAAAACAGTCATCGTATATCATATAGAGGTAGTTAATAAGGAAACATATCGTGAGGATTTCGAAGAAACCCGTAACGATCCTGTCTGTTTTCTTTTTGGGGAAAGTTTGAAAGGGTTTTTCCCTTTTCAAACAAAAAACTCCACGCCTGAAAAAACGCAGGCTCTGTCACACTTATTTCATTCATTTGAGGTGAGAGGAGAAATGTACGCTGTCCTTTGAATACCTTTTCAATCTCTTAAGGCATTATGCTCTTGACCCATACAGGGATAGCCGGTGTATTGCCCTTATCAATCATATTCTGCCAGGTTTCATCTGTGAGTCTATTTGCCATCTTTTGAGTGAACTCATAGTATGAAAGAACAGGTCCTTCAAATACATTGAGGACGCCTTTATAAGGAGCTATCACATAAATAGTAAACAGGTCCCCCACACCCTCTTCAAGTACAACTCCGCCGTTTGGGTCAGTGTGAATATCTGCAACAAGTGCAATCCTTTTATCCGCATTTCCCATAAGCTTCGCAGTCATTTCTTCTGAGAAGCTAAAAAGAGAGTCAATGGAAGTCTTAAATGTTCCAAAGTAGATTTCATCTTCGGAAGTTAAAGGTTTATTTTCAAGCTCCTTTACTGAAATCTCAAGTGCACCTTTGGTAAGTCTTTTTAATAGCTCAATCTTCTCGTTTATCTCCAGGGGGAGAAGCCCTCTTTCTGAAAGTCCTTTTTGGGTCATATCAAGGATAGTTAAAAGCCTGTTATATCCTTCAACGTTTGGTTCAACATATCCAATGTCAGAGGGAATCGCAGTCTTAAGCGTATAACTCTGCTTTGCATAAAGGATTGTATCGTGTTTTAGTTCTGTATAAGATGCAAGAGAGGTCATAAGTTCCTTTCTTGCCCAGTTATTACTTCTCATAAAAGTAGGGTACCCTTCTTTTCTTTCCCCATATGCATAAGTTTTTATAAGGGAAAGCCATCCCCAATAAAGATTTTGAAGCCAATCTTTCTCAGCTGATTCTGAAAATTCTTGTTTTAATTTGTTTACCTGGTTTACGTAGCTAATATTTTCTTTCTCGTTGAATACATTAAACAGTATATTCTCTGCCTCTTGACTTCCGAAGACACAGAGAGTATCCATTGCCTTTGGAAGCATTCTATAGTCTGCCTTCGGAAAAACAAGATTCTGTAATATGTATGCATCAGGGGTGAACCTCTGTCCCATGAACCTGAACCCCTTCTCTTTCAAAACAATAACTTCGCCTGTTGTACTGATCCCAGGGTCAGGAATCTCCTTAATTGCCCTGTCAATAAAGCTATCAAGTTTTGCTGTGTCCATAAGGTCATTAAGATTAACAGTTTCTCCGTACACTTCCTTGATTAAGAGAATATAATTGAAAAAATTTATATCATCAGATCTCCCAACAAAAAAGACAGTAGGCTCATAAATTCTATCGTAAAGGCTTATAAGATGTGTGTCATTTGCAAGCATAACAGTTTCGAGGATTGCTGACTGAGTTTGTGTTCGACCAAGGTTAATATTTTCAGGTGGCTTTAAAAGAAAGCGCATCCTTCCAAACCACATCATTGCCTTGAAATATCTTTTAAAAGTCTCATTTCTCGTATAATGTCCTCTTGGAACGTATTGAGAGTAATCCTCCTCGTAGAGAAATAGAGGAGATTTCGTAATACCCTGATGTGCCTCTATAAGATTGATTTCTTTTTGAGCAATATTTTCAATTTCCATTTTCAAAGCGGCATCGGAAATCAAAAGTTTATATTGAGGATTCAAAAGCTTCTCTCCAATATAGAAAAAGGCAATGTTCCTTTTCACTGCATCCTTAAGCGCGGAGGAAGCAGAAGAATACTGAGAAATTGAGTTTCTCAAGAGTGTTGTAACAAGCTCATCAAGGTCTTTGACAAAATATTCAATTTCGTCAAATCTCAGAACCATATCAAAGATGACGTGGTAAGAGTGAAGGAACGTGTCAAAGCTTATGAAGATTGGTCCTCTGCTTTCATCAAAAAATTCAGAAAAAGTCTTATAGGAAGCTTCCTTAACAAAGAATCCATAATTTTCAAGGGCTTTGAGCTCTTTTTCGCTGAATTGAAACTGCCAGAGATTCTTAACCTCACTGGACTTTATAGCATATTCCAGAACATTTGGACTAAAGCTTACGGGCTTCTCTGATGTCGCGAAAGCTTTTTCTTTAAAGTCTCCTTTTATTGAGAACATTGTGACTGTTTCTTCCTTCTTTTCAATTACCCTTCCTAAAATTAATACTGCCTCTCCTCTTGTAATAGGGGAATAAGGATAAAAGTAAAGCTTACCATTTACATTTGTTCCCTGGACAATATCTAGATTGTAAGCATTAATAACTTCTTTATAACCAAAATAAGTTCTATCAATATCTACAAATGGATTTTGGGTTTCTGAAAGTTCAAATTCAAGTGCACGCATCATCATTACAGTAAACTCTCCTCTTGTAATATAGGCATTAGGAGAGAATATAGCCAATGAAACGCCTTTTACAATACCTCTTCGATAGGCTTCTTCAATTATATTAAATGCCCAGTGTGTTCGAGCAACATCACTAAAAGTAGATTTTAAATATCTCTGCGGAGTTATGTTCATCACTCTTAAAATTAGAGCCACCGTTTCAGCCCTTGTCAAATGGTTTTGAGGCCTGAATGTACCATCGGGATAACCTTTTATAATTCCCCTGCTGTTTAGAATGGAAAGGTATTTAATAAGCTCGGGGTCGGTTACATCAATGAATGGAGAAACGTTTTGTGATTCCTGACCAACAATAAATATTGTTGTTGCAAAATATTGTGATTGTCCAAATTTTCCAATACTCCCTGGTTCATAGATTTTTCCAATTGAAGTCGTGTTTACGAGCCAAAAATTCAATCTATAAGTTCCAACTGAGACAGGGCTTCCACTGTTACTTTTTTGATTCCACTGTTCCTTAAAGGTTTTTACTTCATTAGGTTCCAAGTTTATTTCTGTAATCACCTGAGCAAACATCTTCCCCTGGGACCATCTGTAGAACCCTAAATCATTTTTTGCAATATTAAATATCACAAAATCATAAATCTGGGCAGTATTAAAAATAAGCTTCTGCGGAGTATTACTTTCATTCGAAATGGTAAAGGTTATATTTACAATTTCCCCCAGTTTATAAACTGTTTTATCTGTCTCAACCTTCACTAAAATCCCTTCACCTTTTACTGAATAAGTTTTAAGGAAGGGAAGTAAAAGAATGCCAACCATTAAAACCAATAATAATTTCTTCATTAAAATCAACCTCCCTTTTCATTTAGACTCCTTTAAGATTAAAAAAGTTCCACTACTCTAAAAAATTGATAATTAAGCCTTAAATGCTTAAATTTAAATCTCTCCCAATAAATCTTTAAGATGAAAAGAAACTTTTCTAAAAAAACTATCTATATCTTCATTTACAAGGAGGTCAACATATCGGCTTAGTCTTGACACGCCTTTTCCTACAAACACCACCCGTCCCCTTGCAAAATCAACAAGCAAATTTGCAGGATAAACTTCCAAAGATGTACCAACAATAAGAAAAAACTCTGAATTATATACAAGTTCTTCTGCTCTTGGAAAGTCTTTTACGCTCTCGCCGAAAAATACTACATCAGGTTTTATAAGACCTTTACATACATCGCAATGAGGAACCTCCTCTTCAAAAATTTTCCTCTTCATTTCGTTGAAATTGTATTCTTTACCACATTCAATACAATAAGATTTATCAATGCTCCCATGCAAATTTATAACTTTTTTATTCCCTGCTTTTTCATGCAAAGCATCAATATTCTGAGTAATTACCCCTTCAAGTTTTCCCACTTCTTCAAGTCGAGCAAAAAATTTATGAGTTAATGTTGGATTACAAGATTCTAGTAATTTAACAAATTCTCTTGCGAAGTCATAAAAAGGTTTCGGATCTTCAATAAAGTTTATAAATTCAAAAACTCTATCTGGATCATATTTACCGGTGGTATAGATACCAGAAGGTCCCCTAAAATCAGGAACACCTGCATTAGTTGAAATGCCAGCTCCTGTTAAAATAACGGTGAACTTTGACTCTCTGATAAAATTTGCACAGAGTATGCTTGTGCTTTCCATTCTATTATAAAGATGCTATAACTTTTTTGACGCTTGTAATTTGCCTGGCAAGAGTCGGATTGAATTTTGCTGCAACTCGCTCCGCTTCTGAGTAATAGTTTAATGAGTCCTTCGTATTTCCTTGCCTATAGAGCGCTTCTCCAATAAGAAGCTGGATTGAAGCATAACTAACAGGGTTATTTTCTTCGTTAAAAAAACTTAAAGCTGCATAAAGGCTTTCAATCTCTTTTTTAAGAAAGTTTTTATCATGTGAAATATCAAAAAGGTCTTTATAAACAACCGAGAGATAATATTCTGCATTTGCAAGTTCCAAAGGATTTGTCTCATCAATAAAAAGCTCGGTAGAAATCGTCAAAGAATCTTTCGCTTTTAATAAAAATCCATTTTTAACTTCCCCCATTGATATTTGAGCAAGCTTGAAATAGCATAATCCAATTGTGTAATTTACAGACGCAAAGTCAATAGGATTAGAGTTAATATCATAAAATTTGAGAGCCAGATTGAAATGAGTGAGCGCATTATCATAATTAACTTGGGTATTTACTCCGAGATCTCCCATTTTCATAAGCGCAACTCCAAGGCCGTTATGCGAGGAAGCAAAATCAAATGGCTTATCATTTAAATTAGAGTATTTCAAAGACTCTTCAAAGAAGAAAATTGCTTTTTCAAAAATATTGCTTGAATCTCTTCCTTTATAAAATTGGGATAAAAGAAGATAAGAACGACCAAGTGCATTGTTAATAAGTGAAAAACTATCATTTCTTCCCAAAGTGGTTGCAATCTCCAGAGCATTATTAAATATTAAGATCGCTTCAAAAATATTGTCCTGTTCTTTACCATCTCTCAGGGCAAGATAAGAATTAGCGAGATTATAATTAACAGAAATGAGTTTTTCTCTTTCAGGTTCACCGGTCAAATTAATTACATTTTTATAATGTTCAATAGAAATTTTTAAATTATAGTTTCTATCTTCAAGAAATGCAAGTTTATAAAAAAGAAAACCTTTCAAACTCTCGACATTTGCAAGTGCTTCATTATTAACCGTTTTTTTAGAAATCTTCTCAACCTCATCAAATGAAAGAAGAGCATTTATAATGTTATTCCTTGCATCTTCTACTTCAGAAATCAAAAGGTAACTATTCCCAATAGCGGTAAACAAGTATATTCTTTCGTTGTCAGATTTGCAATCTTCAAGACGCTTTTTAAGGTTCTTTAAACCGATCTTTATCTCTTCTAAAGTTTTCTCGAAACCCATATTCTGTGCTCCCAAGCCAGGGAACAAATATTAGTATTCTTTATACCAGCTCTCTCCTGCTTTTTCAAGAATTATGTTAGCAAAACTCTTAAACTTCTTATGTTCAAAATAAGGAGTAGCCTTTTTACTCGCTTCATAAATTTTCATATAGTTAGAAACTCCAGAGGTTGAAAGCCACGAACCCATATCCTTTTCATTCGGATAATACGAAGCGAAATCTTTCCAAACAGCACGCCCCGCAAGAAACCCCGAAGCCCCATTACCTGATGCAATTTCAACATTGTAAACAAATTCATCTATATCGACACCTGCGCTTAGAATCACCCATGGAACTCTTGATGCTTTTGTAATTTCAAAGCAGGCACTCTCTGCATCTTTTATTGTGTAAATCTCCTCTCTTTCTTTCCCGTCAAAATAGCCTGTATGAAATTCTTTCACAAACTTAAGATTTAACGGAAATTCAAGCTTTAGAATGTCGACGCCGTACTCTTCCTTAGAAAATTCTTTGCATGTTTCAAGAACTATTTCAGGCTTTTTCTTTGCATATTCAGATGAATCGGTTGACGGCTCATCGTCTTTAAATGCAAAACCAACTGGCTCAAGAACAAAAGGAACATCATACTTTTTACACTCCTGTCCAAGAAATTTTACAATATTCTCCTGATACTCTTTAATTTCTGGGGTGCTATCAGGACGATAATAAAGCAAAATCTTCACAGCGTCAGCTCCTACTCTTTTAATTTTCTCAACGTTCCATCCTTCTAAGAGCACGGTTCTCTTCTCTCTTAACTTGTACCCAACAGCTTCTGTACCACTCTTCTCAGTTGCAATAAGAAGAGCAGAGTTTTTACTTAAATACTTTAATGATTCAGGAATTCCAAATTCTGGATCCATAAGCGTTGCACTGAAATAAGGAGAAAGTATTGACGTAACAAGCCTCTTTGCCATAACCATATCAGCATATCCGATTGCAGCTTTGTCTTTCCCTACGGCATCGGCAAGCATTTTTTGCAATGAGCCCCGCTGGTCTATAGCAAGCATTCTAAATCTACCTTCTTCATCAACGAGTCTTGAAATGCCTTTTAATTTGCCAGCAGAAATTTTTACTTTTTCCATTGTTAACACCTCCTAGTATTTTTTAAACCTCTTAAATTTTATCACAATTAATAAACTTGTAAAGCAACCTAAAGAGGTTATATGCTCTCTTGAAAAACATTTTTAATTTACTTATAGAGAAAAATAAAAATCTTGAAAATAAATTTCAAATAGATCATCAAATAAAAGATGCAACAAATACTTTTATTAAAGTTTAGTTCTATCTATACCAGCTTCAAAGAAACTACTTTTGAAATGCCGTCTTCTTCCATAGTGATTCCATAAAATACGTCTGTCTTCTGCATTGTTTCTTTGTTATGAGTAATAATAATAAACTGTGCATTATTGCTTTCTTCTTCAAGCAATTCTCCAAAACGTACAATGTTCTCTTCATCGAGTGCCGCATCCACTTCATCGAGTATATAAAAAGGCGACGGTTTAACTTTAAATATAGAAAAGAGCAATGCAATTGCTGCTAACGTCTTTTCACCTCCAGAAAGTAATTGCAGGGTTTGCTTTTTCTTTCCAGGAGGCCTTAAATTAATTTCTATTCCTTTAATCTCACCAGACTCATCCAATATTTTTTCAAAGAAAGCCTCCCCTCCTTTGAACATTCTTGCAAAAAATTTGCTAAAATTATCTTCAATTTTACTCAGGGTCTTATCAAACTCAATCTTAATTTTATTTTCCATTTCTTCGATAAACTTCTCAAGCTCTTTTTTAGACGACTTAACATCATTATATACAGATTCTTTCTCTTCGAGTTCCTTGCTTATTTGTTCTTCTTCTGAAACGCTTGTAAAATCAATTGCACCGAGTTCATTTATCTCCTCTTTTAATTCTTTTATTTCTTTCTTCAATGCTTCAGTGTCGACATGATAAGAAATTTCCCTTTCCTTAACCCCTCTCTCGATTAAAATATTTCTGATACCATTTATCTCGGTTTCCTTTTGTGCTATGGATATTCGCTGTTTTTCCATTCTTTTAAGTATTTCTCTATTTCTCTCTTCAATTTTAGAAATCTCTACCTCAATTGTCTTTTCCTCCTCAAGTTTCTCCCTTAATTTAGCTTTTAATTCTTTCTCTTTCCCTTCAACCTCGCTTATAGTTGTCTCAATTTTTTTATAAAAATTCAAAGTTTCATTTAAATTATATTTAAACTCCTCGAGTGCTTTATAATTCTCTTCCTGTTCAGATTTTAATTCTTTAACGTCTATAACGATATTTTCAATTATTTTTCTTTTTTCCTCAATTTCATTGGAAATTCTTTCAATTTTAAATTCAGTCTCTCTTACTTCTGTAGATTTATTTAAAAACTCGCTTTTAAGAGCATCGAGCTCGGCTTTCTTTGACTTTACTTCGATATCCTCATTCAGCTCACCTAGCACTTTTAAGAACTCGCTTATCTTTTGTCTTATAAGGGTTTTTTCATTTTCAAGCTCTGTCGATCTCTTTTTTAAAGAAGCAAGTTCTTTTTTATTCATTTCTAAGCTATTCATCTTCTCATTATGCTCTCTTACTTTATTAAATTTTGCTTCAAGACTTTTTATTAAATTCTCATTTTCTAAAATCTCATCATTAAGTTTTAATCTAAGTTCTGATGTCTCACCAAGTTCCTTATTAATTAATTTAAGTTCCTCATTTTTATGAGCTGCAGCAATATCCGTACTCATCTTGACTTCAAAGGGAGACGTTACAATAAAACCATCCGCAGTTATAATTTTCTTTATAAAAATTTTCTCTGAGTACATATTAAAAAAGTCTAAAGCACTTCTCAGGTCAAAGGAATAATAGATTCCTGACAAAAACTTCGAACTAACTCCTAAAATTTCTTCTACAGCAGAAATTTTTTCATTTTTGGTAACTTTAAAATCTATATCTTTCAAATCCAAAAAGAACATCCCTTCTTTATAATGACTTAAGTCTTCTGCAGAATTTAAAATTATTGCACTGAGTTCTTCTTCGAGCCCGGGAAATGTTTTTGTGAGCTTAAGGAAAGACCCAAGACTCTTTTCTGGAAATTTCCAATCACCTGGGTTATGGGTTAAAATAAATTTCTTCAATTCACTTGATCTGTACTTCAACAAAGCAAATTTTTCACCAAGAGTACCAAGAGTAACTGATAATTCTTGTTTCTTTTTATACAGAGAGTCAAGTTCTTCTTGGAACTGACTCTCATTATAAGCTTCCTGATTATCAAACGACTCAACAAATTTATCTAATTCAGCCATTTGCGATTCAAGAAATTTCAATTCAGTTTCTTTCACAGAGAGCAATTTTTCAAATTTAACTCTTTCTTCGCCAATTAATCTAATTTTTTCATTCCTTATTTTATCTTCCTCATATAGAGGGGCTAATACTTTTTCTAACGATTCAATTTTTTGACTAAACTCTTTTAACTCATTCTCTTTTGCATTTAAATCAAGCTCAAACTCAGATTTTTTTATACTCAAAGATTTAACATCTTTATCAAGAGAGTTGAGTGTTTTTTCCATCTTCTCTATTTGAAGACCATTTTCAGAAATCTTATTTTCCATGTCTTCGATCTTCTCTCTCAGGCGAGCTTCACTTCCTAATAGTTTAGTTTTTTCAATAACAAGCTTTTCCTTGTCCTGCAAAATCTTCTCTTTCAGCTCATTTAAAGAGTCGATGCCTTCTTCTATAAAATCGAATCCTTTCTTTTTTTCAAGTATTGAATCCGTAATTTCCTCACTCTCGCGTTCAAGCTCCCCAAGGCCTGAACTCACAACCTTTATACTGTCCTGTAATACTTTCATCTCGGCATTAAGCAGGATTGTTTCTTCTTCTTTCAATCTATCACTTAGAATATAATACATATGCGCTTTTTTTGCCTCACTTAAAACATGGTTTGCATGCTGCCTCAATTCGCCAAGCCTATCTGAAACTCTCGTAAGGTTTTCTTCAACTTCTATTAATTTCTTTACTGCTTCATCTTTTTTTCTTCTATAGACATCGATGCCAGCAATTTTATTGATGAAAGCTTTCTTTTCTTCTGGTCTAGCAAGCAATATTTCATCAATTTTTCCCTGCCCTACTATTGCATAAGTATGACTAAAAATATTTGCAGAATGGAATATTGAATTAATTTTTTGCATTGTTGATTCCTCACCATTGATATAGTAATGGATTTCTCTATTCCTATATATCCTTTTCTCAATAATCAATCGCGGCGTCTTAACAGCAAAAGTACGAGATTCATTATTAAATACCATTTTTACAGAAGCAACGCTGAGCTGTTTTTTTATTGACGACCCAGAGAATATCAAATCGGTAGAGTCTGATGCTCTGAGCAAAGTCAACCTTTGTTCTCCCAGCATCCATCTCACTGCATCAACTATATTACTTTTCCCGGCTCCATTCGGCCCAACTATACAGGTAATGCGGGGTGAAAATAAAATCTTTGTGTTACTTACAAAAGTTTTAAATCCGAAAAGCTCTATGCTCTCAAGATACATTAAGACACCCATATAATTCTTCTATTCTCAAAATTACGACCATAGTAATGTAGCTTCCGTAAGGTCTCAGATTGCATTATACTATTCATATTTTTATTTAGCATCTCCTCCAATACTTAAATATCGTAAAACTACATAATATGCTGAAAAGCATCAACGACAAACTTAAAAGATTTCAAAGCTTTTTCAAGACTGTTAGCAGAACTTCTTCTTGCAGAATAGGGTATTAGTCTGGAATAAGGGATATGAGATTCCCTACCAACTATCCTGCCCCATTCTTTCCAGTACGTGATGGCATCTTCAAGTCCCTTAATTATTTTTACCCCTTTCTCTTGTGTCTTTCTGTCAAGGAAATGATATACCCCGAGAAAATATGAAAGCAATCCATAAATAGAAGTCCATTGCGCATATGAAGGTATAGAAAACCAATCCCTGTAACCTCCATTAAACTGTTTACTTTCATCTCTCAAGTCCTTTATAAATTCAATATAGGCATTTTCCCCTTTAAAAACTTTAAACCTTTTTATCATAATGTCTTTTTCATAGAAGTTTTCATAAAGATGTCTGGAAACATACAAAAATCTTTCCATACTATAGATTTCTTCTCTTTTCAACAACGGAATTTCATCTACAACAATTACCCTTCTATTTCTCTCGATGACATCTTCAATTAATGAAGATTCCATAAACAATGCCCTGAAGAAAAACAAGTTATTAAAATCAGTTTTATACACAAGTAGATTCTCAGGATGAAGAATCAATGGTATTCCGTGATTAATTTTGTCAATAACAAATTCTTTAAGGTCAATATTCTCGAAAATAGAAATTTTCAAACCCAAATTACAGGCAAGATTATATTTTATATAATCAAGGTCTTCGTTATAAGCATTCTGAAAGTCAAAACGATAAAGAAATCTCAAAGAAAAACCACTTAACACATTAAGTTCAGGAAGAAGTACCGGAAAATTATAAAGTGCAAGAATTTTATACAACTGAATAAGCAAGTCGTATTCACATAGTCTTTCGTTTCCGCGAAGTGAATTTGAAATTTGCTCTAATCTTTCAAACATTTCCGTATATTATATTGTAACTGGAAAAACTTTAAAATTGAAAGGGCGAATATGAACGATATAGAGTCAATAATTAAAAAAATCAAAAAATCCATAAAGGGGTTTGACAATCCTGTTGTGACTCAAATTGCAAATACCTACAAAGACCCATTTAAAATCCTTATATCAACTGCACTTAGTCTGAGAACAAAGGATAAAACCACACACGAAGCTTCTCTGAGATTGTTTGAAAAAGGCGATACTCCACAAAAAATTATTGCGCTTTCGAACAGGGAAATAGAAAAACTAATTTACCCTGTTGGGTTTTACCATAGAAAAGCAGTAACAATTAAAAAAATTTCTGAACAGGTCGCCAAAAATAACGGCAAAGTACCCGATACCCTTGAAAAACTTTTAAAACTTCCGGGCGTTGGAAGAAAAACAGCAAACCTTGTGCTCAGCAAAGGATTTGGAAAACCTGCAATCTGTGTTGATACACATGTACATAGAGTTTCAAACAGGTTGGGATTGGTAAAAACTGAAACTCCTGTACAAACTGAATTCGCTTTAATGAAGGTTTTGCCTGAGAAGTTCTGGTCAATTTACAACACAATTGTGGTTCCTTTCGGGCAGAATATATGCAAACCAATATCCCCATTCTGCTCTAAATGCTTGCTTAACGAAATGTGTCCTAAATTGGGAGTTAAAAATCACAGATAAAATCAAAACCAAATACCACATACATAAAAAGATAAATTAAATAACACTTTTAGGTATTTTTGCAAAAAAATCCGTTTGATATAAAATCTTGATGTGAAAAAACTGCTAATCACATTTTCAATAATCGTAATCTTAACAACAATTTTCGGCTGTAGTAGGCTGAATTACAAAATAAGTATAACTGATTCAAAAACCGGCTTTCTAATAGAAGGAGAAGTTAAAGTAAACGGGAAAACCTTAAATGTAAATAATGGAGTTTTAATCCTTGGTGAAGGAGATTATACAATAGAAAAAGAGGGCTATGGAAATTTAAGTATCGGGGTTAGTGGAAGCAGGACTAATCCTATCAATACATATATGGAACCAATTTCCTATCTCATTATTCTAACAGATAACCAAAATGCAAAGATTTTAATAGACGGAGTTGAAAAAGGAAGCAAAGTAGAAAATGGAAAAATCATAATTTCCCCAGTGAATGAAGGACAGCATAGTATAGTTATTGAAGCACCTTTTTATATAACGAATGAAAACATAGAAGAATTTCATAAAGGAGAGAATTTAATTAATGTGAATTTAGTCCTCGATAAAGAAAAAGTTCAGGAATTAATTAAAAATATAGAATTTCCAGAGGATAATAAAGACTACAATTTTTCAATAAACATAACAGGTGATATTTCAAAAAACAAGTTTTCGTATGATTTAAAAGGTGTTGTAAAAGGTGGCTCGATTGAAAACATAAGTGACAACAATCTCTCCTACACATTTAAAAACGGAGAGCCATTCATCAATAACGAACAAGTAAAAGATTTAGAAAAAGCAACTGTTCTAAAATTTGCGAGAGTTACACTCCAGGAGTTTTTACAATTTAAAGAGAAAATAAAAAGCCTGAACATAAAAAATGTAAATACTGATACAATTGTTTTTACAGGTGAAAGAGATTTCGAGGGCAGAAAGTTCTCTGAGATAATTAAACTTACTTTTTCTAAAAACAAGGTCTCGTCTCTAATGTTAAGCATTTCATCAGAGGATTTGCAGGTAGATATTAAAGCTACTATAACGATTAATTAGGAGGATGGAATGAGTTTTACTCACTTACATTTACACACGGAATACAGCCTTCTTGATGGCCTTAATAAGATAAATAATCTTGCCTCAAGAGTAAAAGAGCTTGGAATGGATGCAGTTGCTATAACTGACCACGGTAACATGTATGGCGCAGTTGAATTTTACGAGAAAATGAGAAAGGAAGGAATTAAGCCAATAATCGGAGCAGAAATTTACGTTGCTCCTGCAGGAATAGAAAACAAAAACAAAGACGAGGACCGTTTTCATCTGATTCTTATTGCAAAAGATCTTAATGGTTACAAAAATCTCGTAAAGATTGTATCAAAAAGTTTTATTGAAGGTTTTTACTATAAGCCGAGGGTCGACTACAAAATACTTGAAGACTATCATTCAGGGCTTATTGCTATGAGCGCATGCTTACAGGGTGAAGTTCCATCAAAAGCCTTAAAGGAAGGAAAGGAAGGTGCTAAAAAAGCTCTTTATAAATATATTGATATATTTGGAAAAGAAAATTTTTTCATTGAAGTTCAAGATCATGAAATCCCCGAAGAAAAAACAGTTATAAAGACGCTAACAGAGATCTCGAGAGAAGAAGAAGTTCCGCTTGTAGCAACAAATGATGCTCATTATTTGAGAAAAGAAGATGCAAAAGCTCACGATATCCTTTTATGTATTCAAACTCTCTCGAAAAGCGATGATCCAGAAAGAATGAGGTTTCAAACTAATGAATTCTACGTTAAATCTGAAGAAGAAATGAGAAAAATATTCATAGAGATCCCGGAGGCGATTGATAACACTGAAAAAATAAAAACACTGTGCAATGTAGACTTTGATTTTTCCACATATCACCTACCTCACTTCACAGAAAAAAACGAAGAATGGAACCCTGAAAAGAACAAAAAACTCCTGGAAGAATTGACTTCTACTGGGATAAGAAATATTTATAAAGATAACTTAGAGGAAATAGAAAAAAGAGTGAAATATGAGCTTGAAGTAATAGAAAATATGGGCTTTACTGACTATTTTCTCATTGTACAGGATTTCATAAACTGGGCAAAGAAACAGGAAATCCCTGTTGGACCGGGAAGAGGTTCTGCAGCTGCGAGTATTGTGTCATATGCCCTGGGGATTACAGGGATTGATCCTATAAAATACAATCTTTTCTTTGAGCGTTTTTTAAACCCTTCAAGGATTTCCATGCCAGACTTTGACATTGATTTTGGAGACAAAGTTAGAAATAAAGTTATAGAATATGTCAAAAATAAATATGGAGAAGACCATGTTGCTCAAGTAGCAACCTTTGGCAAAATGGAATCAAGAGCTGTCATAAGAGATGTTGGCAGAGCACTTGCCTTCAGCTATAGCGACATGGATAAAATAGCCAAACTTATGCCAATGGGCATTTCTCTTAAAGAAGCACTTGAAACAATTTCTGAGCTGAAACAAAAAGCTCAAGACCCATCTTACAAAGAACTGTTTGAAATTGCTCTAAAACTTGAGGGCGTTGTACGAAATTTCTCCACTCATGCAGCAGGGATCGTAATAGGAGACAAGCCTCTTATAGAGTATCTACCGTTACAAACTGATAAGAACAACGCAATTATCACGCAATTTGATAAAGACGTAGTCGAACATATCGGCATGCTTAAAATAGACTTCCTCGGATTAAAAAATCTTACAATAATTCAAGAAACAATTGAAAATCTTAAGAAAAAGGGAATAGAAATTGATTTCAAAAATATCCCTGAAAATGACAGAGAAACATTTTCAATGCTAAAACAAGGAGATTCAATAGGAGTATTTCAATTAGAAAGCGGCGGCATGCGAAAAGTGTTAAAGGGGGTTCAGCCAGAAAGCATAGAAGACCTTACCGCCGTTGTTGCTCTATACAGACCAGGGACAATAAAAGCAGGAGGAATAGAAGAATATATAAACCGAAAAAATGGCACAACAAAAGTTTCATACCCTCATCCAAAACTTGAAACAATTCTCAAAAATACTTATGGTATTATAGTTTATCAGGAGCAGGTCATGCAGATTGCAAATACACTTGCAGGTTATACCATGGCAGAAGCAGATATGCTCAGAAAAGCAATAGGCAAAAAAATACCAGAAATTATGAAATCGCAAAGGAGTATCTTCATAGAGAAAGCCTTAAATAATGGAGTAAAGAAAGAAACAGCAGAAAAGATTTTTGACCTCATTGAATATTTCGCAGGATATGGGTTTAATAAAGCTCACGCAGTATGTTATGCGACGATTGCTTATATAACTGCATACCTCAAAGCCCACTACCCAAAAGAATATTTTACTGGGATTCTTAACTCATACATTGGAAACGAGGACAAACTGAGCGAAACAATTTACGAAATAAAAACCAAAGGAATAAACATCCTTAAGCCTGATATAAATATATCGGATACGTTTTTCAAAGTAGAAGAGGAAGGTATTAGATTTGGGCTTCTTGCAATAAAAAATGTTGGAGAGAAGGCTTTAACAGAAATAATTGAAGAAAGAGAGAAAGGTGGTAAATTTAAATCTTTTAGAGATTTTGAAGGTCGGATACAAAACCTAAAAGTAAACAAAAAAGTTATTGAAAGTCTCGTAAAATCAGGGTGTTTTGATTTACTTGAAGAGGAAAGAAAAGCATTGTTTGAAAACAAAAGCGAAGGGCAAATACAGACTCTTTCTCTTTTTGGAGGGGCCCCCGTCAAACTTTCCCCAAAAAAACAACCTTCAAACATTGAAAATTTGAAATATGAAAAAGAAGTTCTCGGTTTTTATTTAACTGATAATCCCCTAAATACCTATATGCCATTGCTTGAAGAACAAAAGATACCTACGGTAACAAAAATAAAAGAAAGTGAAGAAGAAGGAGAGGTTGAGGTAGCAGGAATTATCTCGTCATTTAGAAAGACCAAGACCAGAAATGGTAACTATATTTATAGATTTGCCCTCGAAGATGGATTTTCTAAACTTGAAACGTTGATACTTCCAAAGTTTCTTAATAATTTCAATGACTTTATTGAAAAAGAAGGGGTTATCATAATAAAGGGACGGATAAAAAGAGAAGAGGAATCAATTACCCTTTTTGGTGAAGAAGTTTCAAGTTTTCTCACCGAAAAAGATGTCATGAAAAAAGATAAATATATAGCTTTGCACCTTTATCTTAAAGAATCTACACTCGACGTTGCATATCAGAAACTCAAAGACTTTAAAAAAGAAATTGAAAAATTCAAGGGAGGAAACCCCCTAATTTTACACCTTCTTATTGAAGGAAAGGATTTAAGAATCACAACTTCTCCAAAATACTTTGTGCAAAATTCTAAGTCAATGCTTTCCATGCTCGAAGAAATTTTTGGAAAGGGTTCATACGAAATAAAGCCCTGGAGTAGTTAAACAAATCTGCATACAGCTTGTAGTAACTATACTTAACTATTTAATAGCCTAAAATATATAGCCCATACAAAATTTGGCAAATCCTTATATATGTTATAATGTTTTAGAAGAAAACGTTACAATTCTGGAGACGCTATTATGAAAGTAAAAGAATTTTATACAACAAAGGAAACTGCAAATTATCTTGGTGTAAGTACCTCTACTATTTACCGTATGGAGAAAAAGGGATTAATTACTTCTATAAAAATATCCAAAAGGAAGAACGGCTTCAGTAAGAAAAGCATCAAGAGATATTTAAGAGAAAGACAAAATTTAAAGAAACACATAGATAACAACCTGTACAAAACCAGAAGCAAAAGAAGAAAATTGATGATAAAAGAAACAAAACCAATTTATCATCTGGAAAATACTAAATCTACAGTTTATCATAGTGATGAATTGTTCTTTCGCTCTGATTCAATCTATATTTACAATACCGATATTTTAAAAATAAAAAGTATTAAGGAAAACTCCATTGATTTAATAGTAACGTCGCCTCCTTATAACGTTGATATCAAATATAATTCACATAATGATGCATTGTCTTATGAGGATTATTTATCATTCACAAGAGAGTGGCTCAGTAGGTGTTACAAATTTCTTAAAGATGATGGAAGATTTTGTTTAAACATCCCTTTAGATAAAAATAAAGGTGGGCAACAAAGCGTAAGTGCTGATATAACAACTATAGCTAAACAGATTGGCTTCAAATATCATTCAACAATTATTTGGAATGAACAAAACATTTCAAGAAGAACCGCCTGGGG
>CAZJKI010000004.1:0-45173 GCA_964546685.1 uncultured Caldisericum sp. | reverse complement strand
TTAATTAATTTTAAACTATTAAATAATTTTTGTCCAGATTTTGGGGAGCAGGCCATGGGTGTTTTATGTAAATAATCTTTCTTTAATCTACGAAATTAAGGGCGAGATTGGCGATTTGAAGCTTAATTTCCCCTTTATAAGATAATATACAAAAATCTAAATTGTCCAACCTTAGGAACTATTTTTCAGCTTTTAACAATCTATCATTTAATTGTATAATTTTGCTGAAACCTGCATTTTTCAACCAGGATTGATAGGTGCCAAATGAATAAGCAGCTCCTCCACCATTAGCCCATAATTCAAGAGTTAATAAACTTGCTTCTTCATCAAGAGTACCTTTATCCATAGGTACATCAATCGCAAGAATTCCTCTATCTTTTAGAGCCGCATAAATACTCTGAAATAAATTCTGATTTTGAACCTCCGTAAGATAATGAGTAATTTGACCTAACATACATAGGTCATATTTTGCTTTTCCAAATTCTATTTTAAGTAGATCTCCAGGCAAAAATATCACCTGTGAAATTAAATTCATTCTTTCTGCTAAATCATGTGCTACTTCAAGCACTTTCGCACTATCAAGACATGTAACTGTAATATTTTTAGACTTCTGCGCTAATACAAAGCTTTTGATAGCACATCCACATGCGATATCTAGCATATTAAGTGAAGTAGACTCGTCAGGAATAATTCCGACAGCCTCCCACATTTTCAAACTACTTGATATTCTCAATTCTCTATAACTTTCTATCCAGGCATCCTCTATAAAATCTTCCTCTTTATCTATTTGCTCAGGTTGACCAGTACGTAATGCTTTAAGAACGCCGTCCCATGTTGATGAAGTTACAAAATCAATAATTAGATTTCCTGCATAGGTCTTTCGCTCTGGTAATAGAAAAGTAGAAGCAGTTGGCGTAAGTTCATATTTATCTCCCTGCTTTATCAAAATATTTAAACTTGTAAGGTAATCAAACAATGCTTTTGTTCCAAAAGGATGTAAGTTGCGAGTTTGTGCAACTTCCTCTGCACTTTTCGGTCCATCAGCAAGCGGCATAAAAAGATCTAACAAAATTGCAATACGGATAATTTGAGGTTTATAGACATTGGTATAAAGACTATAAAACAATTCTGGATCTGGCTTATTTAATTTATTCATTGTGCCCCCTTATCTAATGAATTTCAAATCCTTTACAATCCCTCAAGTATCATTATATTATTTTAAAAATTTTTTTAAATTTAGCTATATTTAACGTCCTTTATTAAAATCCTGGAAAAAAGTATCCCTTAATTGTGTTACAGTATCTTTTGAAGATATTATTAAGCCTACTTCACGGTTTTTATCAAAAGAAGTAGAGGAAAAATTGACTGAACCAACGTAAGCCAATTCTTCGTCTACTATTATTACTTTTGCGTGTATGAAAGGAGAAGTCATTGCCTTTATCTCAACCATATACTTTTTAAGTTCATCAATTGTAGCTTTATTCACGTCAATCGAAGAAGAGTCGGCTACAATTACGCGAACTTTAACGGTTTGAGTTTTTTCTTCTAAAATGTTTATAAACTGTCGATCTTCTATTTCCTCTGCATAGATATCTATTTCTTTTTTTGCAGATTTTAAAAGGTCCATAATTTTTGTTCGTGAATTTTCAGGACTTACTACAAGCGGAGAAGTCTTTGGGAAATAGGGCTTCCTGTTCCAATCGGCGTTAAAAATTTTCAAAAGTTCATCAACAATTAATGGATCGCTAACAATCAGTCCAAATTCCCTATTTTTAGTAAATGCACTCTTTGACAGGTTAAGAGTCATTATATAACCCGTGATTTTGTCAATCACCAAAAACTTTGAGTGAGTATATTGATAAACCCTGTTTGACCACTTTATATCTATCCCATAATGAGAAAGTTTGTCTTTGACATCCTTATTTGCCCCATAACCTTTGTACGGGTTTTCTTCAAGGATAACCCTTACATATACGCCTCGTTTTCTGGCATCAATCAAACCTCGAATGATATTATCATCAGACATGGTGTATACTTCAAGGTCTATTGAATCTGTTGCCCTATCAATTGCCTGAAGCAATGGCTCTCTTGAAGATTCAGGTTCAATAAATAGCTGGGCATTATTTAATGAATTGATCTGATCCTGCGTTGTATTTTTGTTTAAGCTACCAAAGATATAACCATATAGTAAAAGGCAAGCGCTTATAAGAAGGCCAACCGATAGATAAAATACTATATTCTTTTTATTTCTTCCAACCATGATTCCTTCTGAATATAATGAATTATACAGAAAATTTATTTCATTTAAAGATAATTTTTGTTAAAATAAAGCGATGGAGCAGAAAATATATAAAATCACAATTAAGGTTGTTGAAATACGTGGAACAGGTAAATGCCCTGCAGACTTAAAAATAGGCGATACTTTTGAGATTAATGAAAAAGGGCAACCAATTAGCATTAACTTTTGTGGTTGGGCTTTCGCGACTTTATGGCCATTCATTACGCCCCTGCGCTATGGAGGGATTTTTCCATGGGAAAAAAATCCTGATAAGGCATATGTATCCTGTCCTGACCCTCAAACCACAGTAGTTTTTGAAATTTCAAGAAAAAGAGACAAGCTTAAATCTGATGAACCGCCTCCTGCTTTCTAATAGATTATGAAAGGGTCAAACAAATTAATAAATCTAACAATACAGATTACTTCAATTTTACTTTTATTAGGTCTGGTTTATATCTTTTATAAAAGGCAGATTACAATACATGGATATATATCGACTCTTACAATAAAACAGCTTCCCTTTTATGCCATACGGTCTCTTATCAGAATGACCTCTGCTTATTTACTTTCTCTTTTTTTCTCTTTTATTTACGGTTTCCTGGCTGCTACAAGTAAAAAAAGAGAGGCAATTATGCTTCCTATTCTTGATATACTTCAGTCAATTCCAATACTTGGTTTCTTTCCTGCAGCTGTCTATTTTTTCGTCTCTATTGCACCTAATAAAATGCTTGGCGCAGAGTTTGCAGCAATTTTTTTAATTTTTACATCACAGGCATGGAATATTGCATTTAGCGTATATGAAAGCATTTCAATGATTCCCCAAGATGTTACTGAAGCATACAATCTTTTCGACCCCGACGGCAATCTTAAACTTTTTAGACTTTACATTCCAGCAACAATCCCAAAACTTGTATACAACAGTATTTTAAGCTGGACAAACGGGTGGTTTTTTCTTGTTGCCTCAGAAATTTTTGCAATAGGAACAGAATCCTTCAGATTACCGGGCATTGGTAGCTTTATCATGGAAGCTGCTTCACAGAGTAAAATATCTTTAATGTTTCTTGGAGTTCTTGTACTTGCAATAGTAATTATATTTCTTGACCTGTTTATATGGAAACCAATTTCACATTGGTCAAGAAGATTTACGTACAGTGTTTCGCCTGGTGAAGAAGAAACAAAGGAAGTATGGGATGTAGTAATCATTTTCTGGGAGGCAATAGGGAAGCTTTTAAAATTTATACTTAAATTTATTCAGAAAATCAGGCTCAAACCTGTTTTAAGTTTTAAATTTATAAAAAGGTTCTGGCAGAGACGGATTTCTAATATCGTGAGAAAAGCCTTACTTGTTATATTAATAGGTTTTGTCTTGTTTGTTATTGTCAACATCGCAAAAGCGATCCCCTCTATTATTCTAAAATTGAAACTAAGCGATTTCCTTATCTCTTTCAAAGCATTACTGTATTCTTTTTTAAGAATTCTTATCTCTTATATAATTGCCTTTTCCTGGACCTTCCCTACAGCGATATTTCTTTTCAGACACCCAAGAGCGGCAAGGTTCATCTCTCCAATTATCCAAATTTTACCATCAATTCCTGCTATTGCATTCTTCCCCTTGATTCTATATTTTTTATTACCGTTTAAAAATGGCATGAACATGGCTGCTATTATTGTTATTCTCTCAGGTATGCAATGGTACCTGTTGTTCACCATTTATGGTGGCCTAAAAGCGATCCCTGAAGATTTACAGGAATTTACAGAGTCCTTTGGAGTAAAAGGTATGTCAAGACTCAAGAGATTATTGTTGCCTGCAGCACTTCCTTCAATTATGACAGGTACAATTACTGCAGTAGGTGGGGCATGGAACGCACTTGTAGTAGCAGAATACACAACATTAGGTAACAAAGCCGTTTCAGTTACAGGTATCGGAAGTATATTGAATACATCAATTGCATCTAATAACCAATCTCTCTTTATTGTATCGCTTTTTATAATGGTAGCTGCTGTATTTTCAATGAATCATTTTGTTTATAGACCTCTTTATGATAAAATTCTTGATAGGTACAGGATGGAAAGCTAATGGCACTTTTGGAGCTAAAAAACATTTACCAGACTTTTCCTTTGAAAGATAAAGAGATTGTAGTGCTAAATAATATTAATCTAAGTGTTTCTGAAGGTGAATACGTCTCGCTAGTTGGTCCCTCAGGCTGTGGAAAAAGTACCTTGTTGCGTATTGTTGCCGGACTGATAAAACCAACCTCTGGTGAGGTATGGTTCAATGGAGACAAGATACAAAATGTCAACCCGTACACAAGTTTCGTTTTTCAAACTTTCGGGCTCCTGCCATGGCTTGATGTTACAGAAAACATAACATTAGGGCTTGAGGCCAAAGGCATAAATTTGAAAGAAAGACTGAGAAAAGCCTTTAAATATGTGGATCTTGTTGGCCTTGAGGGTTTTGAGGAAGCATATCCAAGAGAACTATCAGGAGGAATGAAACAAAGAGTTGGTATTGCAAGAGCACTTGTTATGGAGCCAACCCTGTTACTGATGGATGAACCTTTCACAGCACTTGACGTTTTTACAGCAGAGAACCTTAGAGGAGAGATAATCAAACTCTGGATTTCTGGCAAATTGTCACTTAAGTGTATTTTTATGGTAACACATAATATAGAAGAAGCAATTTTTCTTTCGGATAGAATAGTTATAATGTCTGCGCATCCTGGTGAAATTATTGGTGATGTAAAAATAGACTTACCAAGGCCAAGAGATAGAGAGAGTGAGGATTTTAATAAACTTTATGATAAAATATATTCAATGGTAATAAGTTCTACAGTAATAAATAAGGAGGTGAAGCCCGTTTAGGGAATTTAATGGAAGATGCATCGCCGTTGCCGTACATTGAAGTTGGTAAAATGATAGGAATGCTGGTTTATCTTGAAGATCTGGACGGAAAAACTGATATTTATATAATTTCTTCTGAGTTAGGTCTCGAGATGGATGAACTTGTCAGTCTTATAAAAATCTCAGAATTGCTTGACTTTGTAAAGGTAAAAGAAGGTGACCTTTACATTACTCAAACCGGAAAGGATTTAGTTTATGGAGATGAAAACAAGAGGAAAATTATTTTTAAAAAAGCACTCAAAAAGCTTCCGGTTTTCCAGAAAATCATTAATATCCTTTTACAGTCAGAGGATAAAACCCTTCAGAAAAGTAAACTACTCTCAATTCTTCTGGAAGAGATGTCTGAAGAAGAAGCTAATGAAACCCTTAAAAGTCTTATAGAATTAGGAAGATATGCAGAACTGATAGGCTACAATCCTGAAGACAAGGATATATACCTTGATATGCTTGAAGAACAATGATTGAAGAAACCTGTGTAATAATAAAACCAGATGGAGTAGAAAGGGGTTTGATTGGTGAGGTAATTGCCCGTTTTGAAAAAAAGTTAATGAAAATAGTTGATATGAAAATGATTACTCTTCAGAAAGAACAGGCTGAAGAACTTTACGAAATGCATAAAGAAAAAGACTTTTTCAATCAACTTATAAAATACTCAACTTCAGGTCCTGTCGTTATTTTAAGAATCAAAGGGGAAGAAGCTGTTATAAACTGCAGGCTCATAATAGGAGAAACAATGCCAGAGAAGAGATCTTCAGGGACAATCCGCGGCGATTTTTCTCCATACCTCACAGAAAATATTGTGCATGCTTCATCATCAAAAGAAGATGCAAAAAAGGAACTTACAGTTTTCTTTGAAATTTAATTTCTTTTAGAATAAAGTAAAGGATGGTGATGGGTACAGATGAAATATAATCTCCTGGAGGAATTAACAGATATTTCAGCATTCCCCGGAGAAGAAAGCAAAATTCATGAGTTAATTAAAAGAGAAATTTCAGGGTATGCAGAGGAAATTAAATCATTAAAAACAGGCTCAATGTTTGCTATTAAACTTGGTACGCCTGGAAAATGTTCAATTATGCTCGACGCACACATCGATGAAGTTGGCGCAATCGTTTCAGGCATTACTGATGAAGGATTCCTTAGAATGCAATCAAACTTTATTGATCCGAAGATTTTGCCAGGTTCAATTGTTGAAATTCATGGAAAACAGGAAATTAAAGGGATAATAGGAATAAAACCATTTCATCTCACCCATGAAGAGGATCTTAAAAAAGCTTTTCCAATTAAGGAATTATTCATAGATTGTGGGTTAAATAAAAAAGAAATAGAAGAAATAGTTTCAGTTGGTGATAGTGTTACCTTTTATCCTTCATTTTCAAAAATTAATGAACTTGTTTCTAACAAGGCGCTCGATGATAGAATAGGCGTGTATGTAATAATTGAAATTTTCAAAAGATTAAAAAAGATAAGTCCTATTATGAATGTCGTGGGACATTTCGCTTCACAGGAAGAGTTCACAACATTTGGAGCAATTACATCTACATATGTTTTGAAGCCAGATTGTGCCGTAGCCATTGATGTAACCCATGGTTTTTCTCCAAACGTTTCTAAACAAGAAGGTTTCGAACTTGGCAAAGGACCTGCAGTCTTCATAGGACCGTCCACTGACAGAGTTATAAATAGAAAGATTATTGATACCTCGCAAAAATATGGTATACCATTACAGAAGGAAGTAGGTATTTTATCCGGAACAGATGCAACTTACATACAGACTGTAGAAAAAGGAGTACCGGTTGGAGTTGTTAGCATTCCAATTAGATACATGCACACACCTCATGAAGTTGCCGATCCACAGGACATTGAAAAAACAATTAATTTGCTTTCTCTATTCATTCAGGAAATCGATGGTTCTTTTCTGGAGGCATTGTATGGAGAACATTGACTTTATCGAAAAATTAAGCAATGCATTCGGAGTTTCGGGTGATGAAAGAGAAGTTGTGGAAATCTTGAAAGAGGAAGTAAAAGGAGATGTTGAAAGTATAAAAGTTGACGCAATGGGAAACCTTATTGCAATGAAGGGTTTAGAAAAAAGCGGTTTTAAGGTAATGCTAAATGCACATATGGATGAAGTGGGTCTGATAGTTACAGCTATCGATGAAAATGGTTTTTTACTATTTAAAAAGGTGGGCGGAATTGATGATAGGGTGCTTTCTGGTAAAAAGGTAATTGTAGGCGAAAATAAATTCAAAGGCATTATTGGTGCAAAGGCTATTCATCTGCAGAAGAAAGAAGAAATTGAAAAAACGATTGAATCTGACTATTTAACGATTGATATTGGCGCAAAGAATAAAGAAGAGGCAGAAAAGTTTGCACCACTTGGTAGTCTTGTTGCATTTGATACAAAATTTGAGAAATTAAACGACAAGTATTACATAGGAAAGGCATTTGACGATAGACTCGGATGCAGTATTGTAGCAAGTCTGTTGAAATATGATTTTAATTTTCCCATTATTGCATTGTTTTCTACTCAAGAAGAGATAGGATTAAGAGGTGCGGTAACTGGCGCATATCAATATACCCCTGACATTTCGATTACAGTTGAGGGAACTATCTCTGCTGATATTCCAGAAGTTAAAGAACATTTAAAATGCAGCAAGATTAGTCAGGGTCCTGTTATTACAGTCAAAGATAAAAGCGTTATTACAGACCACAAATTGCGAGAGAAATTAATTTCAATAGCAAAAAAAGAGAATATTCCCTATCAATTTAAACAGGTTATTGCTGGTGGTACAGATTCGTCAAAAATCCAGCTAACAAAAGGCGGTGTAAGAATTTTAACAGTCGCAGTTCCCGTAAGATATATTCATTCCCCTGTATCTCTGTTCTTCCAGGATGACTATGAAAATACTCTAAAACTTCTATTCAAGTTCCTAAATTCCTTAAAGGAGGAAAATTATGGAACAACTAATTGAAAAATTGGTAAATGCTTTTGGGCCTTCTTCTAAAGAAGAGGCTGTGAAAGAATTGATAAGATCTGAAATAGAGCAAGAAGTTGATGAAATTAGAGAAGATAAATTTGGTAATCTTGTGGTGCATTTGAAAGGAAATGGAGAAAAATTGCTTGTTGCTGCTCACATGGATTCCATCGGCGTAATGGTAACGGATATTGATAAAAACGGTTTCTTGAGAATCGGAGAAATAGGCGGTTTAAGAAAATCTTTTCTTGTTGGCCAGATAATATTATTTGAAAATGGTGTTCAGGGTTTTGTGTACTATGAAGATAAAGAATCAAACTGGGAAGTAAAAGATCAAAAGATAGAAAAATTCTTTGTGGACATCGGAGTTTATTCCAAAGCCAAGGCAAAAGAACTTATACAAATAGGATCGGAGGGTGTCTACAAACCCTACTTCTATAAATCTGACAAAAGGATAATTGCTCCCTCGCTTGACGATAGAGTTGGTTGTGCAATAGCCATTCAAACTATAAAAAGCCTCAAACGAAAAAAAATAAGATTTGACACTTACTTTGTGTTCACAGTACAAGAAGAGATTGGAGTAAAAGGGTCAAAAACGTCGACTTACGAAGTCACCCCTGATATAGGAATTTCACTTGATGTAACTGATGCAGGAGATACTCCAGAAACTTATCCCGTTTCATTGAACCTTGGAGAAGGTCCTACAATAAAAGTGATGGATGGCGGAATGATCTCTTCCAAATTCGTGAGAGATGAACTGACTAAAATCGCAAAAAAAGAAAATATCCCTTACCAGCTTGAGGTTATCTCCAAAGGAACAACGGATGCTTCTGCTATGCAAACTACAAAAGCAGGTGTGCTTTCTGGCTCTATTTCTATATCAACAAGGTATATTCACACACCCGGTGAAATTGCAGATTTAAGCGATGTGGAAAATGGAATAAATCTTCTGAGAAAATTTATTGAAAAATAAGGAGGAGTGATAATGAAAGGTATTAATGGCAAGATTCTTGAAGTAGACCTTTCAACAAAATCTATCAATGTTGTAAAAATTGATGAAAAATTCTATTATGATTACCTCGGGGGTTTAGGATTAGCTTCAAGACTTCTATTTGACTATGTAAAACCTCATATGGACCCTCTTTCACCTGAAAATGTTATTATAATTGTACCCGGATTGCTTGTAGGCTCTGGGCTTCCAACGGCTTCGAAAACTGCTGTTACTTTTAAATCTCCCGAAACGAACATCTTTGGAAGAAGCATCAGCGGCGCATATCTTGGAGTCGCAATAAAAAATGCTGGTTTTGATGGCATAGTGATAAGAGGAAAAAGTGATTATCCAGTTTATCTTTTTATAGACAATGAAACTGTTGAAATAAGAAATGCTGATTGGCTATGGGGTAAAGATGCTATAGAAACTCAAGAAGAATTAAGAGAAAAATTTGGCAAAGATTTCAGGACCTGTGCAATCGGTTATTCAGGAGAAAAACTAATAAAAATTGCAGATATCGACTTTGAAGAGAGGCAATCAGCAAGAGCTGGTGGCGGCGCAGTAATGGGCAGTAAAATGCTCAAAGCTATTGCTGTAAGGGGAACAAAAGGTATTGAGTATGGAGATTCGGAATTTTTAAAAGAAGCTATTAAAAATTGGAATAAGAGAATTATTGGCTCTGAAGATCAAAAACTCGATATGGCATATGGTTCAGGAGAATTTTATGCCTGGGTAAATAAAGAAGTTGGTGTATTCCCAGTTAAGAATTGGCAAGAAAGCTATTTTGAAGAAAGTTTCGAAATGCACAAGGGTGATAAATCTCACCTCGACCCTTATTATTGGTCCCCAAAATACACCGAGAAGATGCATCCATGTCCCAATTGTAATAAACCATGCGGAAGGTATATATCAATAAAAGAAGGAAAATATGCAGGAACAAAGGTAGATGGAGTAGAATATGAAATACTTTACTCACTCGGTGGAGAACTGGGCATTGAAGACATAGAAGTAACAGCAAAACTTAATGAAATTTGCGATAGAGCAGGTATAGATGGAATTTCTGCAGGAGTGATCCTTGGTTTTGCTATGGAAGCATATGAAAAAGGACTTCTGACAAAAAAAGATACCGATGGTATTGACCTTCGATTTGGAAATGGCGATGCAGCGATCCAAGCAATGGAGAAAATTGCCAAAAAAGAAGGTTATATTGGAGAATTACTTTGTGATGGAGTAAAAATTGCAGCCAGAAAGTTGGGCAGAGATTCAGAAAAATTTGCTTTAGAGGTAAAAGGTTTAGAGCCTCCCGCTTATGATGTAAGAGGTCTAAAAGGAATGGCACTTGCAGTTGCAGTATCTGTAAGAGGAGCATGCCACCTTACAGGTGGTATCTATGCGCCTGAACTAACCGGGAAATTCTGGAAATTAAGCAATGTGGACAGATTAAGTTCTAACTGGAAAGGATACGAAGTGAAAACTGGAGAAGATTTTATGACACTCTACGATGCGCTTGGAATGTGTAAATTTTCAAGAGCGCTTTTCTGGATAGAGGGAATGCTTGATGGAATAAGAGCTGTCACCGGCATAAATTTTGACATTGGTTGGCTAATGTCAATTGGTGAAAGAATTTATAACCTTGATAGACTTTTTAATGTTAGAGAAGGTCTTACAAGAAAGGACGATTGTTTGCCATATAGAGTTACTCACGATCCGATTTCAAATGGTGTGAGCAAAGGTAGCTATGTGAAAGAAGAAGAACTCCAGCATATGCTTGATGAGTACTATCAAGCAAGGGGCTGGTCAAAAGATGGAATTCCTACAAAAATGCATTTATTTGAATTAGGAATGGATAAGGAAGCAGAAGAATTAGGAGCACCCATTTAGTTTCCCTGGCATATAGTGGTAGGTAGAAAAGGGTTTGCATTACATGCAAACCCTTTATTTTAAGGAGAAAAAATTTTAAAAATACTTGTAGTTTCAGATATACATTACCCTGATAGAAGAACAGATATTCCTAATTTGTCATCATTTATTGAAAAATCTGATTTGATTTTTGCAATCGGAGATTTTACAAGTGCTAAGGTGTTTGATTATCTGAAAAGCTTTGAAAAACAAGTTTTTGCAGTACACGGGAACGGAGACACCCCTTTTTTAAAGTCAGAACTACCAGAGTTTCTTGTATTAGAACTTGAACATGTTAAAATAGGTTTATATCATGGAAGAGGCACGCCTTTGGGTATTGCAAGTAGGGTAAAAAACACCTTTAATCGCGAACTTGATGCGTACATTTTCGGACATACCCATATACCTCTAAATAAGTATATTAACAGTAAGTTATTTTTCAATCCAGGAACAGTTTCTAGTTTCAAGAACTCAATAGGTATACTTTATATAAATTTTAACAATATTCGAGGAGAGATCATAAGGTTACCTTTTCATGTCATGGGGATATAGAAAATCAATGCCAAAAGTTCTTGCAGAGAATTTTGCTACAGGTGGTATAGTTCTTTTAAATTGAGTAGAATTAACCCTTCTAATAATATTCTCTACGAGTTCTTTGCTATGACCAAGCAACATAATCTCTTCCATTGACTTTCTTTCATCTATATAAAGATAAAGAACAGAATCAAGTTCAGGATATAATGCTCCGAGCTCATCCTCATCCTTCTGCCCTGGCCATAGGTCAGCTGAAGGCGCCTTATTCAAGACCTTTTCGGATATCTTCATAAACTTGGCGAGTTCAAATACCTGGGTCTTATATAGGTCACCAATAGGATACAAACCGGCGGCCATATCTCCGTACCATGTTGTATAGCCCAGCATTATTTCACTCTTGTTACTAGTACCCATTACAATTGCGTCATACTCTCTTGCTTTATCAAAAAGGATGGACATTCTTATGCGCGAGAGAAAATTACCTATCCTTATCCTGTCCATGTGATCAATTTGCTTAAAATATTCATCAGCAATTCCTGTAATTTCAAATATTTCATGCCTGATTCCCAGTTTATCTGCAATAAGAAGCGCATCTTCCTTGGAATCGGGTGAGCTTAATTTATATGGCATTAAAATTGCAACTACATTTTCCTTTCCTAACGCCTCGGTTGAAAGATAAGCAACAACTGCAGAATCAACTCCACCTGAAAGGCCAAGAATTGTCTTATTAAATTTATTAGTTTTTACTTCTTCCTTTATAAAATAAATGAGAAATTTCTTTAACATCTCATAGTTAAGTGAAATATCAGCCATAAGAATCCTCCAAAATTCTATCGAGATTTTTTTTAATTATATTAAGGTCCTCCTCCCTTAGCAATGGGAAAGTTTGTCTCTTTTTAAATATTTCTTCCATATCAATATCTGCAAAAGTAAGCGCTTCTTCAAAAAGGTCTCCTGAGGCAAGTTTTTTACCTGAAGGAGTACCAACAAATGAGCCTCCAAAAAAACCAAGCCCGTCATCAAAACCTACACGATTTACATAAACAACAAACATGCCAAAAAAGTTCGTATACGTATCAACTGCTTTTTCTACAGTTGTTTGAATGCCGGGTTTATCGCCTCTCAAACCACGAAGAGGCATATTACTAAGCGCAAGGACTATATCAGCATTACCTGCATATGATAGAAATGCGAGAGACGGATGGAATATATCACGACATATAAGCATGGATATTTTCCCCAGTTTTGTTTCAAAAATCTTAATTTCTTTTCCCCTTGCTACGAAACGAAGTTCGTCAAACATTCCATGAGTTGGAGGATACAGTTTCTTATAAACTTGTTTTACATTTCCTTCACTCATATACATTGCCGAATTGTACGAATTCTTGTCCTTTCCTTTTTCAATAAATCCAAAAGCAATATCAATATGTTTGCTTAAATTCAATAGTGGTTTAAAAAAATCACTATCAAATGTGAGAGCTACTTCCATCGTCAAATCTCCGAGCTTGTAACCCGTGAGGCTGAGCTCTGGAAAGACAATCAAATGTGCTTTTTTTTGAACTGCTTTTTCAATAAATTCTATATGTTTCAGTAGGTTTTTCTCAACGTCTCCCAATGTGGGATTTATTTGAGCAAGTGCAATTTTATACAACAATTTTTCTCCTCCTTTCTAGTGCATAAAGTAAAGGGATTCCCAGAGCATATGTTGCAATAGCTTCCCCGATCCCTATCCATGTTGCAACTGTTAAATACGGTATTAGTTTAAAATAATGAAAAATATATTTTAGAGAAGTAATTAAATTAATCCCTGTATTGCCATTTCCAGTAAGCCCCGTAAGAGTGACTACATATAGTGAAACTCCAAAAGCATTTAAAAGTACTGGCGGTAAGGGTGCAAGAAAAATTGATTTTTTATGTTTCCCAAGAATCATTGTTAACAAAGCAGCAAGAAAAGTAAATAAAGTTCCAAAAATCATATCTATTACTCCAAAAGGTGAAAGTAAGTTAGCAATGAAGCAGCCTATCGTTACACCAAACACTGTTTCAGGAAAGATAAAAGGCAAAACCGTAAGCGACTCTGCAATTCTTATCTGAACCTGTCCAAAAGAAATCGGATAGGCTATGACTGTAAGAATAAAATATAATGCAGCAACAACACCTATTCTTGTGATATAAAGAGTTGTTTTATTCATTAAATAATTTTAACCTCTTTATTGTTATTATCTTCATTGTTACTTTTTTTCAGCTCAGTTTGTGATTCATTAAGTTTATGAGATTCTTGGCTGAGTTCGATTTTAAGTTTTTCAATTTCTTCTCCAAGGTGCTTTTTTTCTTCTTCGAGTTTGAATACTTTCTCTTCGCTTTCATTTAATAATTTTCTACTTTTTGTTACAGCTACAATATATAAAACAAGAGAAACTAACCAGATGATTACAACACCCACTAAAAGAGAGATGATAACTAAAAATCCGAGAGGAACATTTGATAAAGACCATGCAAGGAATTTAATTTGAACTAAAATCATGTTGTTCTGAAGAACAAAAATTAAAGAAACAATAATCAATAAAAGAGAAAATGCTAAAAAAACACTTAATTTTTTCATATCTTTTTCCTTTTACTTATTTTAATTGAATAATTGAATAGTTCAAAGAAGTTTTTATGATTTTAAAGTTTTCGTCTTAGCCTTGGATCAATTGCGTCTCTGAGACCGTCTCCAAGCAAGTTAAATCCAAGTACTGAAAGGACTATTGCAATACCCGGGAAAGTTTCAACCCACCAGTATCCACCTGTAATTGAGTGGATGCTACTTGCAAGCATTGCCCCCCATTCAGCTGTCGGTGGTTGTGCACCGAGCCCAAGAAAGCCAAGTGCTGCAGCATCAAGGATTGCGCTACCTATACTAAGAGTCCCATAGACTATAATCGTGGAAGTTACATTTGGTAAAACGTGTATCAGCATAGTTCTGAAATTCGAGTTTCCTATTGCTCTTGCAGCTTCCATGTATTCGGTATTTCTTACAAGAATAGTTTCTGAACGCATTATTCTTGCAATCTGAGGGGAATAAGTTATCCCAATGGCTATCATTGCTTTTGAAAGACCCCTGCCCATTACTGCAACAATAACAATAGCAAGAAGTATTGAAGGTAATGAAAACATAATGTCAACAATTCTCATTATAAGGTTATCGATTTTCCCACCCAAAAATCCTGCAACGATTCCTCCGCTCGCTCCCAATAAAACTCCTATTAAAACAGCAATTAAACCCACTGTAAGAGAAACTCTTGCACCATATATAATCCTGCTCAACAAGTCTCTTCCAAATTCGTCGGTACCAAGAAAGTTTATCTTAATTCCCGCCCAGAAGCCTGGTTTTAAATTATTTTTAAGATTCTGATCTATCGGGCTATGAGGTGCTATAAACTGAGCGAAAATGGCAATTATTACAAAAAATATAATAATACCCAAGCCAATCATAGCAGATTTATTTTTTCTTAAGTATCTGAGTGATTCTTTAAAAGGCGATTCCTGAATCATGACTTCTCCTACTGGTAATGAATGCGAGGGTCTATATATGCATAAAGAATATCAACTATCAAATTGACCAATGCAACGACAAGAGCAATAAAGATTATAGAACCCTGAACTGCAGGATAATCTCTGGATTGAACAGCCAGCACAACATAAGTACCTATACCGGGCCATGAGAAAATTGTTTCTGTAAGAATTGCCCCTCCCATAAGCATTGCAAATTCAGTTCCAGAAGCAGTTAAAATTGGGATCAGAGCATTTTTAAGTGCATGTTTCATAATAACTGTTTTTGTGCTTAAACCTTTAGATTTTGCAGTTCTTATATAATCCTGGTTCATCACATTAAGCATGCTTGACCTTGTAATTCTTGCAATAAAGGCCATTGGTATAGTTCCAAGGGCAGCTGCTGGCAGGATAAGATGCTTTAATGTATCAAAAAAAGCAGGTAAGTTAAATTGAAGAAGGCTATCAAGCAAATAGAAATGAGTTATTTGCCTCAGATGTAAATATACACTGAGTCTACCACCTGTTGGAAGCAAGTCAAGTTTCACACCGAAGATAAGAATTAGCATTATACCTAACCAAAAAACAGGCATTGAAACCCCAAAAAGCGCAATAATCATACTCATATAATCAAGGATTGAGTATCTCTTAACTGCAGATATAATTCCTGCAAATACACCTATTAATGTAGCAAAAATCATTGCAAAAATAGCAAGTTCAAATGTATTAGGGAACCTGTACAAGAGATCGTGTAAGACTGGCTCATGTGTAAAAATTGAATTTCCAAAATCTCCACTTAACACTCTTCCAAACCAGCTAAAAAATTGTATATAAACAGGTTTATCAAGACCAAGTGTCCTTCTTAATTCTTCAAGAGCTTTTTCTGAAGCATGTTCTCCAGCTATCACTCTTGCCGGGTCTCCCGGAATCAGCCTGATCATAAGAAATACCAATACAGAAACGATAAGTAAAATAATTAGAACGTTCAGAGCTCTACGTAAAATATAATTTCTCAAAGGCTTTTCCTCAAAATTTGAAGGGGAGGAGACCTCCTCCCCTTTTTAAAAATTATTGTGCCTTTTCAATATATGTTGACTCAAATCTATAGTCACCGGTTGGATAAAGCACAAATCCTTTTACATTTTTATTGAACACGAGAATTTGTTTTGCATTTGCAAGAGGAACCCAGGGCGCATCGTTGTGGATTATAACCTGTGCCTGCTTATAAAGTTCTACTCTTGTATTGAAATCTGTTGCGGCCTGTGCTTCCATATCAAGCTTATGAATTTCAGAGTTTCTATAGAATGCAACATTGCCAGCAGTACCAACTGTAGCTGAATCCTGATCGAGTAAAACATAGATGAAGTTATCCGGGTCTGCATAGTCTGCAGTCCATCCAAGCAAACACATAGCGTGTTCTCCGCCTTCAGTTTTATCAAGATAAGTTCCCCAATCATACGTGATTATCGGTGCCTCAATTCCAACATTCCTAAGCTGTTCCTGAATTGCAGTTGCAATTTTTATTGGATCAAACATATATGGCCTCGATACGGGCATTGCCCATAAATTTGTTTTGAAACCATTTGGATAACCGGCTTCAGCAAGGAGTTCTTTTGCCTTTGTAGGATTATATTCATAATCCTGAACGGCATCATTAAATCCCCAAAGTGTTGGTGGGAGAGGATTCTTAGCCACTTCAGCAGTTCCTTTATAAAGATGCTCGACTATATCCTTTTTATTTATAGCATAGTTTATTGCCTGTCTAACTCTAACATCAGCAAATGGTCCCTGGAAGCCTGGGGTATCTTTACCCATATTCATTGCAAGATAGCCAACGTTCAATCCTGGTTGACTTAAAGTTTGTAGACTTGGGTCACTTTCAATTTTTTGAAGATCATCGGGATTTGGAAATTCCATTCCCTGAACTTCACCTTTTTGAAGTGCAAGAAATCTTGAAGAGGGATCTGTTATAACCTTAAATATAAGTTTGTCAATCTTTGCTTTTTCTCCCCAGTAATCAGAATTCTTCTCAAGCGTAATATGGTCACCTCTTACCCATTCAACAAACTTGAATGGGCCTGTGCCAACTGGATGTGAAACAGCTTGATCCTTGTATTGCTCGGCATTTGCAGGACTTACTATATAAGCAGTAAACATAGCTATCGTACTGATAAAAGGAGCAAATGGTTTTGATAAAGTAATTTTTACAGTATAGTCATCGACTTTGTCCGTTTTTGCAATCTCGCTAAAACACCATCCCCAATACTCCCACTCTCCATATTGATGGAAAGGATGATTTTCATCTCGCTGTCTTTCTAAAGAAAAAACTACAGCATCTGCATTAAAAGGTGTTCCATCATGAAACTTCACACCCTGTCTGAGATGAAATGTCCACACAAGACCATCAGAAGAAGGTTCCCAGCTTGTTGCAAGACCTGGTTCAACTTCTGTTGAGCCAGTTTTATACCTGACCAGTCCTTCAAAAATGTTGTTCATAACGGTAATTGATTCACCATCCGTTACATTTGCAGGATCAAGGTTAACTGCATCGCCTTTTGCAAAAACCAGAGTTACTGGTTGTGCTGCCTGGGGTTTGCATCCTGAAAGCAAACCGACCAGAAGTCCTAACATTATTAATGTTACCAGTATTTTCTTCATACTTCCCTCCCTTTTTGATAAATTTAGTACTTCCTTTTCAAAGTTTAGACTCATAAGTTCCTCCTTTCCAACTAATTTATTATATTAGTGTTTATTATATTTAAAAGCATATAATTTCAAAATTACAAAAAATCAACTATTTTTTTAAACATTTCTTCTTTATCAAAATCTATAACAGCCATATGATAGGAATTCAAAAGCGGAATTATACACTTTTCTTTAGAAGAAAGCTTGTTATATATAAGAAAACTATTTTTAATTGATAAAGAATGGTCGTGGACAGAATAGATTACCATCGTTTTGGTCTCTATCTTTTTAATATTCTGCTTTGTTAAGCTAATAAAATCAGCAATTGAACTAAGAGCCTTTAGAGGATATACTCCGTAAGAAAAAGGGGGGTTATCAATTTTTTTATGTACATCTGGGTAAGAAGGAATAAGAGGGATAAAAGGAGAAACTAACTTTCCCAGAATAAGAGGAAGATCAACAAAAATCATTGAATTTATAAGAACCAAACTTTTTACTGCATATTTTTCTGAAAGGTAAAGAGCTATAGTTCCGCCAAAAGAAAAACCAATTAAAGAAATTTCTCCATATTTATCTTGCATTCTTTCAAAAACATTTTCTGAAAATGAAATATAGTCATTACATTTAACCTTGTTTAGCTCCCTCCAGTTTGTACCATGACCTGGAAGAAGCGGAATAAAAACCTCGTATCCTTCTTTATTGAGAATCTCTCCTAATTCCAGCATCTCTTCAGAAGAACCTGTAAAACCATGAAACATAAGCACAGCTTTGTTCTTTGTCCCTTCTAAAAAGATATCGTTTATTCCCATTTGAAGGTTTTTGATTTTATAAAAAGCATAGTTGAAATTGGATGGCCCGTATCAATAGCAATAGGCACACATTTCACTTTAAACAAAAAGAAAATGGGTAAATTCAAGTCCGAAAGTGTTTCGTAGTTTGCCTGTCCTTTTGCAATAATAAGTTTTGAGTTAAAAAGCTTTTCATTAAAGTAGCTTGAGCAAAATTTTTGTAAAGTCCCTGAAACTTTTGAACCGGTAGAGATTATTTCACTCTTTATTCCAGATTTTTTAGCATCATCTACCGTGGCATCGTTGATTATTGGCACATCTTTTACTGCAAAAATTATTCTTTTTTTATAACTTACAAGCAATTCGATCAAGGGCCTGTCAAAAACTGTTTCTCCTGCATTATCGGCAATGAAAAGAATATCCTTTTCTTTTTTAACTCTCTCTTTGAAAAGTTCAAAATCGTTTAGTACGAAATTAGAACTGGCAATTTTGTTAAATTCATGTGCCACATCAATATTATTACTTGTGCTTCCCAAATCTATCGAATTACCTATAATGGACAGCTTTACTGTTTCTTTAAGAAAATCTTCGCTTTCTCTTATGAATTCATACATCCTGGAATAAAGCGAAAGAGCCCTATTTATATGTTCTATTTTTGCTTCTTTATAAGGATTCGCGTTTCCAGTAACTTTCTCTACTGTTTCATAAAAAGGAACGGCCAATTCTGGCGGCGTTAAATCAAAACTAATTTTAGAGATAAGTTTAGAAGCAACAAAAAGAGCCTTTTTTATTTTTTTATCTCCAGCACCAGAGGCTTTTGCAGCCCTTAAAACTTGATTCAAAATACAGGGAACACAATCAACTTTGGCTTTCACAGTATTATTATATGAATTTTAATCCATTAAGTATATAATTATTTGTAACACTAAATTTTTAAAAAAGATTTATATTCATTGCGAGGTGAAAAATGAACAAAAGTAAGTATTATGGAGTAATTACACCGTTGATTTACGCTTCATCTTTTGCATCTACAATAAAATTTCACTTAGCATGTTAGGATTTAAAACTACAAAAATTTTAAGGAAACCTCTCTCAATAGATTCTGAAGAGGCATTAATAAAATCAAAAAAGTTCTTATTGAAACCAAACTTCTAAAGGAGATATAAAAATGGAAGATAAAGAAAAAATCATTGAAATTCTTAAAAGAGTTAAAGACCCAGAGACAGGGGTTGATATAATTACTCTTGGTCTTTTATATGGTTTTACCATTGATGAAAATATAACAGAAATCTGGGTAGATTTTCAGAGCAGTACTCCTATTTGTTATTTCTGCAAAACTATTGCCTGGAGTATCATTGAAAAAATTTCGAACAATATAGTAAAAGAGCTTGAAAAAGAAGGGTATAAAAACGTAAAAGTAGTTGAAGCGCTGAATCCTTCAATATGTTACAAAAGCTCAACTTAAAAGTTATTTTTTGCTTTAGTTAATTTTTATCGTCATTGGTTTAAAAATAAATCACCCTCAAGCATTTGTTAATACTGCCTTATTTAAAACAGTCAAGCGCTTAATTTCTTTTGTTTCAGAAATAATTCTAGCTGTTAGTTTTCTTGCTTAGAGGTTTCTTGAAACTCAGAAATAATCAGTTACAGATTTGAAAGGCCTATATTAAGGAGCTAATGATTTTTAGAATTTCCTTTTTTGTATTCTCAAAATTCTCCCTGGTTAAATAAAAAACCTTTCCATACTTCTTAAAATCATTAACAAAATCTCTGTGAAGAGCGGCAATAATGTTTATATCTTTACTAAGATTTTCAAGAAGCAGGCTTTTAAATTTAGTAGAATAAAACTCCATTTTGCCAATTTCATCAATTAGAATTAGACCCTGCCCTTCAAAAGCTTTAAGTGCGATTGACTCAAAATTTGAAATATTCAAATAATATTTGCCAAATCTATGTTGAGTAACATTTTCAGTGGAAGCAAAAACTTTCTTTTCAGAAGTTTTAAGGTCAAGAATTTCAAAGCCTGTCCTTATATTTGCTTTTTTTGTTGCCTCGGTAATAAATCCAGATAAAGAAATATTCGATTCTTTAAGTGAAGTAGCGATTTCTTTAATTAAAGTTGTTTTTCCACAGCCGGGATTTCCGGTAACAAAAATCTTCACATGATTTTACCTTAAATGTTCTTTTATTAAACCGTCGCCCCTGTGTTCGCCGTATTCGAACTGGATTGTCGCATGATCTATTTTATATTTTTCCTTAAGCAACTTTTCTATCCTGGAGCGCACCTCTTTGGTCTCGCTAACAGGCATATCCTTTATATTTACATGGGCTTCAAAAAGCGTCAGTCTGTCCGAAAGCCTCCACACATGCATATGATGAACATCATTTACCTTGGGCATTGATTCAATGTCTTTTTGCAGGTCTGAGACATTAACCCAGGAGGGGCTGCACTCCATAAGTATGTTAACGGTTTCGATGATTACTTTCACGCTTTCGTAGGTCATAAACGAAGCAATCAAAATCGTGAAAACAGGATCAAGCCAGTACAGCTTGTAGAAATAAATTAAAACGGCGCCTAAAACTACGCCGAGAGAAGAAAGCGCGTCGGAAGCGAGATGTAAATATACGCTCCTTACATTGAGATTGTGTTCTGAGTGGCGGTGAAGCAGCAAAACTGAAATGGAATTTGCAACAAGTCCAACAATTGCTACGGGAAGCATAATAGAACCTTTTACAATCTGTGGATGATAGAACCTTACTATGGCTTCTTTAAATAAAACGACTGCCAGACCAATAAGCAAAGATGCGTTAAATATAGCCGATAACATTTCCGCTCTCTTGTAACCAAAAGTGAATCTATAGTTACTAGATTTTAAAGATAATCTGTAAGTGTAAAAAGCTAAAACTCCTGCCATGGTATCAGAAAGATTGTGAAATGAATCAGAAATTAATGCAAGACTATGTGAAAATAGCCCACCTACAAGTTCGACAATTGTTATCGTTACGTTAAGGGAAACAGTAATGAGTAAATTTCTCAATGGTGATTCCTCTTTCGCAGACCTTTCCATTTATTCACCTTGACTGATTTGGATTAGAGCGGCACTGTCTGATTCTGTTAGGTAAACTGAAAATGATTCGAAGAGCGTAACTGCTTCGGGAACACTGTAATAAGTGGAAATACTGTTAAATTCTTTAGCAAATTTTAAATACAAAGAGCAGTTATATGTTAATAATTCAACCTGATTGTCCAGTATTTTTGTAATCTCTTGATTATTTCCGAAGAATAAAAGTAAATCCTGAGTCTTTGAAACATATAAAGTCTTTCCATCCGCTTCTAATTTTAAAATTTCAGTTCCTTTATAGCTTTCGGGAGTAATTTTATAAGTATGTCTCAAGTCATTGATTATTTTATCAGGAGCATTCGAGCACAAAATAAGCCCTGGGGCATAGTTATCAAATAAAATAAATTCCGAAAAATCTACAGTATCTTTAAAAATCTCTTCAAGATCTATGTTATATTCTTTAGAAAAAGTGGATAAAAAATTGTCTCCTAGAAGTTCCTTAAATGTATGGGGATTATTGGATACCATTTCAAATAGAGACTTATCAAAATTAAATATTTTTAGATTATTACTTTTCTCTGATCCATTTGTTGTAAAAGAGATTTTCATAGAATCAGCTGACGGGCAAAATGTAAGTGGATACCGAAGAGTTAGAAACGGTACAGAAAATATCTCAGCAAAAATATCTTTACCCTGAAAATCTACAAAGCCAGTATTTTTAACATATGTATTAAAAATCATAGTTGGTCGGCTTTCCTCCTGAGAACGTGAACCCTGTATGATTCTATCAAAAAGAACTTTCAAAGTATCTGCGTTGTTTGAAATAAAGATAAAATTCCTCCATTGAGTGACATAGTAAGTGCTTTCTGCCTCAATCTGGAAAATCTGAAATCCATTAAGCCAGCCTTTAGTTATTTTTTTATCTAAAGTACTCTTAGAAAGAGTATTCACATAGTCACGAACTTTTTCGATGGAATCAAAAACATATAAATCCGAAACGTTATTGTATTTGACAAGAAACCCAGAATTATATTGAGGAAAACTAAAAGGTATATTAGAAAAGTTATTTGTAAAATCCTGGGAGGATGTATCGAATTTAAAAATAAAAGGAGCATATTGAATAATATCGCTTTCGCTAATTCGGGCAATCCTTAAGTCTGGCAATATACTATTAATAAAGTATAATGAACCAGCAACAACCACAAAAATTAAAAACCAGATCAGAATTTTTCTAACTTCTTTCAAGATTTTCAAGAACCTCCTTTGCTATTGAGGTAAATATTTTTTGGGTTTCTGTTTCTTCTCTCATTAAAATTGCTGGTATTCCAACATCTCCACCTTTACTAACTTTTGGTTCGATAGGAACCTTGCCTAAAAGTTTGACTCCATATTCAGACATGAGTTTTTCGCCACCGCCACTTCCGAATATTTCAAACTTTTCACCGCTTGTCGGGCAAATAAAATATGACATGTTTTCAACAATACCGAGTACTTCTATATTTGTTCGTTTAAACATTGAAAGTGCTTTAGATGCGTCAAGAATTGAAACATCCTGAGGCGTTGTAACAATAATACCGTACTTTGTTGGGAGAGATTGCGCAATAGTAAGTGCAGCATCACCCGTCCCAGGCGGAAGGTCAATAATAAGAAAATCAAGCACTCCCCACTCGACATCATTGTAAAATTGCTCAATTATTTTAGTTACGAGAGGACCTCTCCAAATTACAGGTGTTGAACTATTATCAAGGAGAAAACCAACAGACATAATTTTTACACCATATTTTTCTATAGGAATAATTCTCTTTTCGCTATTTACCATTGGTCTTTCATTAATTCCAAACATCATTGGAATATTAGGTCCATGTATATCGGCATCCATAAGACCGACCTTTTTGCCAAGTTGTGCAAGTGCAATGGCAAGGTTTGTGCTTACAGTTGATTTGCCTACCCCTCCTTTGCCAGAAGCAACAGCAATTATATATTTTATTTCTTGTTTCTTCCTAAAAACAAGCTCTACCAAAACAGATTGTGCACCAATTTCTTCAACTTTTTTAGTAATTATTTCCTTAAGCCTGATTGCATCTTCATCTGGGATTTCGGGCAAAGAGAGGTTAATATAAACACTGCCTTCATCTATTTTCATCTCACTAATACTTCCGGCCGACAGAAGAAGTTTTTTTAGACCAGGGACAAAAAGATTTTTAAGAATATCAACAACCTTTGTTTGTTGAACTAACATTAAGACCCCCTTGAATAAAATCAGAAAGTTTAATACCGCTCATTAAATTATTAAACTTTATTTTTATTTTTTTCCATTCCGGTGCTAGCATGCAATCTATATTGTAGCAATTAGCGGCTTTGTTTTTACCAAAATTGCACTTTATTTCAATACTGTCCTTCCCAACTGCTTTAATTATTTCAAGGAGGGAGATTGTAGAAGGGTCTCTGCTTAAAATATATCCGCCTTTACGACCCTTATTGCTTTCAAGAATTCCCTTTTCTCTTAATGTAGAGCAAATTCTTAAGATGTATGAAAAAGAGATCCCATTTTTCGTGGCAATTTCACTGACAGATGCCTTTTTATTTTCTTTTAAAGCTATATAAATAAGAGCCCTCAAGGCATAATCCTCAAGTGAAGTTATAACCATCTCCTTAAATAGACCTCCTATAAAACTTGATAAACCCAAATCTAAAAATTATTACCATATTAATAATATTTTATAAGAAATCAAAATTTAATCAAGTTTTTTGGCTGTGATTATTATCCTTTTTGATAAGATTGAGAACTCTTCACCGGTATAATCGCCAAAAACTGCTATATTTTTTAATCCGGCTGCTTTAAAAAGATTTATCATTTCCGTTGCAGAATAAATCCTTATATAGCGAAGGTAATCTTTCCTTAAATTCCCGCCAATAAAATACCTGTGCGTTTTTATTATAGAAGTCGTCGGATCAAATTTTCTTCTTTCAAGAATAAACAAATTATCTTTTTCCTTGAAAGTTTCGTAGATAAAGTTTTTCAGGATGTAATCCCTGTTCTCTATATCGATGATAAGTACCCCTTCTTCTTTCAAGGCACTACAAAATCCCTTTAGAATTGCAAAATTTGTATCATCATCAAAATATCCAAAAGAAGACCATAAATTTATAACACTATCAAACTCATTTTTAAACTCCAATTTACGCATATCAAGAAGTTTAAATTCGCAATTCTCTACTCCTGCGTTCTTTAATAACTTATTAGCTTCATCTAAAAAAATTCGAGAAGTATCTATGCCTACAACTTTAAAACCATCTTTTGCGAGCAAAATAGAATGTCTCCCTATGCCGCAGCCCGCATCAAGAATCTTACTTCCTGGTTTTACTAAATTTTCTAAAAACTTTACCTGAACTTTTGTAAGTTCGTCACTTTGCGATAAAAGAAAATATTTAAGGTAAAATTCATCAAAATAATCATCTGTCCAATCAGATTTCATTTAACCAATTCCTTTGCTATTAATGTTGCTATCTTTGCATTATTTTTTACAAGATTAATGTTTGCGTTAAGAGTTCTTCCTTTACTTAATTCAGCAAGCTTTGAAAGAAGAAAAGGTGTAACTTGCTTACCATGGACACCTTGTTTTTTAGCTTCTTCTAAAGCTTTGATGACCCATTTTTCTATTTCTACCAGAGGGATCTCATATCTATCTGGTATAGGGTTTGCAACAAGAACAGCTCCTTTTATAGAAAGCTTCTCTTTTTGTTGGAAAATTTCTGCCACAGCTATAGAACTATTCACTTTAGGAATTTTTATAGTTGATTTTCTTGAATAAAAAGAAGGAAATTCATCAGTTTTATAACCAATTATAAGTACTCCTTTAGTCTCGAGATATTCAATAGTTTTGGGAATGTCGAGGATAAATTTTGCACCAGAAGAAACTATAATAATATTTCGCTCAGAAAGCTCTTCAAGATCGCGCGATACGTCTAAACTCTCGAAAAAATCTCTGTGTACTCCTCCGATGCCACCCGTTGCAAAAACTTTTATGCCAGCACTCTCAGCAATAAATGATGTTGCAGAAACCGTTGTAGCTCCGTCTTTCTTTTGCATTACACAGATGGGAATTTCTCTTGTTGAGAGTTTCATCACTCCTTTTGTACCACCAATATATTCAATTTCAGACTTACTCAGGCCGACAACGATTTCCCCTTTTATTACTCCAATTGTAGCAGGAACACCACCTTCTTTTCTCACAATCTGTTCAGCTTCAATTGCAAGTTCAACATTTTTGGGATAAGGCATCCCGTGCGAGATAATTGTTGATTCAAGTGCAACAATTGGTTTTTTAGTTTTTAAAGCCTCTTTAACTTCCCTGTTAAGTCTCATTCTAAGCCTTCTCTGACAATCTATAAAGAGCTTCTAATCCAATGCGAATAGAAATATTTTCGCTCTCGTTAAAAATCTCTTCAGAAGCTTCAGGCTTGATTTTATTTAAAGTTACGTTACCGTCAAGAGCAAAAAGTGCTCCTGCTTTTACGCCTCTGTATTGTGAAATAATGAAAACACACCCGCTTTCCATTTCTATTGCCTTGACACCAGATCTAACAAACCTCTGCATTTCTTCATCCGTGTAAGAAATATAAAATGCATCTTCCGAAATCACAACACCATAATAAATATTTTTAGCAAATTCTCTCCCTGTCTCAATAATAGTTTTTAAAACATCATAATCAGGAACTGCCGGAAAAGATAATCTAAGATAGTTAGGAGATGTTCCATCGTCCCTGACACTTCCGTTTGCAACAACAATGTCTCCCACGCCGAGTTTTGGGTCAATTCCTCCCGCGGAGCCTACCCTTATAAAAACCTTACCTCCAAGATTTATGAGCTCTTCTAAAACAATTCCAGTTGACGGTGCTCCCATTCCCGTTGTAGCAACAGTAATTCTTTTATTCTTATAATTTCCTGTAAATACAAAAAGATGTCTATATTCATTAACGAGTTTTACGTTTTTAAGCATAAGTGAAACTTTTTCGGCTCTTTGCGGATTACCCACAAGCATCACATGCTCTGCAATGTCTTCTTTCTCACACTTTAAATGGAATTGAGCCATTTTAGCCTCCTATTCTAATTTGAATTATATGCCTTTTAATCCATACAAGCAAATTTAATTTTTCTTAAAAAATTTTATAAATTTTATATAATTTATCAAGAATAGGGGGTTTAAATGAAAAATGTTGTAGAAAGATTTCTTGAGTATGTGAAATTCGATACTCAGTCAGATGAAAATTCTCAAACTTTTCCAAGTACAGAAAAGCAAATTGTTTTCGCTAAGGTACTAAAAAAAGAAGTAGAAGAAATTGGTATTAAAGCAGAATTAGACGAATATGGATATTTAACAGGAACATTGGAAGGAAATATAGACGGGAATATACCTGTAATTGGCTTTATTGCACACATGGATACAACGCCTGAAGTATCGGGTAAAGACGTTCAAGCCCAAATTATTAAGAATTATGATGGCAAAGACATTGTTTTGAATGACGCAAAAAACATTGTCTTAAAAAGCTCTGAGTACCCTAATTTAAAAAACTATATCGGAAAAGATTTGATTGTAACAAATGGGACAACTGTTTTAGGGGCTGATGACAAAGCAGGCATTGCAGAAATAATGACTGCTATAGAATACCTTATAAACCACCAGGAAATAAAGCATGGAAAAATAAAAATTGCCTTCACTCCTGATGAAGAAATTGGCAGAGGAGTCGATAAATTCGACATTAAAAAATTTGGAGCAAAATATGCCTACACTCTAGACGGAGATAAGTTAGGTTCACTCGAATTTGAAAATTTTAATGCTGCGTCTGCACAGTTAGTAATAAATGGCAAAAATATTCATCCTGGGCACGCAAAAGGAGTAATGAAAAACGCGATTAAGATAGGCAATGAATTTATAAATTTGCTGCCTCAAAACCAAACGCCAGAAGTTACTGAGGGATACGAAGGATTTTTTCATATATATCAGGAAATTGGAAGCGTTGAAGAAGTTATCCAGAAATACATTATAAGAGATCACGACAAAACAAAATTTGAAAGCAAAAAAGAATTTTTCAAATCATGCGTTGAGTTTATTAACAAAAAGTATGGTCAAGAAACAGTTGAATTATTATTAAAAGATACTTATTACAACATGAAAGAAATCATTGAGAAAAATTTTGATACTATCGAAATAGCAAAAAAATCTATAATCCAAGCGGGCGTGAACCCAATAATAAAACCAATAAGAGGCGGAACAGACGGAGCAAGGCTTTCTTTCATGGGACTGCCAACTCCAAATATATTTACGGGTGGACACAATTTTCATGGAGTTTACGAATACATACCAACATTTGCCATGGAAAAAGCAGTTGATGTTATCCTGAATATCGTAAAAGAGTTTGCTAAATCATAATTAAGAAGAATAAGATTACTATTCTTCGCCTTCTTGTTGCTCCTCTTTCTCTATTTCTTTCAAATAATTGCTTAACTTCCTTTTAGCTTTTGCCTCAACCTGTCTAATTCTCTCTCTGGTTACTCCAAATATCGTACCAACTTCCTCAAGGGTATGAGGATATTCGCCTTCAAGGCCCATTCTATACTTCAATATCTCTCTTTCCCTTGGAGTAAGTTTCTCAAGAACCTTTTCAAGCTGTTCTTTATAATAAAGATTTACGCTCTCAGCTTCAGGCGTGGGGTTTCGATTGTCTTCAATAAAATTTTCGAGTCTACTTTCTTCCTCGTCACCCACCGGCATTTCCAGAGAAAGAGGCTGTTGAGCTAATCTCAGGTATTTTGCAATCTTCTTTTCAGCAATTCCTGTTCTTGAAGCGATTTCCCTATAAGTAGGCTCTCTGCCTAATTCTTGTATAAGTTCTTTTGTAACTCTCTCTATCCTGTTTATACTTTCAACCATATGAACCGGAACTCTTATAAGTCTTGATTGATCGGCAAGTGCCCTTGTTATTGCCTGTCTTATCCACCAGGTAGCATAGGTAGAAAATCTATAGCCCTTTTTGTAATCAAATTTTTCAACAGCTCTTATAAGACCGAGATTCCCTTCTTCTATTAGATCCAGAAAAGATAAGCCATGTCCTGTGTATCTCTTTGCAATACTTACCACAAGTCTCAAATTGGCTTCAATAAGCTCGGCTCTTGCCTTATGATCTCCATTTGCTATTCTTTTCGCAAGGTCAGATTCTTTTTCTGCGGTCAGAAGATCAATCGCGCCTATTGTAGCAAGATAAGATTGAATAGGATTTTTTAACTCGGATAATTCTAAACTCTCTATAACTTTTCTGGAAATTTTACCTTGTATCTTCTCCAGCAATTCCTTATCACCGTATCTTACATTCAACTTCTGAAAAACTACGTATAGTTCATCGATTAAATTAGTATCAATAGGCATTCTTTCCAGTATTTCTGATATCTCCTCATAGGAAAGAAATCCAGTTATACGGCCTCTCTCAATCAATTTTCTTACCATTTCTCTTTCTTCTTTATTTAATTGCCTTAGTTTTTTTAGGTAATTCTTTGTAGTCTGCAATGTTTTTTCATCTTGAGCACGCTTTTCAGTGTCCTTTGTCATGAACTACCTCCCCTTTAACTTTCTAAGAGCATCGTTATACTCTTTAAGTTTTATTAATTTTTCTTCTTCATTACTTAATTCATTAATTTGAGAGTAAAGACCTAAAATATAAGCATGGTAAATTTTATAATTCCTTAGAGAGTCAATAGCTTTTAAAACAACATCGTCTCTTACGAGATATGGATCTTTTAATAGAAGCTCTACAGCAATAGATATCTCGTCTTCTTGCATATCATACCACGTCTTAGGGTCGGGTTCCTTACCTTTTTCAATATCCTGTAACGCTCTTAAAAAAATCTTCTTATACGGTTCGTCCAAATCAGTTTGTAAATCTATAGATTCAGTAATTTTCGAGAGCGTATCCTTTTTTTGTAAAATTGCCTGCGTTAAAATTTCCTGGATTGTTTTAATTTTATCATTTTTTACAGTAAGAGGTTCCTTTTTATTAGATTTTGTAGGTAGAATCATTTTATTATACTGATCTATAAGAAGCCTTGTATCAAGGTCAAGCAGATTCGAAAGCTTTCGTATATATTCATAAACGGTCGTTTTATTAGAAATCTTAGAAACGATATCGAGAAGTTTCTGGGAAAGCTGGGCTTTTCCCAGAGGAGTATCGCCAATTTTTTTTGCTTCAAAATCGGCTATAAAAAGAATTGGGTCTTTTGCTGTTTTTAATAAATTCTCGATAGCTTCTTTACCATCCCTAATGATCATTTCGTCGGGGTCCATATTCTCATTAGAAAGTACTATGCCGATATTTAGATCAAATTTCCCGCAAACTTCAACAGCTCTTTCTGCACCAAGCCTTCCTCCTGTATCATTATCATAAAAGAAATAAATTTTATCTGCATACCTCTTTATTAATTTTGCCTGGTCTTCTGTAAAAGATGTACCCATTGATGATACGACATTTCCGATTCCTTCCTGCTGTAAAATAATTGCATCAAAATATCCTTCAACTACTATTGCACTTTTAGCATCTCTTATTGCATTTTTTGAGAAATTCAAAGAATATAACACTTTGCTTTTGGAGAATACTTCTGTTTCTGGCGAATTTAAATATTTAGGTTCCTTCCCATCAATACTTCTTCCACTAAATGCAATAACTTTGCCATTAATATCAAAAATTGGAATTATAATCCTGTTGAAAAAATATGCCTTTAAATTGCCTTCTGAATCTTTTTTTAACAATCCAGCTTTAATAAGTAGAGAAGTATCAATTCCCTGTTTATTCAACTCAAAAACCAGCTTATTTGAATTTTCATCTGCAAGGCCGAAACGATATTTTTCAATGCTACTGTTACTCAAACCTCTCTTTCTTAAATAAATTCTTATATTTTCATTTAGCATTGAATGAAAAAAATCTGTAGCGAAATTGTTTACGTTTTTTATTTCATCTTTATCTTCCTTATGGGAAATACCTTTCTCAAATTTTGGAGGGGATAATTCTGCCTCTTTCGCTAAAGTTGAAACAGCTTCTTTAAAATCTATACCTTCTATCATCATAATAAATTTTACAACATCTCCACCAGTACCACAACCAAAACAATGAAAAAGCTGCTTCGAGGGGCTTACTACAAACGATGGTGTTTTTTCATGATGAAAAGGACACAATCCTACAAAGTTTATACCTTGTTTTTTAAGTTTAACATACCTACCAATTACATTCACAATATCAACTTTGGAATGTAATTCATCAATAAAATCGCTTAACTCGCTCATCAATATATAAATACGATTTTTTTATTTAATTTCCTTTTATTTAATTTATTAAATTGATGGAGTTGGAGTGATTATTCTTTCTATTAGTTCAATTGCATATCGATCAGTCATTGAGGAAATAAAATCAGTAATAATTTTTATTCTTTCTTTTTTATTTTCTTTCAGGACACCAAGAGGATCTTTACAGGCAAGACTTATAGGATGGTTCTGAATATAACTTCCAATCTTATCCGGCTCTTTAAAAAAATAATCAAAAAAGTAAGAAATCAACCTTCTAACTTTTTGTCCTTCTTTTTTAGGAGTTGAGCCTATATAAACCTTCTCTGTCAAAAAGTCCTTGACCTCGTCCATTACAATCTCGATTTCTTTATCCATTTGGATTCGATCAGAATTAAAACTTTTCTCTATTACACTTTCAACAATTGTCGAAAGCCTTTTAGAATTCGTCTCACCAAGCAGCTTAATGACGCCTTGAGGAAGGTCTTTTTCTCTAATAATCTTTGCTCTTATTGCATCATCAAGGTCATGATGAATATAGGCAATTCTATCTGAAATCCTTACAACCTGCCCTTCCAGCGTAACTGGTAAATCTTCCTTATTAAATTCAGCAAGATTCGTAAGTCCTTTGCTATGTTTTAAAATTCCTTCTCTTGTTTCTTCTGTTAAATTCAACCCAAAAACTTCGGTTCCGTCAGATTTAATCCTCTTTTCAAGTAGATCAACAACTCTTAAACTCTGTTCCGGATGGTAAAAATGGCTATCTGGATCATATTCTTTACATTTTTCATTAATCGCGTCTTCTCCAGCATGACCAAATGGCGAATGCCCGAGGTCATGCCCGAGCGATATTGCTTCAGTTAAATCAGGATTAAGCCTCAAGGCTCTAGAAATGGAACGGCTTATAGCCATTACTTCTAATGTATGGGTTAACCTATTGCGGTAGTGGTCACCCTTAGGAGCAATAAAAACCTGAGTTTTGTACTGAAGCCTGCGAAAAGCCTTTGAATATATTATCCTGTCAACATCTCTTTGGAATTCAGTTCTATAAGTATCTTTTTCCTCGAGTGCGACTCTTCCCCTAGACCTTGCACTTATTGAAGCGAATGATGAAAGCAGCTTTTCCTCTAAAATCTCGAAGTCTTCTCTAAGCACTTTTTTCTTTTATTGCAACTTGTGCAGCAGAGAGGCGAGCAATTGGAACTCTAAACGGGGAACAACTAACATAATCAAGACCTGCATAATGAAAAAATTCTATTGATTCAGGATCCCCGCCATGTTCACCGCAAATCCCTATTTCAAGACTCTTATTTGTCTTTCTTCCAAGTATCACTCCTATTCTCACGAGCTTTCCCACACCATCTCTATCAATTGTCATAAATGGCTCCTGTGTTAGAATCTTCTCTTTAAGATAAAAAGGAAGAAACGTTGCTTCTGCATCGTCTCTACTGTAAGCAAAAGCAGTTTGTGTTAAATCATTTGTGCCAAATGAGAAAAAGTCCGCATATTGTGCAATTTGGTCTGCAGTAAGTGCGGCTCTTGGAACTTCAATCATCGTTCCAATCTGACAATCTATTTTAATGCCTTCCTTATTTACTGCTCTTTCGACTACTTTTTGAATTTTTTCCCTCAAAATTTTCATCTCATTAACATGCCCAATAAGAGGAAGCATGATTTTTGGTAAGGGATTAAGCCCCTCTCTTTTGAGTTCAATAGTTGCATCGATTATTGCAGCGGATTGCATTTTATAAATTTCAGGATAAACAAGGCCGACCCTACAACCTCTAAAACCAATCATGGGGTTAAACTCATATAGTTCTTTCGATCTCTGTAATTGTCTTCCTTTCTTTGCAATGATTTCTTGGTTTTCATCTTCTGCTTTCAAATCTTCTATTTCTTTCTCAAGTCTTTCCCTTTGAGGTAGGAACTCATGTAAAGGTGGATCAAGAAGTCTTATAATCACAGGGTAACCATCCATCGCTTTCAAAATATCATAAAAATCTTTTTTCTGCATTTTTTCAAGGCTTTCGAGAAGTTTTATTCTTTCTTCTTTTGATTCTGATATTATCATCTCCTGCATTATTGGAAGCCTGTCTGGTTTCAAAAACATTCTTTCTGTTCTGCATAGACCTATACCTGTTGCTCCATATTCCCTTGCCTTAATTGCTTCCTCCGGTGTATTTGCATTTGCTTTTACCCCGAGTTCTCGCAATTCGTCTGCAAAACTTAAAATTTGTTTTAATTCAGAAGTAAGGGTTGGTTCTATCATAGGCACTTCTCCAACCATAACGCTTCCTAATGAACCATCGATAGTTATAATATCATTTTCTTTTACAGTGAGCCCGTTCACTGAAAAACTTTTTTCTTCAAGGTTCAGTTTTATTGTTTCGGCACCGACAATACATGGTTTACCCATACCTCTTGCAACAACTGCTGCATGCGCAGTCATTCCACCTCTTGTGGTAAGGATACCCTGAGAATATGCCATGCCTTCAAGGTCTTCTGGAGTTGTCTCCGGACGCACAAGAATTACTGGCTCTCCTAATTTTCCTTTTTCGGCAGCTTCCTTGACGTTGAAGATGACTTTTCCAGAAGCAGCGCCAGGGGAGGCTGGGAGTCCTTTTGCAATCACTTGAACCTCAACAGTTGGGTCTATCATCTTATGTAACAGCTGATCAACTTGCTCTGGAGTCACCCTTAAGACTGCTTCTTCCTTAGCAATCAAGCTTTCTTGAACCATATCTACTGCTACCTTCACAGCAGCTTGAGCAGTTCTTTTGCCACTCCTTGTTTGTAACATATAAAGTTTATTTTTTTCTACAGTAAACTCCATATCCTGCATATCCTTATAGTGCCGTTCAAGTGTTTCTGCTACCGTTACAAGTTCTTCAAAAACTGTAGGTAAATCATTCTGCATTTCTTGTATCTGCTTTGGAGTCCTTATACCCGAAACAACATCCTCTCCCTGGGCATTTATAAGATATTCTCCATACAGTTCTTTCTCGCCGGTTGAAGGGTTTCTTGTAAAAGCAACGCCCGTTGCAGAATCGTTTCCCATATTTCCAAATACCATCATTACTACATTAACAGCAGTTCCCAGGTCTTCGCTTATCCTGTTAAGCATGCGATAAGTAACAGCCCTTGGTGTATTCCAGGATTTGAATACAGCCTCTATTGCAACGAATAACTGTTCAAAAGGATCTTGTGGAAAGTTCAACCCGGTGTTTTCTCTATAAAGCAGTTTATATTCATTAATAATGTTCTTTAGTAAATCAGGAGTAAGTTCGGTATCATTTCTTAAGTTATTCCCTTCCTTATACTTTTCAAGGATATACTCAAATTTATCATGAGAAATGTTCATAACTACATTTCCGAACATTTGGATAAATCTTCGATAACTATCATAGGCAAACCTTTCATTTTGGGTTAATCTCGATAACCCTTCGACCGTTTCATCATTTAAGCCAAGGTTCAGAATGGTGTCCATCATACCAGGCATAGAAATAGGTGCTCCGGAACGTACAGAAACAAGCAAAGGGTTAAGAGCATCGCCAAACTTTTTGTTTACTTTATCCTCAAGTTTTTTCAAATGTTCAAGTGTTTCGGTTCTTATATCATCAGTTATTTGATTCAACTTCAAATAGTCTTTACAGGCTTCAGTAGTAATTGTAAAACCAGGAGGGACGGGTAACCCTATTACTGTCATTTCTGAAAGTCCGGCACCTTTTCCTCCAAGAAAGTCTCTCATTTTTTCATTTCCTTCTTCAAAATCATACACCCATTTTTTAACCATTTTTTCCTCCAATAAACATGTTATTTATATTTTAACTAAATAGTTTTGTTATCAAAAACTAATTTAGAAAAATCAGCAAAGCTTGCAAACATAATCTTTAAATTATTTAATAAAGCAAGTCTATTTCTTCTAACAGATTCGTTCTCATCCATAACTAAGACATCATCAAAAAACTTTCCTACAATCGGCTCTATTATATAAAGTAGAGAGAGTGCTGCCTCGTAATCTTTTGAGTTTACAAAATCTGCAAATGTTTTTTTTGACTCACAAATAAGTTTATATATTTCTTCCTCGGCTTCTTCAATTAAGAGTTTCTCGTCTATATCAAAAACATCTAATTTTGCTTTTTCAATAATGTTTCTTATTCGCTTGTAAGTCGTACTTATAGTTTCAAGCTTCGTATCATTTAAATGATTCATAATAACAGATGAACGAGCGAGATACGTAGGCATGAAATCAATATCCAAAGAACAGACCGCGTTTGCCACATCGTACCTTACGCCTTTTTCTTTTAGAACTGATATAGCTCTATCTCTCAGGAAGCTTAAAATTTCAGATTTTTTATCTCCATCCCCATTTAAAATGTTAATTAAATTAAGTATAAAATTTTCTAAAGGAAGCTTATCTAAATTAATCAAGAATGCTAATTGGACTATACCAGAACCTAATCTTCTTAAACCAAAGGGATCTTTTGAACTCGAATATTCAATACCTGAAATGAAACTTGCTACAAGCGTATCAATTTTATCGATTAAGGAAAGGATTTTACCTATATAAGATTCCGGTAATTTATCACCCGCAAAACCCGGTAAGTATTGTTCTGAAATAGCATTAGAAACCTCCGGGTCCTCGCCCCATAATTGAGAATAGATACCACCCATTATTCCCTGAAGTTCTGGAAACTCTCTAACAACGTTAGTAACAAGATCTCCTTTTGAAAGAAAACAAGCTCTTTTAAGATTGTTACCTTCAACTTCTCCAAGTTTAAGTTCGGATGATAAGAATTCTGACAGATTTATAAGCCGATTAGTTTTATCTTTCATGCTGCCAATCTCTCTGAGAAAAACTACTTCTGAAAGTTTATCAACAAATTTCTCGAAAGGGATTTTTCGGTCTTCCTCAAAAAAGAATTCACCATCAAGTATTCTTGCCTTAGCAACTCTTTCATACCCCTGTTTTACAATATCTATGAAATCTGATGTCCCGTTTCTGACGGCAATAAAATAAGGAATAAGCTTCTTAGATTTTATCCCAATTAATGGAAAAGACTTTAAATGTTCTTTTATTACACTTGAAATAATACTATCGGGCAATTTTATTGTATCTAGTTTTATAGAACACAAAAAGGGAGTAGGATATTCATTCATATTAGCTACTTCTTCCAGAAATTCTGCAGTATAATAAGGAGTACCTCCAACACTTGATGCAAGAGCTAACGATCTTTGCTCTATAATTCTCTTCCTTTCTTCATAAGAAAGGATAATATAATTTTCCTTAATTTTAGGGAAAAATTCACTAACATCTTTGACCTCAATTTGTGTTGGTAAATCAATACATAAACCAAAACTTAAATTATTTGATTTTACACCTGCGTATGTTAAATCAATAACGTCCTCACCAAAAAGCAAAAGGATATTCCTAATGGGTCTTATGAATTCAAAATTACCTTCTTCCCAACGCATCGATTTTTGAAAGTGCATCTCCTTTAAGGCATCTAATGTAACCGTCCGTAGTACCTCCTTAGAATCTTTTCCTTTCAGCATTTTTTTACCAAAAAAATATTTATTATTTCGTATTTCTTTAATAAAAATATCACTTTCATTGAAATTATTTGTTTCCAAAAATTTGAAGTAAGGTGGTAGTTTTTCTCCAGAATCAATAATTGAAATTTTTAAATTCGGTCCTTTAATTTCTGTAAACGCATCGTCTTCTCTTTCTGAAACATTCTTTATAAAAATAACCAATCTTTTTGGAGAACCAAAGGCCTGAATCTCAGTGTACTTCAATCTAAAATTGTTAAGTTTTTTTTCGAACTTATCTTTGAACTGCAAGACAATCTCGTTTAAAATCCTAGCAGGTATTTCCTCGGTATATATTTCACATAGAAAGTCTTTCATCTTGTTCCTCTCTATTGATAACGATTCTTGCAGCAATTGAAGCCATCTTTCTCATTCTTGAGACAAATTGTACTCTCTCCGTAATACTGATAGCACTTCTCGCATCAAGCAGGTTGAAAACATGAGAACACTTCAAAAGATACTGATAACCAGGCAATAAAACTCCTTTTTCCAAAAGTCTTAACCCTTCACTCTCAAAAATATTGAATAGCTCAAAGAGCTTCGGAGATTCACTTTCATCAAATGCATACATACATTCTTCCCTTTCCATATCGAGTCTTAAATCTCCATATGTAAGTTTGTCATTCCAATTTATATCGAAAACGCTTTCTTTTTCTTGAAGAAACAACGTAAGTCTTTCTAAACCATAAGTAATCTCTACAGAAACAGGATCAAGCTTGTATCCCGCAGCAAGTTGAAAGTAAGTAAACTGAGTTATTTCAAGTCCATCAAGTCTTACTTCCCATCCTATGCCTTGTGCTCCAAGAATAGCAGTTTCCCAATCATCCTCAATAAATTTAATTTCATGTTTTGCAAGTTTTAAGCCAAGAGCCTTGAGACTCGAGATATAAAGCTCTCTAATACTTGAAGGTGGTGGTTTTATAACAACCTGGAACTGATGATGAAGATATAATCTGTTAGGATTTTTACCATATCTCCCATCTGTGGGCCTTCTTGAAGGCTGCACATATGCAGCAGCCCAGGGCCGTTTACCTAAAACTTTCAAAAATGTATAAGGACTTAAAGTGCCAGCACCAATCTGCTCATCAAAAGGGAGCAGTATAACACAGCTCTGCTTTCTCCAGTAATTCTCAAGTTTTGAAACAACTTCCTGAAAGTTCATCAATTTCTCCTTATCTCAAATTCTTTCAAAAGCTTTTAGAAAATTCTTGTAGTGCTCTGAATCAGAATGGAATAAGACAAAACTGTTAATAAGGTCAAACATTGCATTGAAGTCTACAATTTCACTGAATTCACAAGGTTTAGATTTATAAATTTTCACAAAATCTTCAATCACAAAACTGTTAACTCTAGCTCCGATCACTTTATTAAATCCACCTTTTCCTGGCGAAAAAAAATAATCACCCTTAACAACCTCCGGTAATAGGATAGGAAATCCTAAAAATTTAAACAAGTACATACAAAAATATATTGTAACAGAATTTTTAAATTTTGAAATTTTTAAACAGTCTAAAACAGTTGATAAAAGATTGAAAACTTTTGGCTCAGGCTGCTCATAAGGTAAAAGTGTTAATAAAATTTCCTTTATGTAAGTAAGAATTTTATAATCCTCAATAGAATTCTTTAATCCAGTATATGCGTCAATAAGAGATACCTCTGTTGCTATAAAGAAATTTTGCTTTTTATAGAGTAAAACTTTTTCATTTATAAAATCCTCAGAAAATCCGGATCTTTTTGATTTAGAACTCCTCACCGATCCAAATTTAACTTTTATCTTACCAAGATCCTCGGTTAGAAAAATAGCAATTTTATCCCTTTCGTTCAATGGCTCTGTATTGATTATTATTCCTTGAGTGTAAAAATATCCCATTATTTGATGATATCTATACTTTTACTCGCGCCAATCCTGGAAGCTCCTGCCCGGATCATCTTTATTGCAGTTTCGTAATCTCGAATGCCCCCAGAGGCTTTTACTCCAAAATTTTCCCCTACTACAGAACGAATAAGAGAAACGTCTTCGATGGTTGCACCGCTTTTGTTAAATCCCGTTGAGGTTTTAACAAATTGGGCTCCTGCTGAAACAACAATTGTTGATGCTATTATTTTTTCCTGTTCGCTAAGTAAACATGTCTCAATAATTACTTTAACTATTCGTGGATTTACTGCGTTCACCACTTCGCATATATCCCTCTCAACTCCTAAAAAGTTCTTTGACTTTAACAAACCGATATTCATTACCATATCAATTTCATCCGCTCCTGATTTAACAGCTCTCTCGGCCTCAATAGATTTTACATAAGTTTCATCTCCACCTAACGGAAAACTTACAACAGCAGCTATTTTTACACTACTATCCTCAAGGTTTTCCCTTGCAAGTTTCACATAAACCGGGTTTATGCATACAGCAAAAAAATTGTATTGCTTCGCCTCATTACAAAGATTTATAATTTCACTGTAGGTCGCTTCTGGCTTTAATAATGTATGATCAATCATTCTTGCCAATTCTTCTTTAGTGATTTCTTTATTTTTATATTCAGAAGACATAATATCACCTCTTTAAATTGTATCTATTTTATGTATTAGGTCAAGTTTATAAATTCCTTTATTTAGAGTTATAAAGTAAATCTTGGATTAAAATAGGTATACAAAAAATTGAACAAAAAGTCGAGTTAATTATATGGTAGCTAAGAAACTGGATGATAAACTACTTAGAGATAAATGCAACGAGTTGATTATAGAGGAATTAAAAGCCGGTATTACAATATTATCTTGACCGTGCAAATAAAACAAGAAAAAAAGAAAGAAAAGCTATTTCAACAAGAACAAGTGCCAGTTGCCTTGGTGGTGGCATTTTTCCCTGTTTTTTGAGCCTGGTAGGCACAATAAAGCCGTCCTTAATAAACAGCACCATCATAATAATTGCTAAAAAAAGCGGAATTAAATTCATGTCGTCCTCAGTATTTCATTCAAAAATTTTATTTTAATGGCTCAATAAACATTTTTTCTTTTTCCTTTATTCCAAGTTCTGATGCTATTTCTTCGGGGATCAAAATTAATCCATCCAGGTTATTTTTTGGTTTCACGTTTATTATCACGTCTTTTACACCGGCGATGTGTAATATTATTTTTTCTATTGTTTCTAACTCATATTGTACTTTCCATTTTTCAAGAAGTTGTGAATCTATATAGGCGGCTTCTTCTATAAGATAAAATTCCGGCTTTATCTTTACAGAAAGCTCAATCCCTGAAGGAGTGATTCCTTCTTTCACTTTTTCAACAAGACCTGAGGCAATGAGCCCATAAATAATCCTGCTCACTTCAAAATCCGCTAGTTTTAACTCGTCTGCAATTTCCTTAATTGTTTTCTTTCCATCAACTGTTCTGAGTATTTTCCATTCATCCCTTGAAAATTTTACTTCTGAAACCCCCTCCGGGGGAACAGGTGTAAGATTTACAACAAGAGAGAGTGATTTTATTACGCCTGAAATTTTAGTCCATTCTTCGATTACTCTCGCTCCTTCTATTAAAAGAGATTCAGTTGATTCTTCGATATTTACTTCACTCCGTATCGACATTTCAGCAAAACTAAAGTTACCCTCATGCCATTCATAAAAATGAAGAAAAGCACTTTTTCCCAAAAGTCCTTTATTAGACACTGCAGAAACAATTCTCCCGGCACTAAAATTAATTTCTCCTGTCTCCCCGGAGAAATCCCCACCTGCTTCTAGTTTAAGTGAGCCTGTTTTCTTTGTATTATTGAGAAGTTGAATAACATCCCCCAGTGGAAAATCCGAAAGATTCCCATTTAAAGGCATCTATGCACCTCCTGTAAAAGATTCCTTCCCATTAAGTCTTCTATCAATAACTAGAAAAATAAAAACAAAAATAACTTGAACCACAATTAACAGAAATCTATTTCTTAAAAACATATATTTGATAGTGAGAAGTTCTATAAAGATAACAACAAGAACAAGAAGAAGAATTTCAAGATTTTGAATGTGAAATGTTTTTTTGGAGATTCTACCGTTCCTAAAACGCCTGTTAACAACCATAATTAGAATGGCTCCTAAAAAAAGCTCTAATGCCATTGAAATTTCTGCTGTTCTTATCCAGGTATCCATTCAATCACCAGAAATCTTTATGAATTAAATCTCTTATACGCCTTCTTGCTGGTGGTAGAGGCGTTTCTTCAGGAAATCCAAGAGGAATAATAGCTACAGGAATAATTTTCTCAGGTATAAAAAGATATTCCTTGAGCTTCCTTAAATCAAACTCCTCTGCGAAGTCCGTCGATGTAAGATCAATCCAGTTAGTTCCCAAGCCCAATTCACACGCCATGAGTAACATATTTTCAATTGCTGCAGAAGTATCAACAAGGTATGACTTAGATTTTTCAGGGCTTGCGCAAACAACGATGAGATAAGGAGGTACTTTTAATTCATTCTCAAGATAAGGAAGGATATCATTTATCTTTTTCTTTGTCTGCTCGTTAACTTTTTCTAATCTTTTTCTGTAACCTTCTACATAGAGGTCAGCAATTGCATCTTTTCGTGTTTTTTCTGCAACGATAACAAATTCCCACGGTTGACTGTTATTAGAAGACGGTGCCCATCTCGCTGCATCAAGAATTAGAAGAACTGCTGCTTCTTCAACTGGCTTATTCTTAAATACTGTTATAGAACGCCTTTCTATTATAATCTTATGAACATTCTTTCTACTTTTTATATTATCGCTCAAATTCCTCAACATCTCTGTACCACTTTCTTTTGTCACCAATTCTTCCACGCATTTTCCATGAAAAAGATTTAGGTTTATCGTCAATAATTTTTAAGAGAAGTTCAATCTTCGAGATAATGTCTTTTTTATCTAATTCTTGAAAAAACTCTGCATTTTTTACATATTGAGAGATCTTTTCAAGGTTCATGGTTGTTGTTTTCCAAAATCCCCAGTCATTTGAAAGCACTGTTGAAATATACTCACTGTTAATTGTTTCTTTATCTTCCGGCCCTACGTTATGTTCTCTTAAAAGAACTGCTGTATCGATTAGATCTTTTTCATTGATCTGTACGATCTGTACTTTTTCAAAAAATAGGTCTGCTAAAGAAATGGTTGGATAATCAATTTCTAATCTCTCTGCAAAATTCACATCATGACACATTTCGAGCTTATCAAAGAAAATATCTGAGTGTATACCTTCGGGGTTATAAAAAATATATCTTTTCCCCTGAAATAGAAATTTCGCATGTTTATCTATTTCATACCCAAGATCAGAAAACATTTCTTCTATCTTTCTTTTGTCCCTGGAATAAGCAGCAAAGTCAATATCAGAAAGCAACCTGCCTGCACGATATTCATAATATTTAAATATAGGGCAGTGTATTCTAAAAGCAATGGCACCCAGGATACGTATCATGATACCCCTTGTTTCAGCTTCTTTCATTAAAGTATCACGGAGTGCAAAAAAAATTAATTCTTGTTCTTCAAGTTCTTTTTCTGATGGCATGCCAATCATCCCTCTATCTTCCAGAAAGTCTTAATTCCGTTCTCTTCTATCTCTATAATGAATGCACGAAGAATACCTTCTGTATACTCTGAACCAGGGTTTACAACAGGTGTCTTTCTTATGTAATCAGATGCAAAAGATTCGTGAATATGCCCATGCACACCCATGAGCGGTTGATATTTTTCTTCAACTTTTCTTACTGCTTTACTTCCTACATGGTTAGTTTCCACTTCACCAAAAGACACAACTGGTTTAAGCGTTTTATCAAGTTTCGGAGCGATATCAAGTTTTGTATTGTAAGGAGGCGCATGAAAATTAAAAATTGACCAATGAGGATCTTTCAGAAGCTTAATTTCTGTCTCTAACATTTTCTCAAGTTTTCCTTCATCAGCCTCTCTATCAGTATTCCATGGAGTAGGGTTTACATAGGCACAACTCACCATTTCTATTCCATAAGGAAATTGAATTGCTTCATTCAAAGGATATATTACCCCTTTATTAGCATAAGACTTAATAAGATCATCAAAAATAAAAAAATCGTCATTACCCGGCATGACAATTGTCATAACTTTCGAAGTATCAACCATTTCTACAAGCATCTTAAGCCACTGATCCAGCCTGTCCCAGATCAATTTATTCATTAAGTCTTGAAGTTTTTTCTCATCATGCTGAAGTTCACTAACTTCTGCTCCGGTAGCAAGGAAGGAATAGATTGCTGCGTTATCAAGTCTATCGATAGCTGACTTCACTTCATCCTCGCTCTTTAGAGTAAAAGTTGTACCAAAGTAGCTGTACTGCCACGTACCGTCATTCTGTTTTATTATTGGAACAAAAACCTTCCCGGTTAAATCACCCGACAGTATTAAAATGTCCGCGTGATACATATTCACTGCACTCAGCCACTTTCTCCATACAAAATTCGCACCATGTGCATCTACAGAAAAAAATAATCTTTTCACATTGCCTCCTTATTGTAAATATATGGAGGGAGGTAGAGCACACCTACCTCCCTAAACACAATTTTTTTATGCGGGGGGAATCTGCTGATAAATGCTTCTTACATCGACTCCCTTTTTCGTGTTATAAATATAATAACCCACAAAGACTGCAACGCCAAGAGCCATCCAGACGACTTGAAGAACAAGGTCAGAGGTTGTTTTGAGCCATGCTCCCGAAATGAAGAGGTACCAGAAATTTGCAAGGAACGAGATAATGCCAAAGATTGTAATCACGGGTACTCCAAACCATGATAATCTTCTCCCTCTCTCATAAATGTCAGGCCTTACAAAAGGAATCACGACAGCAGCAAGTGAACCAAATACGACTGCAAATTCATAAAGCATTGTCGTATCCATAGCAGCGACCCATGCGCCTGCAAGTCCTTTCTCCGATACAAATGAGAGGAGCACTCCTATAAAACCACCGACGGTCGTAAGCCATACTGCATTATGTGGCGTATGCCATCTTTCATTAACTGCCGCGAATGTTTCAGGGAACATTCTGTCAAATGACCATGAGAATATTTGACGTGAGCAGACAACAAGGAATACTGGGATATCATTCATTAGCCATATTGCAGCGGATATAGCAGCGATAAATTGAAATACAGGTTGTCCTGGCATAAGTGCTGCAGCAAATGTCGGCAGGTATGGATTAGGTGCATACGGGTATATAGCAGTGAGTTGTCCCCATAAATCTTTATGCATAAATACATTACAATACATAGAAATAAATGAGCCATCTGGAGTTGCGAACATACGGTAAACTTCTATACTCAGTACGACATAGTAAAAGACGATTACCGCAGCTCCACCGAGCATTGCAATACTCATATTTCTTTCAGGATTCTTTACCTCACCACCAGCATAAGATGCAGCAGTAACACCAATATATGCCCATATACCACCTACACCAGCCATAAGTGTTGCACCCATGTTAAGTGGTGTTTGAACCCAGTGATCAGTGGCCTGTTTAGACAGCTTTACTACCATATCCCACATGCCCGATCCATATACGGCATCCCAGCTCTGGTGAGCAACTGATGGACTCTTTAAAAGAACAATAATCATGATAATACTTCCAATTAATGGAAGGATGAGTAAAACGTTAATAAGAGTCGTATATTTTCTCATACCAAAAAGCGCCACGATACCAAAGATTGCAACCATAAGCATACCAAGCCAAAAAGTCGGGCCAATTCCAGAAATTTTTGTACCCAACTCAAGCAAAGCTATATTTTTGGTTGCAGAACCTGCGATTTGCAAACCGAGTCCCCAGATAGGGATATCATAAAAGGCAATGATTCCAAAAGAAAGTACTTCTGTAAACCAGAAGCCCCAGCTTGTTATGAATCCTAAAAGTGGAGAGATACCTCTGGATATAAAGATATAGTCTCCGCCTGTTCTTGGCATAAGAGCAGAAAGTTCAGAATACACATAAGCAGTGACTAGAGCAAGGATACCTGTAATTAGAAAAGCAAGAGCAACGTTTGCACCAGGATTGTTGTACTCAGCATAAATCATAAGCTTGTTAATGCCGCCTCCTACGGTGTGGCACATGACAAGCGCAAATGCTGAGAAAGCAGATACAGACCTTACAAGGCCTGAAGACCTCCTTGTAAAGACAATTGGTTTTTGTTCTTCAGCCATCTACTTCGCCTCCTTTTAAACTAATTTTAAAACAAAATCCTTTTCAAAAATACTTGCTTATACAACACTTTTCACTGTTTTTTACCGGCATTTACCTCCTTTGTGCACTTTACTTAACGTCTTTTTAATATATATTGCAACAATTATATACTTTTGCACCTCTAAGTCAAGCGCTTAATTTAAAACAATTTATTTTTTTCTGGAGCGGGATCTATTTGCAATAAAAATTGAAATTGGAATAAAAACAGCAAAAACAAGAAGTAGGACTGGAAAAAGAAAATACCAGTAGAAATCAAGTTTATTGAGAACCAGGGAAATTAGATAAAACCCCATGGAGAGAATAACAAATAAAAACCCAAATAAAATACCCTTTAACTGAATCTTTTTTTGTTCCTCTTTACTCATTTATCCCTCACATTAAATTTTATTTGTATTTTTTTTTATGTCAAGACTGATTTTT
>CAZJKI010000003.1:21853-45178 GCA_964546685.1 uncultured Caldisericum sp. | reverse complement strand
TATCTTGACTAACAAAAAATTAAAGTTATAATTTATTCTGGAAAGAGTAATTTCTCAAACCAGGCAGTTAAAAAGTAAACAATTCGTAAACTGGCCCGAGTAAAGTTATAGATTAATTTAGTATAAATAAGAAAGGAAGAAAAATGAAAAGAAACATGTCTTCAAAAAAACACCTGAAAGAAAAGGTAAACAAAAGGAAGGGTTTTAATTGCCTTTCCTAATTTTTTTAAAAACTTTAAGGAGGTAAGAAATGTCAGTTATCGATGAAGTCATTGAAAAAGTTAAAGTAAAAGACAAAGACCAACCTGAATTTATCCAAGCAGCAACGGAAGTAATGGAATCTTTAAAACCAACAGTTGAAAAACACCCCGAGTTTGTAAAAGCAAAGATCTATGAAAGAATTGTAGAGCCAGACAGAATTATTATCTTCAGAGTTCCCTGGGAAGATGATAATCAGGAAGTCCATGTAAACAGAGGTTTCAGAGTTCAATTCAATAATGCAATTGGACCTTACAAAGGTGGTCTAAGATTTCATCCAACAGTAAATCTTGGTATTATTAAGTTCTTGGGATTTGAACAAATATTCAAAAACGCTTTAACAACTCTCCCGATGGGGGGCGGTAAAGGTGGCTCAGATTTCGATCCAAAGGGTAAATCAAACTCAGAAGTTATGAGGTTCTGTTATGCATTTATGAGAGAACTATACAGATACGTCGGACCCGATACAGATGTTCCAGCAGGAGATATTGGAGTTGGTGGTCGTGAAATTGGCTATTTGTACGGCTACTATAAGAAAATTGTAAATGAACACACAGGCGTTCTTACCGGAAAGGGACTTGAATTCGGTGGAAGCCTTATAAGGCCAGAGGCGACAGGCTATGGTGCAACATACTTTGCAGCAGAGATGCTTGCAACAAGAGGCAAAGATTTCAACGGGAAAATAGTAGCAGTAAGCGGTTCAGGAAATGTTGCTCAGTACGCAGTTCAAAAAGTAACACAACTTGGAGGAAAAGTTATTACTCTTTCAGATTCAAACGGTACAATTGTCGATGAAGAAGGAATCAATGAAGACAAACTTGCATTTATTATGGATCTCAAGAATATCAAAAGAGGAAGAATAAAGGAATATTTAGACCGTTTTCCAAATGCAAAGTACTTAGAAGGTAAATCGGTGTGGGATGTAATTAAAGACGAAGGTATACATATTGATGTTGCACTTCCGTGTGCAACTCAGAACGAAATCAATGCAGAACATGCCCAAGCACTCATAAGAAATGGAGTTATCGCAGTCGCAGAAGGGGCAAATATGCCATCCTATCTTGAAGCAATAAAGGTCTTCCGGAATAGCAATGTGCTGTTTGGTCCCGCAAAAGCAGCAAATGCAGGCGGAGTTGCTGTTTCAGGGCTTGAAATGACTCAAAACAGCATGAGGCTTTTATGGACAAGGGAGGAGGTTGACCAGAAACTTCAGTGGATCATGAAGAGCATACACAAATCTTCTCTTGAAGCTGCCGAAGCATACGGAAGCAAAGGAAATTATCTGGTAGGCGCAAATGTTGCAGGATTTATAAAAGTCGCAAAAGCCATGCTTGCCTACGGTATTGTGTAGATAAGGTAGAAATTATTTTAAAAGGCTTCTCTTAAGAGAAGCCTTTTATGTTTGCAAATTTGCATTAGGTCAATCTTTACAAAAAAGGTAACGCACGTTAATCTAAGGCAAAAGGAACTTTTTTAAATATTGACCTGTGTATGATAATGGTTTTTTTATAATTTCTTCGGGTGTGCCTGTTGCAACAACATATCCACCTTTTTCACCACCTTCAGGCCCGAGATCTATAATATAATCTGCTGATTTCACAACATCGAGGTTGTGCTCTATAACAACAACAGTATTTCCCCTTTCCACAAGTCTATTTAACACATCTATGAGTTTATGAACATCTGCAAAGTGCAAACCTGTTGTAGGCTCGTCAAGAAAATATATAGTCCTGCCTGTTCCTCTCTTCTGAAGTTCCGAGGAAAGCTTAACTCTCTGTGCTTCTCCACCCGAAAGTGTCAGAGCAGATTGACCAAGCTTTATATATCCTAAACCAACGTCATTAAGCAAAGATAATTTCCGTTTTATTTCAGGAATATTCTCAAAGAATTCAAGTGCCTCGCTTACGGTCATATCAAGCACATCTGCAATGTTTTTCCCTTTGTATCTCATTTCAAGCGTCTCTCTGTTGTACCTTTTTCCATGACATACCTCGCATGGCACATAAACATCTGGCAAAAATTGCATTTCAACCTTTATAAATCCATTTCCCTCGCATGCCTCGCATCTTCCTCCATGCACATTGAAACTAAATCTTCCTGCTTTGTATCCCTTTGCGCGGGATTCAGGTAAAGATGCAAATATCTCTCTAATGGGCGTGAACACACCCGTATAAGTTGCGGGGTTTGATCTCGGAGTTCTTCCTATTGGTGATTGGTCTACAATAACAACCTTATCTACAAAATTAACTCCCTCAATTTTCTCATACTTTCCGGGTTCCTCCTTTGAGTTATATATCTCCTTTTTAAGTGCTTTCCAGAGCACATCCTGTATTAGACTGCTTTTACCAGATCCTGATACTCCTGTAATACATATAAAAGTATGAAGCGGGAATTTAACATCGATATTCTTAAGGTTATGTTCGCTTACGCCAGAAAGCGCAACATATTCTCCATTGCTATTTCTTCTTTTTTTAGGCACAGGGATTACTAATTCACCTTTAAGATACTTGCCAGTAAGAGATTTTGGTTCCTCTAATATATCATTCAGATTCCCTGTAGCAACGACATATCCTCCTTCTACACCTGCTCCCGGCCCAACATCAACAATAAAATCAGCATTTCTTATAGTCTTTTCATCATGTTCAACCACAAGTACAGTATTGCCAAGGTCCCTCAATTCCTTTAAGGTGTTGAGTAGCTTTTCATTATCCCTTGAGTGCAAACCTATCGATGGTTCATCGAGTACGTAAAGCACACCAACGAGTTTGGAACCAACCTGAGTTGCAAGACGAATCCTTTGCGCCTCGCCACCTGCAAGTGTTTCAGAAGGCCTACTGAGTGAAAGATAACCAAGTCCCACATCAAGAAGAAATTTTAATCTGTTTGAGATTTCCTTTAATACCTGGTGAGAGATAAGTTTTTCCTTTTCGGTTAATTTCTCTGGAAGCCTTTCAAAAAACTCGTATGTCTTTTCAATGGACAATGCAGTAAGGTCCGCGATATTCATATCCAGAATTGTAACTGCAAGAGCTTCTCTTTTAAGCCTTTTACCGTGACATACAGGGCACTCAATCCTTCTCATAAATTTCTCATACTCCTCTCTCATCATTTCAGAGGTAGTTTCAGAATACCTTCTCATAAGAAGGGGGATAACGCCTTCAAAATGCACCTTGAAGTCATAGGTCCTGCCATCTTTATTAGTAAAATGAACAGGTATTTTCCCTTCTGTGCCGTACATTATAACATTAAGTTCATCCTCAGTAAGCTTTTTCATCGGCTTGAAAGTATCCATCTGATAAGCTCTTGCAGTATCAAGTATTACCTGTTGAGAGAATGTATCTATTCCTCTAAAGCCAGGAATCTCAATTGCCCCTTCAGTAAGGGATAAGTTCCAGTCTCTCACAATAAGATCAGGGTCGGGTTCAATTTTAAAACCAAGGCCAGTACACTCAGGGCATGCACCAAAAGGACTATTAAAAGAGAATAACCTGGGCTCTATCTCTTCCATGCTAAAACCGCAAACTGGACAGGCAAGTTTCTCAGAGAAAAGTTGTTCTTCATTATCATCTATCACAAAAACCTTCATCACCCCTTCGCCTTCAGTAAGAGCAAGCTCAACAGAATCTTCTATGCGCGATTTTTCATCTTCCTCAACTTTTACTCTGTCAACAACGAGGTCTATATCATGCTTTTTGTTTTTGTCCAATTCAATATTTTCGTCAAGAGAATACATAACACGGTCAATTTTTACCCTCGCATACCCTTTCTTTATATATTTTTCAAGCAGAGCTTTGTATTCTCCCTTCCTTCCTCGAACCACTGGTGCAAGGATTTCTATTTTTCTACCAACTACTCTGCTCATTATCTGTGAAACAATTTCATCCGGGCTTTGCTTTTTAATAGGAGTGTCATCGTAAGGACAATGAGGAATACCAACACGTGCAAAAAGAAGTCTGAGGTAATCATAAATCTCCGTCATCGTGCCAACTGTTGAGCGAGGGTTTTTACTTGCACTCTTTTGATCTATGGCAATAGCAGGTGAAAGCCCTTCTATAAAATCAACATCGGGCTTCTCCATTACTCCAATAAATTGTCTCGCATAAGCAGAAAGAGACTCAACATATCTTCTCTGTCCTTCTGCATAGATAGTGTCAAATGCAAGAGAAGATTTTCCTGAACCCGAAACGCCTGTAATAACAACGAGCCTGTTCCTCGGAATATGCAGTGTAATATCCTTCAAATTGTGGACTCTTGCACCTTTTATATAAATTTCCTCTTTCATATTCCCACCAATAATCCTTTTTTGAAAATCCTTCTATTTTTAAAAAAGTTCATATAAAACAAAACCTTAGAAAATATTATAACACAAAATGCATATTGAAGGCAAACCCATAAACAAAGTGAATATATTAGACATAATAACTTTTACCTTTTATACCTCTGGGTAGTAAAATCCCTGAAAAAGGAATGCAGTATTTAAGCCATTTGTTTTTCAGACAATCTCTAAAATCATAGTTTAGAACACCGCATTGTACCGTAGAGATTGCATAAATACTAACTTTAAATCCTCTAATCTAACGCGTTTTAAGGGGGTATTTTTACCCTTTTTGACCTAAAGTATTACCACCTCAAAAAGCTCTCAAATTTGCCCCTTAGGAGTCGACGTAATAGAAATAGCGCATAAAGTAAGGTTTTCTTAATACAAGGCACGCACGTCATTGACTTTAATTTGTTTTCTCATATAATGTGTAAAAATTTATATATCAGGTGATAAAATGGAAACAAATAAAAAATGCACGCTTATTTCAATGTTCAAAAAAATATCTGAACAAAGAAACCCATTCAAGATTTCTTTCTTCAGTTCCGCAAAACTCATTGCTTTTTACATTCTTCACCTGCTTAATAAAAAGAATTTCTACGGACAGGAGCTGATGCTCAAAATCCAGGAAGACTCTAAAGGTATGTGGATTGCAAATTCAGGATTTATTTACCCTGTCTTAAAAAGATTGCGAAGGGAAGGCTTGATAAAAGGATTGTGGTCAAAAGAATCACCACATCCCAGGCTTGTATACTCAATTACAGAAAAAGGGAAAAACGAATACGAAGCAGTTTATAACATATTAAAAGACAAATACGATGAATTTTTAGACAAACTTGAGCTACTCAAGAAGGAGGTTTTTACTGATGAATGAAACTACAAATGAAGCAATAGTAGTTGAAAATCTGAGAAAGGTTTACTCGTCTAATGGCGTTGAAGCAGTAAAAGACGTAAGCTTTTCGGTCCAATATGGAGAAATATTTGGATTTCTCGGACCAAATGGAGCGGGTAAATCTACAACAATAAAATGTATAATCGGTTTATTAAAGCCAACGGATGGCAATATTTTTCTTGACGGCGTTAATGCCCAGAAGCATGTTTATAAAGTAAGACTCGTAAAGGGTTATTCATCTCAGGAATCATCACTCGATGATAGGCTTACCGCTTATGAAAACATATTTCTTCAAGGAAAATTTTTTCATCTGACTACAGAAGAAATCGAAAAACGTGCAAAAGAAGTGCTTGATATGTTTAGCCTCTGGGAAAGAAGAAACGACCTTGTTGAGTCTTTTTCAGGCGGAATGATGAAAAGACTCGATATCGCAGAAGCTCTTATTCACAGACCAAAAATCCTTTTTCTCGATGAACCAACGCTTGGCCTCGATATCCAAACAAGACATTCAATCTGGGATTATATTAAAAAATTAAGAGAAGAACATAATATGACGATATTTCTCACCACCCACTATCTTGAAGAAGCAGACGAATTATGCGATAGAGTGGGAATAATAGATAATGGAAAAATACTTGCCCTCGACAAGCCCGGGGTCCTTAAATCACAGATTGGGGGAGATCTTATCACGATGACATTTGGGAATGAAAAAGAAAAAGTAAATGTGTTTCTTAAAAATCTGGAAACTGTCGAGGACGTAAAGAGTGTAAATGCTCTTGAAAACAATATTTATAGTCTTATCGCAGAGAAAAATGGTGACCAGTTAATCCCAAAAGTATTTGCAGTTGCTCAAAAAGAAGGAATAATTATTGAATCTATAAGATTGAAGAGACCTACTCTCGATGATGTATATTTAACCTACACGGGAAGAACTATAAGAGAAGCGGAAGGCTCGAGGGAAGAAGTGGCTCAACAACGTATTGCAATGAGGAGGAAAAGAAGATGAAATGTCTTATCAACGATATTTATTATGTTGCTTTGAGGGAACTTAAGAAATACTTCAGACAGAAAACACGTCTTTTAATGACGCTCATTCAGCCATTTATATGGCTCGTTCTGATGGGAAATATGATGACAGGGCTAACAAGTAACCCGATAGCTGCAAACTTTTTGGGCACAGGTAATTATCTCACATTTATGACGCCCGGTATAATTCTCATGACAATAATGTTCACAAGCATATTCTCGGGTACATCGATTGTATGGGACAGAAGAATCGGCTATCTTGATAAACTTCTTGCAGCGCCAATAAACAGAGCTGCAATACCCTTCGGAAAAATGCTTTCAGCCGCAATTCAAGGTGTAATTCAGGCAGGTATTATTGTTTTAATAGCTACGATACTCGGTGTAAGATTTAAAACAGGAATATTGGGAATCGTTGTAATTTTTATCATCGCAATGATGGTAGCATTCATTCTCGGTGGCGTTTCACTTGCACTTGCTGCAAAGATAAAAACAATAGAGACATTGATGGCAATTGTGAATATGCTCACGATGCCCCTTATGTTTGCAAGCAATGCATTGTTTCCTGCAAACGTAATGCCTGGCTGGTTAAAAGCGATTGTAAAGATTAACCCAATTACATATGCAATCAACCCAATGAGAAACCTTACTATAACAGGCTGGAGTAGCTCTATTATCATGAACATCCTCATCATCTTGGCGGTAGACATCCTTGTAATGCTCTGGACAAACTGGGTTTTTGTAAATGCTGTATCAGAATAAAAAAATAATCCTTCAAAGACTCTCATAAAGGCCTTATTTTAAAATATACACGGTGGTAGAATAATGACTTTAATTTTTGGAACTATCTTTATAGTTTTTACGGTTATCCTTTATATCATGTTTTTGCGAAAAGATAAAGCAAAACTGAATAAAGCATTCAAAAAAAGCAGAAAATCATTCATACAAAATTCAATAAGGATTTTTGCGGTATTTATCCTGATAGGTTTATTGCAAAGCTTTCTCTCAAAAGAGGCTGTAGGAGGATTTCTTCTTGAATTTACAGGTGTTAAAGGAATTTTAGCAGGTTTGGTAGCTGGCTCGATAATGATGGGACCTGCTGCAACAGGATATCCAATCGCTCAATACGTTTTTAATAACGGAGGTACAGTTTCTCTTGCAACTGCCTTTCTTGCTTCATGGGTAATGATTGGAATTATCACGCTGTCAATGGAAATAAAATATCTTGGCAAAAACTTTGCCATCGCAAGAAATCTATTCGCCATCGTATCAGTAATAATCATTGCAATAATTACGGGGTTATTAATATGAAAGTAAGGATAGAGAAAATTCTTAAAGATTATCCCATTGAAACAAGCGTAGTAATACTTGCATTTATACTTATTGTTTTAAATCCCAAAAGAGCATATTCAGGGTTGGTATACGCTACCAAAAACTACTTAAATCTTCTGCCTGTTATTATTGCCGTTGCTCTCCTTATTGGTTTTGTTTCAGAAGTATTAACCAAAGAAAAAATTGCAAAGATTATAGGAAAGGAAAGTGGATTAAAAGGTGTACTTTTAGGTACAATATTTGGAACTCTAATGGTAGGCCCTGCCTATGTATTTTTTCCATTTTTTAAAGAGTTAATTGATAAAGGTGCTAATGTAGGTGTTATCGCCTCAACCATTGGGAGTTGGGCTATTAAATTGCAGTGGCTTCCTTTCGCCATCGCAATCCTGGGGGTAAAATACGTTTTAATTTTTAATTTGCTCATTCTTGCCTATGCGTTATCTTCTTCAATTGTTATTCCTTATTTTGTAAAGAAAACTAAACCATAATTTTTTATTTCCTTCGTGTTTTGGTAAACTATATAGATATGGAGGAAATTTTTATGAATATAGGTATTATTTCTGATATACATGGTTTTTTAAATGATTTTAAAAGCGCACTCGGTGTAATGAAGCAATACGATGTAGAGATCATACAATGCCCGGGGGATATTTTATACTATGGACCAAGAAATCCAATTCCAGAAAATTATAACCCGAAAATAGTTGCGGAGTTGATAAATAGTTTTCATAAAGCGTTCATTTTTTCAAGAGGTAACTGCGACTCAGAAGTTGACCAACTAATCATAAACTATCCAATTCTTCAGGAAAACGCTTTTGTCTACATAGATGGAGTTTCGATCCTTTTGATACACGGGCACAAAGTTGAAAATGGAGATTTTAAAAGTCCTGGGAAGAAATTCAAGATAAATCTTGCTATAAGCGGACATACCCATATACCGGTGATTGAAAATTTTGATTGGGGAATTCACTTAAATCCTGGTTCAATTTCGCTTCCAAAAGAAAATTCAAAAAAATCCGTTGCAATAATAAATATTAAAGATGGGAAATATCAAATTAATTTAAAGGAGATTGCATGATTATAACAATCGCAAATCAAAAAGGAGGAGTCGGTAAAACCACAACGGCAATTAATTTAAGTTCCGGAATCGCAAAAAAAGGTTACAGGACTCTGCTAATCGATACCGATCCTCAGTGTAATTCAACTTCAGTATTTTTCTCTCCTGACACAACAGAAAAGACTATTTATAATACATTTTCAGAAGGTAATTATGACATCAGTCAGTTGATACAAGAGACAAAAACCCCAAACTTATTTGCAATTCCATCAAGCATTCACCTCGCAAAGGTTGAAAGAATGCTTGCAGGAGAAATAGATGCACCAATAAAACTAAAAAAAGCTGTTATGCCTGTTGATAAAATGTTTGACTTTATTGTAATAGATTCTCCACCGTCACTCGGTCTTCTAACGGTAAATGGGCTTGTTTCATCCCACTATGTGCTTATTCCAATAACACCTTCTCCATGGGCACTTGAAGGAGTGCAGGACTTTCTTGACACATTTAAAAGTGTGAAGGAAACTTTTAATCAGTCTCTTAAAATACTCGGCGTTCTCATTACTCTGTTCGATTCAAGGACGCTTCTTGCAAAAGAGGCAACAGAAAGGATAAAAAATACTTTTGGTGAGCTTGTCTTTAAAGAAGTGGTACATAGAAACGTTCGCCTTGAGGAGAGTCCTGCTTTCAAAGAGGATATATTTGCTTTCGCCCCTAATTCAAAAGGTGCTGTCTCATACAAAAATATAGTAGAGGAGGTGTTGAGCCGTGTCGGAAAATAGAAGAGGATTACCTGATAACTTTATTTCGAAATACACAAAAGGCTATGTAGAAGAGCTTGCCACGGAAAAAATCCTGAACAGGGTTATGGATTTAGAAATCGACAAAATTGTACCAGACACAGAGCAGCCTCGAAAATATTTTAGCGAGGATTCACTCAAAGAACTCGCAAACAGCATAATCGAACGAGGAATACTTGAACCAATACTTGTAAGAAGAGCTGATTCTAAATACATTATTATCTCAGGCGAAAGAAGATGGAGAGCATCAATTCTTGCAGGTAAAACAAACATACCAGCAATCGTACTGGAGCCCAGAGACCAGAGAGAGATAAAGGAAATACAGATTATAGAGAACCTGCAGAGGGAGGATATTTCTCCTATTGAAAGAGCAAAGGCAATGAAAGACTATCTCGAACCGTTTGCCCACGGAAAAAAGATAAAATCACTTCTCATAAATTACAGGATGGGACGAAAAGTCCCGGAAGATTTTGCGCACACAGTGAGCGCACTATGTAAAACAATCGGAAAAAATCCAATCACAATTATACGCTGGCTATCTCTACTTGAACTCCCAGAAGATCTTCAAAACAAGCTAAACGATCCTCTTTCCCCTATAACATCCAAACATATCGAAACACTTCTAAAACTCAACGACCTTATTCTTATGAGAAATGTAATAAAAATTATAGAGAAAGAAAATCTTTCTTCAGAAGAAGCGGCAGAAATTGTAAAAAAGATAAAAAAAAGAAAAGCAAACGACCCGCTGAAGTCAGCTATAAAAGAGATTGAGGCCATTTCAAGAAGACTTCTTTATGTTGAAAGCAAAAAGGAAATTGAAAAAATAAAAGAGGAGCTCCTCATTATAAAGGACCTCGCCGAAGAACTCCTCGAAAAAATCTCGTAGAGGTTTTGCACCTCTTTTTATTCAAACTCCTTTAAAGGGTTGTCAAAATTATTCAGGAAAACAAATATTGCTTCAAAAACATCCATTAAGAACCTTTAAGAAACTCGATAATCTCAGCAATATCCGGAAGTTCTCTTATTGGATACACTTTAACAAAAATTACCCTTCTTCGCCCATCCACAATAATATTTGCCCGTTCAGAAAATCCAAATTTTTCAATAAACAATCCCAATAGAAAAGCGACGTTTCCATGAGGCCAAAAATCTGAAAGTATCCTGAGCTTTTTAAGCCCTATACTGTCTGCCCACGCCTTCTTGCAAGGCACAGAATCAACACTTATCCCAGCAGGGACGGTGTTCAGTTCTTTAAATGTCTTGAAGTTTTCCTCGAGGGATTGCATCTGTTTGGCACACACTGAAGTCCAGGCAAGTGGATGAAACGAAAGAAGCACCCTCTTTCCTCTAAACCTGGATAACTTAAATTCCTGTTCATTCTGGTCTTTCAAAGAAAAATCAGGAACAATATCTCCAACCTTTATAGCCATGTGTTGCCTCCTTGCAATATTTTAACAATTCTTATTTATAATTGCAAACTAGCGAATTGCCGCCCAAACTGTCACTCTAAGTCTGCTGATTTTGCAGGCGAAGAGTCTTTCTTTCGAAATAATGTGGCCCTTCACGGAATTTATATTGAACGAAGTGAATTGCTGAAGAAATCAGAAAAATGGGTTCACCAATCCCTTCTCTGGTTTTTGTAGATATCAGCATCGATGCTGTATCCTCTTTCTTCCCAGTATCCTCTTTTATCTTCGCTTAAAACTTCAAACTCAACAATCCATTTGGCATCTTTATAAGCATATCTTCCGTTCACAACGAGACGAAGCGGAAATCCGTTTTCAGAAAGCAGTTCTTTTCCATCCACTCTAAATGCAAGAATAACATTCCTGCTTAAAAGAAAATCTACGGTCAGGTCGGTAGTATACCCCTCAATGCTCTTTATCAGCACGAATTTTGCATCATCTTTTATCTTAATCTGTTTGAATAACTCATAGGGATATATTCCCTCAAACACAGGACCAAGATAGCTCCACCCATCGACACAGTGGATATCAAATTGCTTTTCTACATGTGGCAACTCAAGAATCTCTTTTAGAGAAAAAACTTTTTCTTCCTCGACCTCGCCCGTTATTTTCACCTTATAATTTTCCTTATCAATGTTCTTCGGTTTCCCAAAAATCGAAAGTGAGTAAAGCCTTAAAGAAGGCTTCTGCCCGGGTGGCATTTCAAAACCTTTATTATCCATCTTTTCACCTCTATTTTTTATACATTGTAACCGTTTTGGAAAAATCAAGAAAACACATATAAATGAGTTGTATGAAAAGCATTCTAATGATTTTAGAGTATGCAACATACATGTCCTTATTTGCGGGTGGAATTATTATTTACTATGAAAAAGCCTTCAAAATTCCTATAGAAGGAAAAGGAAAGCAGTTTGACCCGGTTGTAGTTGATGCATTTCTTTCAATTGAAAAAGAGCTGATCGAAGAAGAATTGAAATCTCTTGATCTTTTAAGAATCTACAGAAGCACAACAGGTTAAAATATAGGAGAACAAATGCTCATAGGTGGTTTTACAAAATTTTCTCTTATTGATTATCCAGGTTATACCTGCGCCATAATTTTCATGCAGGGGTGTAACTTAAGATGCCCTTATTGTCAAAATCCAGAGCTCGTAATCCCTGAAAAATTCACAGAGGAAATACCCATAGAAGAAATTATTGAATTTCTCAAAAAAAGAGTTGGTATGCTCGATGCAGTTGAGTTTACGGGTGGAGAACCAACTACACAATCAGACCTTATTGAAATTGCCGAAACAATTAAAAATATGGGATTCACAATAAAGATTGATACAAACGGCACTAATCCGGAGGCAATTAATGAAGGTTTAAAGAAAGGTGTTATTGATTACATTGCAATGGACATAAAGGCATCGATGGACAGATACGAGGAAATTACACAGGTAAATATTGATAAAGAAAAAATAAAAAGAAGCATTGAAATCATAATGAACAGGGCGCCTGGTTACGAATTCAGGGTGACTGTTATAAAAAATTTTCATAACAAAGAAGAAATTGAAAAAATTGGGCAACTTGTAATAGGAGCCAAAAAATTTTACTTACAGAAAGCGCAGTTTGTCAAAACAGTTAAGGAAGGATTTAAAAGAGAGCAGTTTAGCGAATCAGAATTGGAAGAATTTAGAAATATACTATTAAAATATGTAAAAACCTGTCAAATAAGATAAATAACTTTTTAAGGAGGGATTATAGGTGGAGGTTATAGACATCAAGGATAGTATACGTTGCATATATCCTATGCGTACTTATCTTTTAACTGCGCGGGATAAAAACGGTAAAACAAACATCATAGCAGTAGATTGGCTTACCGTGTTATCGAGGAACCCACCGTTGATAGGAGTTTCGATTTCTCCAAAAAGATACAGTCATAAATTAATCAAGTTGAGCAAAGAGTTTATAATAAATATTCCTTGCATTGCGATGGCAAATGAAACTCTTGCATGCGGGACACTGTCAGGTAAAAACTTTGATAAGTTCAAAAAACTTGGATTAAAAAAGCTACCTTCAAGAACATTGAAAACCCTTATAATTAAGGATTGTGTTGCATTTGTCGAATGCAAGATGATAGATTTTAAAAAATACGGCGATCACACATTTTTTGTTGGAAGCATACAAGCTTCTTACGCAAAGAAAGAGTTTTTAAAAGAATTTAAGCCAATTTTACACATGAAAGGAAGCTTTTTTACAACTATATCAGGAAAAATTACAAAAGCAAAATCTTCTTGCAGTTAGCGCACTCTCAATAAGAAGGTTTATTTATTTGAAGGCACTCCTTCATTTTTGATATTGAAGGTTTTCCTTGCTTTAAACTCTTCCTGCTTGCCTCTGTTATACTGACTCAGTGGCCTTAAATACCCGACAATGCGGCTGTAAACTTCACATTTAGTCCTTTTATCAGCAGGAATTACAGTTCCATCTTCAAGCACAAGGTTGCGATTTTCGTCTTCTCTATATTTCATACAGACCTCCTTATGAAGTAATTCTATTCATTCACAAAATTTTTTCAAGTCCTATATTTTTCTTAATTTTTAGCTAACCTGTAATCTAAAAACTCCTCCAGGGTGAGAAATGTTCTATCATATCCTAACCTTTTACAAAGTTGGGTTATTCCGGGTTGTTCTAGGTACGCACTTTTCAAAATATCACTCTTCGAAAAAACATCTTCCGCACTCCCCTCTAAAATAATTTCCCCTTGGTTTAGCACTATTACTCTTTCTGATATCTCAGCAACAAAATCCATGTCGTGCGTAATGGTAATAACCAGCTTGCTCTTTTCTGCTAACTCTTTGATTATCTTCTTTATTTTAATTTTACCAAAGTAATCCTGTGAAATTGTTGGCTCGTCAAAAATTACTATATCCGTATCCATTGCAAGTATCGAAGCTATTGTTATTAATTTCCTTTCGGACAAACTAAGATCGTACGGGTTTTCATCCACCTTATCGGAAAGTTCCAGAAGTTTTAAGGCTTTTAACGAATTTCCTTTTGCTTCTTCCATTCCCTGTCCTATATTTAGAGGGCCGAACATCACTTCATCAATTACCTTGCTCTTAAAAATCTGGTCGTTTGGATTTTGAAAAACCATTCCTACTTCTTTTGCTAACTTCGCCACAGTAACTTCTCTCGTGTTCCTCCCTTTTATAAAAATTTCTCCCTCTGTTGGCTTTAAAAGTCCTTTAAGCAATTTTACAAAAGTTGTTTTACCTGCACCGTTCTGTCCAATTATCACGGTTGATTCACCATTAAAAGTTAAATTTATCTCCTTCAGAACCTCCTCTCCGTGCCTGTACGAAAATCTCAGATTTTTAACTTCTATTCTGTTCATATTTCACCATTAATTCATAAGCTTCACCCAGAGTGGCAGGGTACAATCCTGTATCTTTGTTCTTAATATTTAACGATTTGCACAATCTTGTAAAGACCGGTGCCTGTACACCATAGTCCAACAGATCATCTTTCGAGAAAATTTTCTGTGGGGTGCTGAGGTCTACTATTCCTCCATCACTCATCAGCATAACTCTATCGGTGTATTGAGCTATTTTCTCTACCTTATGCTCTACCATTATTATTGTTATACCTTCCCTGCTTAAGCTTTGCACTGCTTTGAAAACTTCCTCTGCCCCTTGAGGGTCGAGCTGAGAAGTCGGCTCGTCGAGAACAATTATCCCTGGTTTCATTGCAATAATGCTTGCAATAGCAAGTCTCTGCATCTGCCCTCCGGAGAGTTCAAACGGATTTCTGTCCTTGTATTTCTCTAAATCGAGTAAATGTAAAACATATTCAATTCTCTTAACCATTTCTTTTCTTTCTATTCCCATATTCTCAAGACCAAAAGTTACTTCCTCATAAACTGTGAGTTTGGCTCCAGTAATTTGAGTGAACGGGTTCTGGAAAACAATTCCAATCTTCCGTGAAAGTTCGCTTATGTTACTATTAAGCACGCTCATTCCACTAACTTCTACTTTCCCACTATAAGCGCCTTTATAAAAATGGGGTACCAGGCCAACAAGAGCCTGGCAGAGTGTTGATTTTCCAGCAAGATTCCTGCCTACAATTCCAATAAATTCGCCTTCTTCTACTTCAAAACTTATTCCCTTTAGGGCCAGATCTTCAGATAAAGGATAGCGATATTTTAGGTTCTCTACAATAATTTTTTTCATAAAAGCACCTTCAGGATTATTGAGAGTACCAACATTATAAAAAGGCTTACTCTTATTACCATGTCAGAACGAATTGCCAGTCTTTCGCTCAAAAAAGTCTTCTTTTCCTTTGAATTGAAAGCCCTCACTTCTAACGCCATCGCCCTCTCTCTTGTCTCAATAAGCGAACTCATGACTACTGGCCCGATTAATGGGAAAAAAGCTCGAATACGAACTGCAATGTTACCCTCTGTTTCGAGCCCGCGCGACCTCTGAGCATCCATTATGCTATCAACAGTAGATATCATCTCTGGTATTATTTGTAGAGCCGAGCTTAACACATACCCAAATCTTGGCGATAGACCTTTCTTAACAAGTGCTTCTATGAGCTCGGATGGTTTCGTGGTGAGAACTAAAATTGCGAAGGCAAGGAGAATATTTACCACTCTCATGCTTAGATTAAAAGCATACAATAAACCCTCTTTATAAAAGGTAATCCTCGCAATGTGAAATACAGGTATTCTGTTACCTGGATGAAAAAGTCCCTGGATAATTACAATTGACAACATTATAATAAAGCTAAATTCTATCAAGGGAATAACTTTCCTAAAAACTTTACCTGCCAATAAAACCAGAATACTTACAAGTATGAGAAGTGCACCTACAAGTTCATAAGGAAGAATGAAGGTAATCGCAACCACTACACAAGCATATAAGACCTTGTTTATAGGGTCAATCCTATGGATAAAGGTATTCCTCTCAACATATAAACTTAAAGTTTTCGTCATTACTTATCTTTCAATAAAGCTCTTAATTTAATTGTTCTCAGTCAAGTTTTTCGATGGTCTCACCGCTCTGATAAAGTAGAATAAGTTTTTTGGGCAATCCCTTGAATATTAAAAATGCTATAATCATTGTCGCTATTTTATCAGGGAAATCAACAACTATTTCATCTAAAAATGATGCAATCCATGTTGGAACGGCATGAGCAATTAAATAAGCATACAGAGCATCTCCCCAGACATTACCTGTTTGCCCACCCCAAAATATAACATTGAGAGGAGTAGAAACAATTGCAGCCACGATTGCTACTACAACACCAGCGATAATGGACTTCCATAGTGTTTTGATCATACCATTGTATGCCATAACACCCACAGCAATACCTATTGCAATACTTGTAAGCGCATAGACAAATGAAATGGGGTCCATTGTAAGACCATAAATGACATTATTTATTGCTCCCGAAATTGCCCCAACAATAGGTCCTGATAACATGCTTGCAAGAGCTGTTCCTATCGAATCCAACCAGAGGGGTAACTTCAAAACTCCCGCAAACAATTTACCAATGTAGTTAATGCCGATTGCTGCAGGTATTAGCACAAGAGTGGCTGTTGTAAAGTTGAAAGACCACAATCTTCTTTTATTCATATTTATCCTCCTTAATTTTAAAATATCCTAAAATACCACTATTATATTAATGATTCTTTCTTGAAATGCAAAATTTCAAACTACTTCACAAAAAATATACTAAAGTTTACTCGCGGGGGGCACATTAGCCTCGAACTCTTCTTAGAGATAAGATAGCGAGGTTTTGAAAAAATGCTCGTTTTCACGAAAAGGAATGCTACAGACTTAGAAAATTAAAAACCCTGCCCAAAAATTCATGGCAGGGTAAAACAAAGGAACAGAAGTGAATTAAAATTAACTTATTAGCACCATTCCTTCCAAGGATTGCAGATATAGAATGCCTTGGCACAGAAAAAGAAAGATCCTTTATGATTATCCTTTTCTCTTTTTCAAGATAAATGCTGTCTACTCTTAATATCTCATCCATAATTACCTCCCAAATAAATTATTACATATCTGGTAATAATTATATAATACTTTGTCTATAAAACAACCCATAAGACATTATTATGGAGTTCTAGTCCCCGAGTAATAATTATCACTTCAATAACTTTAAATTTCAGAATTTTTTATATATTCCCTCACATATTCAATACTTACATCCCAGAGCTTTTTTGCCTTTTCAATATCATATGATTCATCAGAGGATTTTGTAATTTTCTCCCTTGCGAAATATTCTCCTGAAATATTTGAAACTTCCTTAGATGTTGCAAGATATATCGAGGTCTTTGCCCCCTCTTCATTGGTTAAGGCAAAAAGATGTATTGCCTTCTTCAACACAAAAGGAAGGTCCCTGAATATTTCTGTTTTCACAAGCCCAGGGTGTGCTGCATTTACGGTTATACCCGTTCCTTTAAGCCTTCTCGAGAGTATCTTTGTAAAAAGAATAAGCGCGAGTTTTGACTGGGAATATGCTTGTATGCTATTATAGTGTTTCTTAAATTCAAGTTTATCAAAATCTATCTTACCTCTCCTGTGAAATTCTGATGAAACATTTATAATCCTTGCAGGAGCACTTTGCTTCATAACATCGAGCAACAGGTTTGTCAGTAAAAACGGAGCAAGATAGTTAACAGCAAATGTATTTTCAATTCCGTCCTCTGAAAGTTTTCTTTTAGCGTTCCATACTCCTGCATCATTTATCAGTACATGGAGAGCCGAGTACTTTAACTTAAAGCTCTCGACAAAGTTTTTGATAGATTTAAAAGATGATAAATCGCATTCCAGAAAATCAATATTAAGATTTTGAGTTTTTGATATAATTTCACCTTTAACCTTTTCTGCTTTTTTAATATTTCTTTCCGTACAAACAATATTTGCACCTCTTCTTGCTAATTCCATCGCAGTTACTTTGCCAATGCCAGAGGTTGCTCCAGTTATTAAACAAGTTTTACCTCTTATAGACCATTTTGATTTTCTCTCTTCCATTTCACGCTCTTTTCCAAAACTTACATAAGATTTTATGAACTTATAACAATTTTTGCAAAATACAAAAGGATAGACAGCGAGATAAATTTATCTTAACTGAAAAACTTGCCAGGGAGTTTTATATAATCCAACATCAACATAGCCTCCCTCGAAATGCAGGAAAAATTTATCAGCACAACCTATAAGTTTAACAGAAATCAGCAAATCAATCTTATTGCCATTGATGTTCATTTTTATATTATTGTCAACCACTTTTCCTTCGATGATATTTTCAACCTTTAGCCGCTTGCCGTTTTCAACCTCTATCAAAAATTTGGGAGTTTGTGCGAAATCAATATTATCACAGTAAGGAAACATATATACACGTAATAAAGAGCCTATGCCGAGATCCTGAGAAAGTTCAATATGAGCCTTAATGTTATTTTGGTCTACGAGGTTAATGTTGATATTTGTTATTTCAAACCCTTTTCCAGGCTTTCCAAAAAGAAAATCAGAAGGCAAAAGGTTAAAAACAGCTGCATTTTGTGATATAGAGCTCTCTTGTTCATTAAAGAATGGCTCGTTTTCCCTTACAAAGCTCACAAGAAAGAAAGGCTTGTTGCCTTTAGCTCTCTGGCTTTTGTATTGTAGCACTGCATCGTATTTTTTGGATTCTTCGCTGTCCGTAAGATTAAAATTTTTGTACTCAATAGTAAGACTTTTAAAAGAGGTTGGTGGAAGGATAAATGACAGAGGGTTATAAAATTGTGGCTTTGGGAAATTCCATTGATGAACAATATACTGCAGCTCATATGGATGCTCGTTAAGGCTCAAAAGGGTCACTTTGGTAAACAGAGAAGCAGATTGATGGTCTGGATTCTGGTCAAAAGGAGATGGGTAGATCACAACGGTAGGATTAAAACTTTTGAAAACTGTTTTAAAATCCTTTAAAATTTCAACACTGTTGTATTTTGCACCGTACCTAAATGCATCTTTATAAGGAACAGATGATGTAGCGGTAGTCCTATCAAAAATAGCTTTATCACCATTCCAGTAACGCTCCCAGATGTTTAAAGTCTCAAAATCAGGATAACCCAAAAATATCAAGTCATTTTCAGTAAGCCCCAATACTTCAGTCCCATTTATTGCCTCTTGCCTCCTTGCCTCGCCCATTTTCCTGTATTCAGAAGGAAAAATCAATGGTTTTCTTCTATAAGCCCAGAAAGCAGGAGTATTATGATCTCCATAGGTTAGGTAAAGAACTTTTACCGTGGCATGAGCTGCTTCTGCTCTTTGAATAATGCCCCCTGCAGATATTGTCTCGTCATCCGGATGTGGCGCAACAATCAAGATTCTATCACTTTCGTTAAAATCTCTGACTTGTGAAGATGATGCCATAAGGTTGCTAAGAAAATAAGGGGCATACGGAGATGTCCCAAAAAATGCGAAATAACCATAAAATCCTGATACTAATACGCTAATAATAATTATCAATACAACAAATTTATATTTCTTTTTCATCCTTCGATATTATAAAAAGTATGACAAATTAATTAAAAGTTTCTATTCGAAAAATTTAATATTATCTTCGTTAAAAATATCCGGAGCTACTTTACTAACCTCTTTAAACATAATTTCTGCAAGTTCTCTTATCTCCCATTGAGCTTGCGAAGCAAGCCTTAGTTTAAAAAAATGCATAAGTTCCCTTGCATTAGCAGTTGCTACCATTTTTGTTTCGGTTGCATTGGGAAGAATAAAACGGGCATCCTCAACAGGCACAAGCTGAGAAAGTTCCCTGTATAGAACATCAATTTCGTCCATTAATTTTACAAATTTACTTAAAGCATTCTTATTATCTTTAATGGTGGGAGGAATAACAAAAGGAAAGCCCTGCTCCTTTACATATCTCTGGCTCTGCTGAGTGAAAGAGAAAAATCTGTGCCGCACAAACTGATGAGAGCAAGACCTTGAAATTCCCTCGATAGCAAAAGTAAAACTGATGTGTTCAAAAACAGAAAAATGTTTAAGCGACACAGCAAGTTCTATGAGTCTCTTAATATCGTTCTGACTGAGTTCTATGTTAACTACTCCACCCTTAAACCTGCTCTGCCTCATTGCAGTTGCCACAATTAGCTCAGGGTTCGGAGTATGTGTAAGAAGCACTAATCCAGGTTTTCTTTCTCTTTCTATGTTTTCCATTTTTATTCCACAAAGAATTTTGGTGCATTGCTGTTGTCTTCTTTCTGCGCCATTTCCTCATCGCAGTAAGGGCAATATTCATGTTCTCCCGATATATAACCATGTTTTGGGCATATGCTAAAGGTAGGAGTAAGAGTAATATAAGGCAGCCTTGAATTTTCAAGAACTTTCTTCACAAAAACTTTTGCATAATCTCCATCAGTAAGCCTTTCACCAAGAAAAAAATGCAAAACCGTTCCACCACTATACAAAGATTGTATTTCTCCCTGTTTCTCTGCTGCCTCAAATGGATCATCAGTATAATCAACCGGGAGCTGCGTTGAATTGGTATAATAAGGTTCGTCTCCTTTTAGAAAGTTCTCTTCATTTGCAACAATAATTTCTGGGTACTTCTTCTTGTCTTTAAGTGCAAGGGAATAAGCTGTTGACTCTGCTGGCGTCGCCTCAAGGTTATACATATGGCCTGTCTCTTCCTGATATTTTTCGAGTTTTTCCCTCATAAAATTAAGAGTTTTAATTGTAAAATTAATTCCCTGCTTGGTTGTAAGATTTTCCCTTAAAAAGTTGATCAAGGCTTCGTTCATTCCGATAAGCCCGATTGTGGAGAAGTGGTTATCCCAGTAATGTCCTGTAGCTTGTTTAATTGCGTCGAGGTATACCTGAGAATAAGGGTATAGCCCTTGCTCGGTAAACTTTTCAACTGTTTTCCTTTTCTCTTCAAGTGCATTCCGCGCTGCATCCATAATATCAGATAATCTGTCAAAAAATTCCTTTTCATTTTTCGAAACATACCCAATCCTCGGCATATTGATCGTAATGACCCCAATGGAGCCAGTTAACGGGTTTGCACCGAACAATCCGCCACCTTTGTTTTTAAGTTCTCTTACATCGAGCTTCAATCGACAACACATACTGCGAGCATCTTCTGGTTTCAAATCAGAATTAATATAGTTTGCGAAGTACGGTATTCCATATTTTGCTGTTGCTTCCCACATCGTTTTATTAGAATCTCTTCCCCAGCAAAATTCTTTATCTACATTAATTGTTGGAATAGGGAAGGTAAAAGGCCTGCCATTACCGTCTCCTTCAAGCATTACTTCCCAGAATGCTCTATTTATTAAATCCATTTCATCTTGAAATTCTCCGTACCTCTCGGCTTTCTCTTCGCCCCCTATTATTACATGCTTCTCTTTTAATAAAGGGGGTGGCAAAATATCAAGGGTAATATTTGAAAATGGGCTTTGCCCTCCTGTCCTCATTGTCTGGTTCATATTATATACAAACTCTTGTATCTGCTGTTTTGTTCCATTAAAATCGAGGTGATCGTATCTGACAAATGGAGCGAGAAACGTATCAAACGAACTAAAAGCAACCGCGCCTGCCGCTTCATTCTGCAGCGTGAAAAGAAAGTTCATCATCTGTCCAAGAATTGCAGAGAAGTGCTTCGCAGGTTTTGAATAAGGTTTGCTTTCAACACCGCCAAAGCCTCTCTTTATTAAGTCCTCGAGGTCCCAGCCTACACAGTAAGCACCCAGAAAAGAAAGGTTATGTATGTGAACCCATCCGTCTTTATGAAGATCAGCAATTTTGTCAGGATAGACTTTTTCAAGCCAATATATCTGCTCAGCCTTACCTGCAATGTATGACTTAAGGCCCTGTATTGAATAGTCTATGTTTGCATTTTCATGTACTTCCCATGTGCCCTGATCGAGATATTCATCAAGAAGGTTTGGAGTTATGTGTGTCTTTAATTCTCTGAGTTCTTTTCTGCGCTCTCTATAAATAATAAACGCCTTTGCGGTCTCATAAAAACCTTTTCTCATAAGTACATGTTCAATTTTATTCTGGATTACCTCAATGCTAAAAACCTCTCCGTCGTGTTCCTGTTCAAGTTCTGTAACGACTATGTTTGCAAGAAATTCAGCAACACCAGAACTGAACTCATGAGTTACATTTCCTGCCTTAAGAATTGCATTCGTAATTTTGCTACGGTCGAACTCCACGACCCGCCCATCTCTTTTTATTACCTTCTCTATCATCTCGTATCTCCTTCACAGTCATTATACAAAAATTTCAAGATAAAAGAACAATAAAATTATGTAAATTATTACTGTACTTAACCTTAAATATCCTGCAATTTCTGTACTTTATGTCTATCCTAATAAAATTTATCGGCCCTTTCACAAAAAATATTTAAAAATCTTAAAAATTTTTAACTACCAAATAATATAGATTAATTCAGGTTTATTAAATTTTTATGCCCAAGAAAATAAGAAAAAATGTAAAAATTCCCTCAAAAACCTCTTGACAAGCAATAAAAATCTATTATAACTTAATAAAGTGAGTAATAATGCGATTTGCAAAGAAAGGAGGTGAAAAAGCGTGAACAAACCAGAACTTGTTTCATCTATTGCCGAGAAGACAGGGATGAAGAAGAAAGATGCTGAGGCAATGCTCGATGCGTTTGTAGCTTCAGTTAAGGGAGCTCTGAAAAAGGGAGAGAAAGTTGCACTCATTGGATTTGGCACTTTCGCAACAAGAGAAAGAGCAAGAAGAAACGGTGTAAATCCAAGAACCGGAAAGAAGATAACTATCCCTGCAAAGACAGTTCCTTACTTCAAAGTCGGAAAAGAACTAAAAGAGTCCGTAAAATAGGGATTCTGGGCTTTAAAAAAGCGGGGGCGTAGACCCCCCTTTTTTGTTTTTACGACCTTCAAATACTAATATAACTCCTTCATTATGTAGTTGGGGGTTTATTTTAGCAAGGCAGCCTGTTTTGTATTCCACAAAAATTTTAAGAAATAATACTAGATCTTACTCTTAATTACATCAAATATGCTGGACCTTAACAATCCTGACATTATGTGCGATTTGCCTATCGATTTCGGGTTGTACCATTTATTTTTGTTCATCGTGCTCCGTACCTGTTCGAAAACTTGCAAGTTTTTCAAAAAATATTAAAATTCTATATAGA
>CAZJKI010000003.1:0-21753 GCA_964546685.1 uncultured Caldisericum sp. | reverse complement strand
AGTAAAAAATTGTTTAATTTAGGCTCAAGAAAGGAGGTTATTTATGTCAGAATATAAGATTGGTTGGCTGCCTGGTGATGGAATAGGAAAGGATGTAATGGATGCTGCGAAAATTGTTCTTGATAAGTTAAGGTTAAATGCCGAATATATCTATGGAGATATTGGATGGGAATTCTGGTGCAAAGAAGGTGATGCATTTCCTGAAAGAACTATAAAGATGTTGAAAACAGTCGATGCTGCTTTATTTGGTGCAATCACTTCAAAACCAGTAAAGAAAGCAGAAGCGGAACTTATACCTGAACTAAAAGGAAAAGGATATGTTTATCGTTCACCTATTGTGAGGATGAGGCAACTTTTTGACCTCTGGACCTGTCTTAGACCATGCAAGGCGTACCCTAATAACCCATTAAATTTTAAGGAAGGTATAGACCTTGTTATATTCAGAGAAAACATAGAAGACCTTTATTCTGGTGTTGAATTCAAACCAGTTCCAAGAGAACTTCAAGATACATTATCAAAGATTTCTAAACAATTTGAACCATTTAAAAACCTTTCTCCAGATGATTATGCTATCTCCTGCAAGATAAATACTAAAAAAAATTCTCTAAGGATTATAAAGAAGGCATTTGATTATGCAAGAAAAAACAAAAGAAAGAAAGTAACAGTAGTTCACAAAGCGAATGTTGTGAGGGCAACAGATGGTATGTTTCTTGAGATTGCAGAAGATATTTCAAAAGAGTATCCAGAGATAATATTTGATAATGCTAATATTGATGCGTTAACTATGTGGCTTTTAAAGAACCCATTAAACTATGATATTCTAGTAGCACCGAATCTTTATGGTGATATTATTTCAGATTTGTGTGCACAGATGGTAGGAGGTCTTGGTTTTGGCTGTTCTGGAAATATAGGTGATAAATTTGCTGTCTTTGAGCCAACTCACGGTTCTGCACCAAAATATGCAGGTCAATACAAAGTGAATCCAATCGCAGCAATACTTGCAGTAAAGATAATGCTTGAATGGCTTGGTGAGATTGAAAATGCAAAAAGGGTTGAAGAAGCAGTTGCACTTGTTATAAAAGAAGGTAAAGTAAGGACTTATGATATGGGTGGTAATAATACAACCATTGAAATGGCTGAAGAAATAGCAAAAAAACTATAATCTAATGAAAAAGAGTTTAGATTACAAAAGATTAAAGGAGAAAATATGAGAAAAACAACAATATTAAGAAAAGCAATTATGGCAAGAAGGGCAATTGTTGTTCCTGGTTGTCACGATGCCCTTAGTGCAAAAATTATAGAATCCTGTGGTTTTGAAGCAATCCAAATTTCTGGTTTTGGTGTCGCTGGTTCACTTCTATGTAAACCCGATGTTGGTCTTGTTCAGATGAAAGATATTCTTGATATAACATTGAACATCATTCAATCTGTAAATATTCCTGTTATGGCAGATATTGATACTGGCGGAGGTAATGCAATCAATGCAGCTTACATTACGGAAAGGCTTATTGTAATGGGTGCTGCTGGAATGAACATAGAAGACCAGGTATTCCCTAAAAGATGTGGTCATATGGCAGGGAAGGAAGTGATACCTGCAGAAGAGATGGCTGGAAAGGTCAGGGCTTGTGCAAATGTAAGGGATAAAATTGATAAAGATTTTATCATAAATGCAAGGACTGATGCTTATTCTGTTTACGGACTCGATGAGGCAATAAGAAGATGTAATCTTTACCTCAAAAATGGAGCAGACCTTGCTTTCATTGATGGTATAAAGACAAGGGGTGATATTGAAATGGCTGTGAAGGAAGTGAAAGGTCCAATATCAGTAAATCTTATGGATGGAGTTACTGGCGTTAAGACTGAACTTATCCCAATACCAGAACTTGCTAAGATGAAAGTTGGTAGGGTATCAATACCTGTTGCATCTATTATGGTTATGCATAAGGCATTAACAGATTTCTTTAGTACATTGAAGAAATCTCCAACAGGTATTTTAAAAGGTGAGACGCATTGGCTTTCATCTTTTTCGGAATACACCCAATTTGTCGGTTTGGGAGAATATAGAAAACTTGAAGAGAAATTTCTTCCAGGGGAGAGATTAACAAGTAAATACAAGGAGTGATTATGGGTATGACAATTGTTCAAAAAATACTTGCAAGGGCAACGAATCAGAAAACTGTTGAAGTGGGAGATGTTTTGGAACCTAAGGTCGATGTCGCAATGTCCCACGAAAATGCTGCTCTCGTAATAAATCAATTTCTTGAAATTTATAAAGATACAAACCTTGAACCAAAGGTCTTTAACCCTGGAAATATAGTCATAATATTTGACCATAGGGTCCCTGCTGAAAGTTCAAAGACTGCAACAAACCAGAAGAGGATAAGGGAATTTGTCTTAAAGCAAGGAATAAAAAAATTTCACGATATAAGGTCAGATGAAGGCGGTATCTGCCACCAGATACTTCCTGAATATGGTTATGTGAGACCAGGTTATGTTGTTGTTGGAACTGACAGTCATACAACAACTCACGGTGCTCTTGGGGCATTCTCATTCGGGATAGGTGCAACTGAGATGGCAAGTGTCTGGGCATTGGGTGCTGTACTTAATGTAGAAGTTCCTCCAACAATAAAAGTGATTGTAAATGGAAAATTATCTAAATATGTCCTGCCAAAAGACATAATACTTTATCTTATTGGTAAGATAAGTGCTCAGGGTGCAAATTATAAAGTTATTGAGTTCCATGGTGATACTATCAAGAATATGTCTGTTTCAGGTAGACTTACTTTATGCAATATGTCTGTTGAAGCAGGCGCAACATCAGGCATTGTTCCTTCCGACGAAGAGACAATCAGGTATTTAAGGGAAGAGGCAAAAGTGAAAGAGAAGATTGATATAATAACACCAGATTTGGACGCACATTATGATAGTGTTATTGAGATTGATGCATCTAAAATTTCCCCACAGATAGCCTGTCCACATGAAGTTGATAATACAAGTCCTGTGAATGAAGTTGAAGGTAAAAAGATAGATCAGATTGTTATAGGTTCTTGCACAAATGGCAGACTTGATGATCTTGAAGTTGCTGCAAAAATACTAAAAGGAAAGACGATTGCAAAAGGTGTGAGAATGCTTGTATTTCCTGCATCCTGGCGTATTTATCGTGAAGCGTTGAAAAAAGGGTATATTGAGACACTTATGAATTCAGGGGCAATAATTATGAATTCAGGTTGTGGTTGTTGTCTTGGTGTTCACGAAGGGGCACTTGGAGATGGTGAAGTTGCCCTTTCAACAACGAACAGAAATTTTAAAGGAAGGATGGGAAATCCAAATGCAGCAGTTTATCTTTGTTCACCAGCTGTTGCAGCTGTGAGTGCAATAACAGGTCTTATAACAGATCCAAGGAAAGGAGGAGGATAATATGTCAAAAGTTGTTCTTAAACTTATTGATGATATTTCTACGGATATGATATATCCAGGGAGGTTTATGGCAACTGTTCTCCCAGAAGAAACACCACAGTTTGCATTTGCTGATAATAAAGAATTTAATACAAAACTTAAAAATAATGAAATTCCAAAAGGTAGTATAATTGTTGCTGGTAATAATTTTGGCTGTGGTTCTTCAAGGGAGCAAGCCGTATCATGTTTAAAAGGATATGACTTTATAATTATTGCAAAGGGATTTGCGAGGATATTTTTACAGAATGCTATAAATCTTGGGTTAAGGATGATAATATCCCCTGATATAGAAGCAGATGAAGGTGACGAGATTGAACTTTTAAAGGAAGGGGTAATAAACAAGACAAAAAGTAAAAGATTTAAGATAATATCACTTCCAAAGGCAAGGCAGAACATAATTGATGCAGGAGGTCTTGTCCCTTACACAAGAAAGAGATTGCTTGAGATTAAAAATAAATGAGTTTTGAATCTTTTATAGATAAAAACAATATCTTCATAAAAATGGTTTCAGGCTAGAAGAGGAAATCAGCTCAGAAAAGTAAAAGTTGATTTGATTTCTTTAAATATAGAGAAATTAAATTTACATTAGCTACAAGGCAACAGTTTCTATTCGCATACCCGGGGACACTTTAAGAATAATCATAGAATTGAAGCGACTTTTCAGGCCTGAAGCTAATTTTTTATTAGATTTATTCTAAATTTATTTTGCAATTTTAAAAATTCAAAACTTTTATATAATTCAAATTAAGGAAAGAAGGTGAAATTATGAATAACTGGGAAAAGGCGCTTACCCTTATGAAAACAAGACTGAGCGTTCCAACACTCGAAACATGGTTTAAGCCCGTCGCTCTTCAGGAAGAAAAGGAAGATGAAATAGTCCTTAAAGTCCCCTCCCAATTTGTTAAAGACTGGCTTGAAACAAAATATCTTTCCCTTATTCAGACAACCTTCTCTGAATTATTAAGCAAGGAAATAAAGGTAAGTTTTATTGTTGAGGAAAGAAAAAACGAGCCCCAGCAGAATATTGTAATAAATAATGTAATTCTTTACAGGCAGTATACTTTTGAGAACTTTGTTGTTGGCAATAGTAATAGATTGGCTTATGCTGCAACGACTGCAGTAGCAAACAATCCAGGCAGAGCATATAATCCTTTATACATTTATGGAGGTGTGGGCCTTGGAAAAACTCACCTGCTTCAGGCAATTGCACATTATCTCCTAGAAAAGAATCCTGGTTTAAAAATTATATACACAACAACAGAAAAATTTACAAATGAAGTTATTTACGCAATTCAAAACGCCCAGAGCAACAGTGACCTTATAGATAGATTTCATAAATATTACCGGTCAGTTGATGTCTTACTCGTAGACGATATCCAGTTTCTTGCAGGCAAAGAAAGGACACAGGAAGAATTCTTTCACACATTCAATACTCTACACGATGCGGGGAAGCAAGTTGTCCTTTCATCAGACTGTCCCCCTAAGAATATAGCTACACTCGAAGAGCGACTCACCACAAGATTCGAATGGGGCCTGGTCGCAGATATTCAGCCTCCTGATTTCGAAACCCGCGTTGCAATTTTGAAGAAAAAAGCTGAGATAGAAAGCATTCAGATAAGTGATGAAGTGTTCTTTTACATCGCTAAAAACATATTCTCAAATATAAGAGAGCTTGAGGGCGCACTAATAAGGCTTATCGCTAAGGCATCTCTTTCTAACGAGGAAATCACGCTTCCGTTTGCAGAAAAAGCACTTTCAGATATTATAAAAGAGGGAAAGTTACCAATTTCAATCGACAGAATTAAAAAAACTGTTTCAGAATATTTTAATGTACCAATCGATGAACTTTCGGAAAAGAAAAGATCACAGGACATCGTCATTCCAAGACAGGTAGCAATGTATCTTTCAAGAGAGCTAACAGATCAGTCGCTTCCAGCTATAGGAGAGGCTTTCGGCGGAAGAGACCATACAACTGTCATGTACGCTTGCTCTAAAATTAAAGAAGAGGCTGAAAACCACGAAACTATGAAAGCTCTTATCGATGAGATAATTAATAGACTCAAGGAATAGATGAAAATGTGGACAAATCTGTGGATAAGTAGGGGGTGACTGTGGAAAAATTAAAACCTATCAAAAATGTGGATAACTTCCTACTTCCCTCCACACAATTATCCACGAACACAATTAGATATATAAAGAGAGCTTTAATAGATTTACACATTATAGACAATACTTATTATGAGTATTATGATCTTTTATATATTAAAAGTATAAAATAATAATACAGGAGAGAAAAATGAGGATAAAAACTTCTAACAGTGAGTTAATGAAAACATTAAGTAACATCGGAAAAGTAATACCATCTAAATCAATTGAACCCATTCTTGAGAATGTGTTACTCAGGGTCGATGAGAAGGTAAACCTTATAGCAACAAATCTTGAACAAGGTATTGAGTGTGTTTTAGAGAGTGAGATAGAGGATTTAAGTGACGGTGTTAGAGAAGTTGTCTTGCCTTTTAGTTTATTTAAGGATATTATTTCAAAACTAGATATGAATGATGTTACCGAGATTGAGCTATCTTCTAAAAAAGGAGTAATTAAACAGAAAAACGCTTCTTATAGCTTAAATTGTTTTAATCCTGAAGCTTTTGCTATACTTCCTCAAGTTGAAGAGAAACTTTCTTTTTCCCTTAATCTTAGTTTTCTTAGGTTTCTTATAGAAAATACTATTTTTGCAGCTTCAAAAAAAGAAGAAAGCAGAAAAGAATTTAAAGGTGTTCTAATTGATTCTAAAGATAAGTTTATAAATTTTGTTGCCACCGACAGCACGGCTCTTGCACTTAATAAGAAAGAAGTTGATCTTCCTGAAATGAATTTTATCATTCCATGGAAAGCGCTGGATATTTTCAGTAAAATTGACCCAGGTAAAGATGATAATGTGAAGATTATTTCAGATGGAAACAGTATGAAATTTGTACTTTCTAATCTTACTCTGATAAGCCTCCTTATCAACGGCAAATTTCCTGCCTACGAAACTGTTATACCTGAGAATTTTCAATATTCTGCAGAGGTCAATAAAGATGAGATTTTAAAATCTCTCAAGAGAGTGGATATTCTTGCAAGCAAAGGCAACGAGAGGATCAATTTGACTTTTTCCAATGGTTTTCTTGAGATTGAATCAGTTTCAACAGAGGTTGGCGAAGGTAAAGAAAAAATCCCGTGTAACGCAAATACTGAAATGGCTCTACAGTTTTACTCCGAAAAATTAATCAATGGGATTGAACATGTTCCTTCCCAAACTGTAGTATTTGGTATTAACGGACCCCTTCATCCTGTCCTTGTAAAGGGGCAGGAAAATGACTCCTATGTTTATGTAATAATGCCGCAAAAGCCTTTTGAATGAGAGTAAATTCGCTTCATTTAGAAAATTTCAGGAAGTTTCTGAAGAAGAGTTTTGAATTTTCTGATTCGTTTGACCTCATCGTGGGACAGAACGGTTCTGGTAAGACTACAATATTTGAAGCTATTTATATACTTTCAACCGGTAAGTCTTTTTTAACAAATCACATTCTTAATTGTGTTAATTTTAGTGCAGATTTTTTTCTTTTATCCGTAAAATTTGAAAGAGAAAGTGGCATTGATACTGTGGACTTTTTACTCGGAGACAAAAAAAGAGAACTAAGGTATAACAATCAAAAAATCTCGAGTTTCTCGGAGATTGTCGGTAATTTTCCCATCCTTGTGCTTAATTATACTCTTGCTGATGTTGTGAAGAGCGGGCCTGATAAAAGAAGAGATTTTTTAAACCATACACTTATTTTTACAGACCATGGTTATTATAAAGCGCTTCTTAAATATTATGCGTTGCTTGAAAGAAGAAATGCTCTCCTGAAAAGCGAAAAACCTCCTGTGGATGTTCTCAGTGTGTTTTCGGAAGAAATGGTTTCACTTGGCGTTGAAATACAGAAAAAAAGAGAGATGATTATAAGTGAAATACATTCCATAATCGATGAGCTATTTTTTAGAGTTTCAGGTGAAAGAACTGAAATTAAAATAAAATACTCTCCGTCGCCCACGTCTAAACTCGACAATTTAGAGAGTATAAAGGAAGAGATAGCGAAAAAGAGGACGCTTTATGGAATTCAACTTGACGATGTTGCTATATATCTTGACGGAAAAGAGATGAGAGAGTACAGTTCTCTCGGTGAAGCATATAGTCTTGCTTTTTCGTTGCGATTTGCAGAGGGAGAAATTATTAAAAGAAAGAAAAAGGAAGCACCCGTTATCCTTATAGATGATTTTTTTGCAGACCTTGATGAAATGAGGAAGGAAAATATCTTGAAACTTATGTCCTCGGAACAAGTTTTTATAACGGCCCTTTCCGTCAAAACAATGCCATCACAGATTGTTGATACCGCAAAAGTATTTATGCTATGAGAAAAGTTGGAAGCGTCCTCAATGAATTTCTTGTCAAGAGAGAGTTATATTTAAAAATTAAAGGTACGCTTTCTATTCTCAAATGGGACGAGATTGTAGGCCAGAAACTTTCTGATTTTACATCCCCGCTTTCGTATAAGGATGGAATCCTGATCATAGGCGTTATAAGCCCTCTTTTGGAAAGAGAGTTAAATTATATGAGAGACGATATTATCGATAAGATTAATAAACTTATTCCTAATTCTCCAGTTAAACAAATTAGGTTCAGGCTCCTTGAGCAATTACCTGTAAAAGAGAGAAAGCGAGTCGAAGAAGATACCATTGCCCTGGATACCGTGAAACTCGAAGAGGAAGATTTGAAATGGATTGATACGGTTTTGAGCCAATTACAAATCGAAGATAAATTAAAGAAAAAGTACAGAAAACTTTTGATTATTTATAAAAAAGACCAGAGACTGAAAGTTGAAAAAGGCTTTAAAAAGTGTAAGAAATGCGGAGCACTTTTTAAGGGCAGAGGTTTGCTCTGCCCTGTATGTGAAATTCAGGATAAGAAAAAATAGTTCTAATGCTTGCCACCATTACCCTGGCCAGGATTGTTGTCACTATTTCCAGGATTTGCATTATTTCCCCTTTTTATAACATTTATGTTTTGTATATTAATTGTATTTGTATCTACTCTTGTACCGACTATCTCTACCATATTCCCGGGCTCTATCTCGGTTAAATTTTTATTGGATTTTGTAGAATCTGTAATGATAAAGGTTTCTGTGAGACCTTTAAGTAAAATAACCTTATTTGTTAGATCTATTACTTGCACTTCTCCCTGGAAAGTTTCGTTCTTGTGCTCTGGTGCAATAAGTATCACTATATTTGTCGCATAGTATTGCACTCCATCATACCTTATGTGAATTTGCAGGATATCGTTTATCTGAATTGCATTCGCATCTACTCTTCCTGAACCCTCTTGTTCTATTTTGGTGTCCTGATTAATGACAATGTTGTTTTCAAAATCTCTTATCCTTAGCGTAGCACCATCAAAAAAAACAACCGTGCTTCTTAACTCATACTCTTTAGTTTGGCCAACTGGTTTATTTTCTTGTCCCCCGCTTTCATCGTTTTTCTCTTCTTCGCTTTCCTCATTGGCATTGTTACCTGTTACGGTTATTTCGTCTGCAATGGTTGTGGTATCCGAAGAGTGCACTTTCGCAACAACTCTATCGCCTCCATTTATTAATGTAAAATCAACTGTTTTACCCTTTGATTTTATCTCTGTATCTGCGGTCACTACAACCACAGTGTTATCTATAGTCAATGTATTAGGGTTAAAGGTTATGTCGGTGACAATTCCATTTATCACAAAGAAATTTTTCTCATTTCCCTTATTCTGGTTATTTTTATTGAATAACTGAATAGTCGTTGCAGTTATCGTACCATTATCTTTTACTGCATGTACAAGAGCGTCCTCACCAGCTTCTAAATCTGTAATCTTGAGTAGTTTTGAGGAGTCCCTTATAATTGTTTGCTCGGTTATTAAAATAGGTGTACCGGTTACAGTTATTATGTTTCCATTTACATTTTCGATTTTGCCTTTTATCACCAAAATAGTGTTGGATGAGGAACTGCTCACGCCCTGGTTCCGGCTTCCGCCTTGATTTCCCTCTGAAACCTGTTCTTGTTCCCTTGTTTGATTCTGATCTTTTATCTGGTCCTGCGTTCTTATCTGATCTTTTACCTGTATGCTTGCTTGTTCAAGAGTTTGCTGTACCGTGCTCAATGATATACCTACATCCGAGAGGATTTTCCCCCACCCAAGACCGCTTGCTCTCATTTCAATAATTTTATCAACAGGTTTATCCGTTTTTTCAAGAAGCGCAAGGATTATTATAGAGTCAGAAGTCGATAATCCCTTAGCTTTAATTTCATTTAACACCTCAGATTGTGCTTCGATTGTCCCTGAGAATGTTGTTGCACTTTTCTCAAGAGAAATCCCAGAAATTAATTGTGGAAGAGTCCCATTCTTTCCAAATACCGGTACAAATGAACTCATAGCAATAAGAAAAGCGAGGGCAAGACTTACTGATAGTACGAAAATCTTTCTCCTTCTTATTGCATTTTTTCTTGTTTTAAAACGCTTCATCATTCTTGCTTCAGTTTCATCTTCGATAGAAACACTGTCTTTAAAATGCTCAAAAAATCTTTTCATCTGTTCATCAAATTCATTCATTTCCAAGCACCTCCCTTAATTTGTCTCTTGCTCTCGAGAGCTTCGACTTTATCGTTCCTTCCTTTTCATTCGTAAGAAAACTTATTTCCTTTATTGATGCATCGTCCATGTAAAATAAAGTCATAATAAGTCTTTCTTTCGGTTCAAGGTTTTTAAGTGCCTCCTCCATGGTTTCTTTAACGTCCGGATTATTTGGAAGAGGTTCAGACATTTTTAATATTGGTCTCTTTTTCATTGCTTTAAAGGCATAATTTATTGCAATCCTTTTCATGTATGCCAGAAGTGATTTTTCATCATCAAGCCTTTTTCTCACTGCATATATCTTCAAATAAGTGTTTTGTATAACATCCTCTGTATCTTCCTTTGACAGAAGATAAGCGTAAACTATTGAGTAAATATATTTAACAGTTCCTCTGTATAATTCTTCAAATGCAGAATCATTCCCGTTTTTAAACCTTTTTATGATTTCTTGAAGATCTAATTCCATTTTATTTATTATATCCTTCAACTCATAAAAAGGTTGCAGAAAAAATTTACTGTTCCTTGGTGCCTGGCACGTAGGGGTAGTAAAAGGAACATTTTTGACATTTTTAGTTGTACGTATAATGGTATCAAACTTAGGAACATTGGAGGAGAAGATGAAAAAGTATAGGAAGTTGTTAGTTTCTGTTTCCTTAGTTTTCCTTTTGATATTTGGCATCGTCCAGCCCACTTATGGATGGAATAGCCATGGGTTAACCTTATCTTATGTGCTTCAAAATGAGGGTTGGTTATCACAATATAATGATATAACTATAACAGAATATTCATACAAGGATGTTGATACTGCACCAGTTAATCCGAATTTTGAAATCAAGTATCTCGACGGGGAAATAGGTGGAAAGACAACTGCTGTTAAAATCCTCACGACTTACGCGGATGAGCCTGATTGGGATATGGACACTGGACTAAGTCTATCCAAATTGCAAAAACTCACAGGGAATGCACAGGGGTGGAGGCATCAGTATTATGGATTGGGATTTATCAGATTGGGAGTTGGTCCTGAGCGTGCACAATATTGGTTTGACCTTGCAAAGACGGCACATGAAAAAGGAGACGATTACTGGACATTCAGGTTTCTTGCAAGAGGTATTCACCATATTGAGGACCTTACATGCCCATATCACACGGTTCCGGCACCAACGGGTATTATTTTTAAATATATTACAAGGATTAGTAAGTTAATGGCAATGGCGATTAATCATCACTATAATATGGAAGAATACCAGGGACAGCAAATCGGTTTAGAAAACCCAGATTGGATTAGCTGCCTTAAGCAGGCAAAATCCCTTGATGTAGAAGTGAAATCTGTGGAGTGGCTGGGGAAATATGCTGCAACTTTCGGAAGAAAAGATGTAAGGATTCTATGGGGGCTTGAAAACAGATTCTTTGGTTCTTCTGTTTCGGGCGATAAACTGTGGTATTACGATAAATCTTCTGTTGGTATTGCACCCCAAGGCTCGGTCCAGGCTCAGTACGATGCGGCAATATTCAAAGCACTTTCAAGGTTTTCATCATTTTCTCAGACATTTCTTGAATATGCGAAGGAGAAGCTCGAGTTATAAATTGTAATTTTCTTTCAAAATTTCATTGGTTCAAAACAGTATTATCTTTTGGATAATCTTATTTTCCCCTCATTGATTGTGTGTTAAGATATTATTCAGAGTCTCAAATGTATGTGACGCGTACAGTACATTGACTAATAAAAAACTTTTGGTATATTAAAGTGATAATATTATGAAAATTTTTTGCAGGAGGTTTAAAATATGAGAATAACATATAGACCACATGTACGTAAAATGAAAAGGAACATTGGTTTCAGGGCAAGAATGAAAACTAAATCCGGAAGGAATGTGCTCTCAAGAAGGAGAGCAAAACGCAGAGAAAAGCTCACAGTGTAGTTTTGAGCATTTATGAATTCAGGGAATACGCCTTATAGTGAAACTCTGGGAAAGGTTAAGGGGTAAAGAATTTGAAGAGGCCTTTAAAAACTCTAAGAAGTATTTTGGTCAGTATATTGTGCTTTTTGTCTCAAATTACCCCGGAAAGAAAGTTGGATTTGTTGCCTCAAAAAAAGTTGGTGATGCAGTGGATAGGAATAGGGCAAAGAGGGTAATGAGGGAGGCATTTATGAAAGTAGAAACCTTTGTTTCTCCAGAGAAATCTTATATTCTCGTAGCCCGAAATAGTATTAACAGAAAAAAAATGCAGGATGTATTAAATGATCTTACAAGAATTCTGAGGAAAGAAGGTATAGATGTAGTATGAAAAAATTGATGCTTTCTATGTTGAAATTTTACAGGAAGTACATTTCGCCTTTAAAGCCCGCTTCATGTATATATATTCCGACATGTTCTGAATATGCAGTTCAGGCAGTTGAGAAATATGGGGCATTGAAGGGTGGATGGCTTGCTATAAAAAGAGTATTAAGATGCAATCCATTTTTTAAGGGCGGACATGACCCCGTCCCATAAGGAGGAGATATGAAAAAGAAGTTTCTTTTATTTTCTTTACTTGCAGCTGTAATTGTTATTTTCTTTACGGGGTGTGCAACTTCCCCGTTTCCAAAGGTAACTGAATCGGGCGTGATTGTTCAGACCATTGCAAGGGGAAGGCCAATGGAAAACATTACTGTAGGAGTGAAGGTTACAAATAACACATTAACTTATATAGGTGATGTTACCGTCAGACTTGATTCTATAAATGGTGATAGCAACCTTAAACCCTTTGAACTTTGGAATGTCCCCCAGGAAATAAACATACAATCAATTTCCAAAACAAGTACAATAGATTCTGGTAAAGATGCTACATTCGCCTTTCCTATTACATCTTATTCGTATATAGATTCTAAGTCATATCCTATGGTAATAAAGGTTTTTTACAAGGATAGCAATGGTAAGGAAAACCTAATCACGCAGAACAGCATTGTTGATGTAGTAGTCCCTAATAAATTCTACAAGTTTATGAGGGATATCATAGAGGGCATTCATAAAGTAATACCTAATTATGGACTTGCAATTGTCGTTCTTACAATAATAATCAAGCTTCTCACTCACCCATTAACAAAAGCTCAATTCAAATCTACTGCAAAAATGCAGAAAATTCAGCCCGAGATAACAAAGATTCGGCAAAAGTATAAGGATAATCCACAGCAACAAAATCAGGAGGTTATGAGGATTTATAAAGAGCATAATATAAATATGTTTGGTGGTTGCTTGCCTTTACTTGTGCAGTGGCCATTGCTATTTATACTTTTTGGTGCGTTAAGTAACTATGCGCCATTTAATACATCTCGCTTTCTCTGGCTGAGTAACATAAACACTCCTGACCGCTTCTATGTATTGCCAGTCCTTGTTTTTTTCTCAATGTTTCTTCAGAGTAAGTTGTCTCAATTACCAGGTGTAGAAATGGACTCAAATACAAGAATGATGACTTATTTCCTCCCTGTTATTTTTGCAGTCTGGGCTGTAAGATGGGCGCCCTCCATTCTTCTGTACTGGATCACCTTCTCTCTTGTTCAGGTCATTGAGCAGGTAATTATCCTCAGGGGCTTGAGGGTTGCAGCCGAGAGGCCAATGGAACAGATCCCGCCGAGGGCGGGGAAAGGTAGTTCTACTCAATATGAATCTTCGACGGAAGAAGAAGCCGAGATTAAGGGAAAGCCCGGACAAGTAATTAAAGAAAAAAAGGGAAAGCCGACCAAAAAACACCCAAAATCTGGTAAGGAGAAGAAATAGATGGTAGAGAGTAAGGTTAATGAGCTCCTTGAGAAAATGTTTCAAGATATTGGTGAGGATGTCAAAATAGAGGACGGTAAAAGATTTGGTGGTTATTACATTAATTTAATCAACTTATCTGAGCCAGCCCTCTTTATTGGGAAAGAAGGAGCAGTTCTCAGATCAATCCAGTATGTGGTCAATATCTATGCACATCGCCTTGATGAAAATTTTCCTACAATAATTCTTGATGTCAACGGTTATAAAATGAAACAGTACGAAATGCTTAAAACTGTTGCAATAAATGCAGCATTAAAGGCAAAGAGGCTTAGAGAACCTGTTGAACTCCGTCCCATGTCTGCTTCTGCCAGAAGAATCATACATCTTACATTAAGAAATTATCCTGATATATGGACAAGGAGTGTTGGTAAAGAACCACTGAGAAGGGTTGTAGTAGATATTAAGAGATGAAATATTTTAAGACAATAGTTTTGCTAAATATTTATTTCGACGATATAAATTAGATGAGTAATTTAATCCGGGGCGAAAGCCCTCATTTCAAGTTATGAATGATACGATAGCGGCTATCTCTACTCCAAGAGGTTTTGGAGGAATAGGTGTTATAAGAATTTCAGGCAATGATGCTCTTAGCATCGCCCAAAACATTTTCTCGGCAAAAATAAAAGAACCGAATGCAGTTTACACAGGGTATATTTTAAACCCTGAAACAAAGGAAGGGATTGATTCCTGTATTGCTCTATTTTTCAAATCCCCGCACTCTTATACAGGTGAAGATGTCGTCGAACTTCAAATGCACGGTGGTATTAAAAATCTTGAGCTTGTATTAGGCTTTGTACTTGCCAAAGGTGCACGCCTTGCTGAAAAAGGAGAATTCACGAAAAGGGCATTCATTAATGGGAAAATGGATTTACTTGAAGCGGCGTCTGTTATAGAACTTATTGAGGCGAAAACTGACAAAGCTTTAAAGCTTGCTTCGAAAAAACTGTTTGGAGTATTTAGTGAGAAGATTGTTAACCTCAAGGGAAAGGTCCTGGAACTGCTTTCTCATATCGAGGGGGCAATTGATTTTCCATTTGATGTTGAGCCTGTAAGCGGTAACGAGATGAGGGTTTCTATTATGGAACTCATGGAAGAGATTCAACAATACCTGTCTTCTTATAAAACAGGAAAAATTGTTGAAAATGGGGCAAAAGTTGTTATTGCGGGTAAACCAAATGTTGGTAAGTCCACCCTTCTTAATGTGCTGCTCAAGTTTGATAGAGCAATAGTAAGTGAAATCCCGGGAACTACAAGGGACACAGTTGAGGAAATGATAGATTTCTTTGGGGTGCCAGTGAGACTTATTGATACTGCTGGATTGACGGATACTGGTGATAAAATCGAACTTATGGGAAAAGAGAAAACTATCAGAGCAATTGATGAAAGTAACCTTGTGCTTTTTATATTTGATGCCAGTGAAGAATTATCTTCCGAAGATCAATATCTTGCTGAAATAACAAAAGGAAAAAATAGAATAATCGTGCTTAATAAAACTGACCTTCCTGTAAAAGTTGATATCGGAAAGTTGGCAGAGATTTTTGATGGAGAAGAGATTATGGAGATATCCGCCCTCAAAAGACAGGGAATTGAGGAACTTGAGCATAAGATTCTTGAGCATATTCTACCTATTGATTTTGAATCTGTTTATATAACTACAGAGCGTGAGAAAGAAATATTTGAGCGCATTCTCCTGCATCTAAAGGGGTCGCTCACCCTTATAGATAAGGGAAATGATGAACTGATAGCGGAGGAATTGAGAGGATTAGTTTCTGAACTCGGAAGCCTTACTGGAGAAGAAGTCAGTGAGGATATTATTAACACCATCTTCTCAAGATTTTGCATTGGGAAATAATTTTATTAAAGTTTTTTTGATGTTATAATATGCCATTTATAAGGAGGCTTCATGCAGAGAATAATAGAAGAGGCCCTTATAGCAGCCAAGAAGTTCGGTGCTTCTTATGCTGATGTAAGAGTAGTTGACAGGGCTGAAGAAGAAATTTCAACAAAAAATGGGTCAGTTGACGGTATCAAAAGTTCTACTTCAAAAGGCTTAGGAATTAGAGTTATTTCAGACGGTGCCTGGGGATTTTCTTCGTCTTTTATTTTAAATGAGGCGGAGGCATCAAGGGTTGCAGAGGAAGCTGTAAATATCGCAAAGGCAAGCGCAAAGACTAAGATTGAGGATGTAACTTTGGGTGAAATTGAGATTTATCAGGACAGAGTGGAGGAGCAGATAAAGGTGGACCCATTTTCAGTTCCGATAAATAAAAAGATTTCAATTCTTCTTGACGCAGACAAATTGATGAACGTACAGGGTATTATATTGAGAAGAGGAGGCATGTTTTTCTCAAAGGAGTGGAAAACTTTCGCTTCTTCCGAGGGTGCATATCTGGAACTCGAGAGGGTTATAAGCAGTGCAGGAATTACAGCAGTTGCAACGGATGGAAAAGATGTTCAAACAAGAAACTATCCTGCTTCATTTGGGGGAGATTTTCAGAGAAAAGGTTTTGAATTTATTGAAGAGGTAAAACTTCATGAAAGTGCTGAGAGAATTTCTCAAGAGGCTGTTCAACTCCTCAGTGCGAAGCCGTGCCCTTCGGGGAAAATGGATATTATTCTTGAAAGCTCTCAACTTGCTTTGCAAATTCATGAATCCTGTGGCCATCCCACTGAACTTGATAGGGTTCTTGGAGAAGAGGCGTCATTTGCAGGCACCTCCTTTTTAACTCCAGAGAAACTCGGCAGATTTAAATATGGTTCTGACATTGTGAATATTGTTGCAGATGCAACAGCTCCTTTTGCCATCGGAGGGTTTGCTTACGATGACGAAGGAGTAAAGGCAAAGAAAATTTACCTTGTTAAGAATGGCGAGTTTGTAGGATATCTTAATTCAAGGGAAACTTCCAAAAAGTTGAGTCTTGCTCCAATGGGTGCCATGAGAGCTGAGGGATGGAACAGGGCGCCAATTATAAGAATGACGAGCATTAATCTTGAGCCAGGCGATAAAACCTTTGAGGAACTTGTTTCGGGGATTGACAACGGAGTTCTTATGGCAACGAATAAAAGCTGGAGCATTGATCAGAAGAGGTTAAACTTCCAGTTCGGCACGGAAATCGGATGGGAGATAAAGAATGGAAAAGTACAGGATATGGTTAAAAATCCAACGTATTCAGGTATTGCCTATGAATTCTGGAGAAGCTGTGATGGTATAGGAAATAAGGACTACTTTCATATATGGGGAGTCCCAAATTGTGGTAAAGGCGAGCCAATGCAGGTGATGCAGGTAAGCCATGGGGCATCGTATGCAAGGTTTAGAAATATTCAGGTGGGGGTGCTGCAATGATGACAAGAGACCAAATTGAAACCATATTACAGAAGACAGTTTCTTTTTCAGAAGGAGATCAGACAGAAGCCATACTATACGGTGGTACTTCTTATTTAACAGGATTTGCAAACAATTACATTCACAGGAATGTAGGTGAAAATAATTATTCTCTTTCTGTAAGAGTTGCTTTTGGAAAGAAAATTGGAAGTGCGTCTGTTAACGATTTTTCGGAAGGAGCGTTAAAGGATGTTGTAAAAAGGGCTGTTGAAATTGCAAGGCTTCAGAGGGAAAATCCAAATTTTGTTTCTTTTGCTAAGCCAGAGGCATCAGAAAATAGAGATTTCTTTAATGAAAAGACTGCAAAAGTAACACCTGATATGCGCGCCGCATATGTAAAAAAGATTCTTGATAAATCAAAGGAAAAAGGGCTTAACGCAAACGGCACTTTTGTGATAGATTTGATGCAAATTGGGATTTTAAATTCACTCGGTGTCTCAAGATTTGGTTCCTTGACTATTGCTTCGCTTAAAAGTGTCATATTAGGAGATAATTCAAGCGGTTATTCAAAAGAAGTTTCTACAAACGTTGATGACATTTCTGTTGATTCCATAATAAAGGAAAGCATTGGTATCACAGAAATGGGTAAAAACCCTGAAGCAGTGGAGCCTGGTAAATATGAAGTTGTCCTGTCTCCTTATTCGCTTGCTGAATTTATCAATAGTCTTATGTATTTTTCCCTTAACGCAAGAGCAGTTGAGGAAGGCACAAGCTTTCTTACAGGTAATTTCGGAAAGAAAATACTCGGTGGCAATATTACGATGTATGATGATGGCCTTTCCCCTGAAACTATTCCAATGCCGTTTGATTTTGAAGGTGTCCCTAAGAAAAAAGTTATTTTCTTTGAGAATGGTGTTGCAAAGGATGTTGTTTATGATACTATGACAGCATACAAGAATGGAAAAGAGTCAACAGGTCATTCTTTACCTCAGCCGAGTGCTTATAGCCCATACCCTATGAATGTCATAATGGCGGGCGGAGATTTATCAAAAGATGAGATTATTTCCCATGTTGAGCATGGACTGTATATTCATAGGTTCTGGTATACCAATCCAATGGATCCAAGAAGAGCTGTAATAACAGGGATGACGAGAGATGGTCTTTTCCTGATTGAAAACGGCAGGATAACAAAACCTGTTAAAAACATGCGTTTTACTGAGAGCATTATTACAGCCCTGAATAACTGCATTGAATTGAGTAAAGAAAAGAAAGTCATTTATGATGACTCTTCAATAACTGTTCCATATGTAAGAATAAAGGATTTTACATTTACAAGCATAACTGAATTTTAGGAGGCTAATATGAAGAGATTTGGGATCTTGTGCGACGGAGGAGATGCACCAGGTATCAATGCTGCTATAAGAGCGATTTCAAGAGCTTCTTTTGAAAGAGAATACGAGGTACTTGGTTTTACTGATGGGTTTGAGGGACTCATACATAATAATGCGAAAGTAATGACAAAGCAAACTGTATCTGGTATATTGAACGAAGGAGGCTCAATTCTAGGTATATCAAGGCTGAACCCTTTTAAGGATCCTAAGCACATCGGACTTATAAAGGAAAATTTTAAGAAAAATTCCCTTACACTTCTTATGTTAATAGGAGACAGGGATACTGTTGTGATAGCAAAAAAACTTTCAGATGAAGGGATACCTTCGGTTATAATTCCCAAGACGATAGATAACGATGTATACGGTACTGATTTTTCAATTGGCTTTTATTCTGCGGTAAATACCATTAGTAACGCGCTTGATAACCTTCATGCAACAACCTCTGCCCATCATAGATTAATGATTGTAGAAACAATGGGAAGAGAAACAGGGTGGCTTGCTCTATTTGGAGGTCTTGCAGGAGGTGCAGACTACATAATTATTCCTGAAATTCCTTTTAGTCTTAATGATATTGCAATGCATGTTGAAAATAGAAAGAAGGAAGGGAAGAACTTTAGCATTATTGTTGTTGCAGAAGGAGCGTCCCTTGGAGGCGACCTTGAAAAAAATATCGAGGAAGATGAGTTTGGGCATCCTGTGAGCGGAAAAAGGAGAATTGGCTATTATATAGCCGAGAGTCTTGGGAAAATGACAAAAATAAAAACAAGAACAACTGTTCTCGGGTATACACAGAGAGGTGGAATACCTACTGTTGAAGATAGAATTCTTGCGACAAGATTAGCAGTTTCGGCAGTGGATTATGCTTCTGCGGGAAAATTTAACGGAATAGTCGGCGTTGAAAATGAAGAAATTATTTTCACACCGATTGAAAATTCTGCAGGCAAGGTTCATACAGCCGATATAAAATATTTTGAATTAGCAAAATTATTCTTTTAATATGCTCGAAGGCGGCTTAAAGGAACTTTCTATTGAGGATCTGCTCCAGTTGATTTCTCTTGGAGAGAAAACAGGTGAATTGATTCTCACCGGGGACAGCCCTTTGGGGAAGGTTTCAGGCAGGCTTTATTTTGAAAAAGGTCAGATAAAGAGTGCGGAAACTGCTGATTTAAAAGGAGAGCCTGCGATTATAGAGCTGCTTATTATAAAAGAAGGTAACTTCAAGTTCATTCCAAAAGATGTTAGTTTAATTGAGAAATCTATTGATAAACCAGTGCAGGACCTGCTTATACTTTCTACATCAAAACTCGATGAATGGAATAAGATAAGAGACAAAGTTACCTCGGTTGATTCTCTATTTGAGCTTTCTTCAGGAAATATACCTGATGAAATTAGTTTGAACCGAATTCATTGGGAAGTGCTTAATCTTTTGAGAAAGAGAAATACGATAAGAGAATCGGCGCTTAAACTGAATATTGATATTATTGATGTTGCTAAGATAGTTTATGGACTTGTTGTTTTAGATGTTGTTAAACAAGTAGAAGAAAAGAAGTCTGATGAAGATGAATCAGCTCTGAAAAGAGATGAACCCAAGGGTGTTTTCAAAAGATTTATCAGAAGAACCAAACCCAATGAAAAGAAATAATAGGGGAGGAGTAACTATAAGAATAAAAATTATTGGTTTGACATCCGATGGAATGAAAGATTTTATTGTAAAAGAGTTCGAAGAGGTTTTTAGAAAAAGAATTCCCGATTTTGAAATTGTAACAGGGGAGAAAACTTTTGACATTGCTATTTTTATTGTTGCAACCGGAGGTGTTGAAAACCAGTTCAAGTCAATTTATACAGAATACAAACCTCCATATATTTTGTTGTATAATGAATTTAACAACTCGCTTCCCGCGTCTCTTGAAATCCTCTCTTTCTTGAATAGAGAGGGACTGAAGGGGACTTTGGTTGATGTTAACAGAGTTACAAAGGAAGAAATTTTGAAATCATCCGACCTGGCTGAAGAAACACTTGGCTTGATAGGAAAACCTTCTGATTGGCTTATTGCAAGTCAATATCCTCTGGAACTTTATAGAGAAAGGTTTAAGATTAGTGTAATCTATATTCCGATTGAAGAGGCAATAGAAAATTTCAAAAATGTAAATGAAGCAGAAGCGAAATCATATGCTGCAGAGTTGATTAATAGAGCAAAAAATGTTTTTAGTGTCGATTTGGAAGAAGTTACCAAAGGTTTTAAATTTTATATTTCTCTAAAGGGGATTATGGAGAAATATAATCTTAATTATGTGAGCGTAAGGTGCTTTGATATTATAAAACCACTCGATACAACTGGATGCCTTGCACTGTCTAAATTGACCGATGAAGGTTTTGTTGCAGGATGTGAGGGAGATCTTCCTTCGACGATTTCTATGATTCTTTTAAGAAAGGTTTCCTGGAAAACTCCGTTCATGGCAAACGTTTCTTATGTAGAAGAAAAAGAAGACAGTCTTTTTGTTACACTGGCTCACTGTACAATAGCCTTAAGCGCTGTTGATGGATTTAATCTCCGTACTCATTTTGAGACAGGTAAAGGTGTTGGAATTGAGGGGTTCTTTCCTCGTGGACCTGTTACTATTCTCAGAATTGGTGGACAAAATCTTGATGAAGGTTTTGTGATAGACGGAGAGGAAGTTGGAACGGAATTTTCCTTGTCAAGGTGCAGAACACAGCTAAAAGTCAGAATATCCAAAAAGTATGCGGATTACTTTTATAAAAAGCCTCTGGGTAACCACCATATTGTTGTAAGCGGGAATTTTAAGAAGGAAGTTCAGGATTTGTTTAAAGTTTTTTTAGTTCGAGAAATTACTTGAAATTTGGGAGAATTTGTTTTTTTAAAAAATTTTATTTTAACATAATTTATAAAATTTTGACTATTGACTTGTTTGACAGCAAGTACAATAATTGTATAATTAATAAAATCCCTTTTTGGGAGAGGAGGAAGGAAATGAAAAAGTTGTTAGTACTGCTTCTGGTGGTAGGGCTTGTAGTGACGGTTTTTGCAGGTTGCAAAAAAGCTCCACCCCCGGTTGAGAAGGTTAAGATTGGACTTGTAACAGATGTTGG
>CAZJKI010000002.1:0-71873 GCA_964546685.1 uncultured Caldisericum sp. | reverse complement strand
TGGTGGAGATGAGGGGATTTGAACCCCTGGCCTCATGGATGCAAACCACGCGCTCTCCCGCTGAGCTACATCCCCACCTGATGGTGGGCCTCTCTGGACTCGAACCAGAGACCTCGTCCTTATCAGGGACGCGCTCTAACCAACTGAGCTAGAAGCCCTTGCACGGTATATTCTATTAAAAGTTGTTTTTTTGTCAAGACGCAATTTCAAGCGGTTTAGTTTAGGATTTGCCTTTGTTGAAAGCTTCACATTGAAAATTTTCTATTATCCCACATACAGTGCAGAGTGAAATTCTGCAATCCTCTGTTGCTTCCTGGGATATTGCTTTTTGAAGCTCTCTGTTTAAAAATTGCTTTGAAATGCCACAGTTGATATGATCCCATGGTAAAACTGAATTAATATCAATTTTATTAATATAAAAATCTGGATTTATATTGTTTTCTTGAAATGCTTTTATCCATTTATTTAAATTGAAATGCTCGTTCCATCCATCCATTTTACATTCATTTTTCCATGCACTTTCCAAGACATTTGAAAGACGCCTATCTCCCCGACTGAGGATTGTTTCTATGTAGTTCATCTCGAAATTACTGAAGTTGATTTTAAAATGTTTGCCTCTTAAATTTCTGACTATTATTTCCTTTTTCTTTCTTAGAGTATCAATATCTTCAAACCTTTCCCATTGAAATACTGTGTTTGGCTGTGGTATAAATGGATTTATACTTAAATGTATAGAGATAGGTTTTTTAGAGCTTCTGTACTCTTGAGCAACAGAGTATATTTTTTGGGTTAGCTTAACTATTTCGAACACATCTTCATCGGTTTCTGTTGGCAAGCCAATAATGTAGTAGAGTTTTAAAATATGAAATCCAAGCTTTGAAATAGTTTTGACTGTTTCAATCAATTGTTCTTCAGTTATATTTTTATTAATTACTCTCCTTAGCCTTTCACTGCCTGCCTCGATTGCAAAGGTCATCCCCTGAACTCTTTGTTCAACAACCATCTGTCCGAGTGCTTCCGGGAATTTATCAATTCTAAGAGAAGGCAAGGAGACAGAGACTTTATATTTTTTAATGATTCTTTTTGCAAGCGAGATTAAACCATTTAAATCGGAATAGTCGCTTGTACTCAGCGAAAGAAACGTTACCTCTTCGTATCCTGTGTTTTTTAGTATATTTTCTAATTCATACTCTAATGTCTGTAAGCTTTTTTCTCTTAAAGGTCTGTAAATTATACCTGCCTGGCAGAATCTACAACCTCTTGTGCATCCTCTAAAAAGCTCTATGTAAGCTTTATCTATAACAGTTTTTCCAAAAGGGACAATCGGTTTTAAGGGGAAATAAGATTTGTCCAAATCCTGAACAATGTCTTTTAATGCAAACTTTTTATCTTTGAGGGATATTAGTGATTTAATTTCTTGGTTTTCACCGTAAAGGACTTCAAAAAATTTAGGTACATAGATTCCTCTTATTTTAAATACTGATTCAAATAATTTTTCTTTGTCTTTCCTGTCCCAACTCCTGAATTTAGAGATTATTTCAGGAAAGATATTTTCGCCTTCTCCTATTGCAAAGAAATCCATAAATTCTTGAAGCGGTTCTGGGTTATATGCAGATGCCCCTCCCATAAATATAATCGGGAATTTTCTTTGCTCTCTGTGTATTTTGATCTGTGAGAGATCGAGTATATTTAGTATATTTGTAAAGTCCATTGGAGTCTGTACGCTAAAGGCTACAAGGTCGAATTCTTTTATTGGTGTATGAGATTCAATTGTAAAAAGTGGAATTTGGTTATCTTTTAAATATTTTTCGAGGTCTTCTTCTGGAGTGAACGCTCTTTCAACTACTACATCGGGCACTTCGTTAACAAGATGGTAAAGCAATTTGAATCCAAGAGAGGACATGCCTATCTCATAAAGATCAGGGTAGATAAATGCAACCTTTATTTTGTTGTCATGGGCTTTGTGAATACTATTGATCTCGTTTCCGAAATATGAATACGGTTTCTTAAATTTTAGAAGATATTTAAATTCCTGCTGCAAGCGTTATTTCCTCTTTATATAAGTTTATATTTATTGCTATACCTAATGCTATAAAATTTGTGAGAGTGGAACTGCCACCAACACTTATGAAGGGTAGGGGAAGTCCTGTAGCCGGCATCATACCCACACACATCCCTATATTTACAAATATTTGAAAAATGAACATTGCCAGAACACCCGTGGCAAGGTATTTACCAAATTTATTGTTAGTATTTCTATATGTTCTTACAAAATATGATAAAAGTATTGCAAATAGACCAAGAACTATAATCGAGCCTATAAAGCCCCATATTTCGCCAATAGCCGAGAAAATAAAATCTGCATATTGTACAGGTACAAATTTGAGTTTTGTCATATTGCTTTGTGCGATACCTTTACCAAAAATTTGCCCAGACCCAGTTGCGATAATTGATTGTATTACATTATAGCCACTACCTAAAGGGTCTTTTTGAGGGTTTATAAAAGAAAGAAATCTCTGGTACTGGTATGGTTTTAAAAATCTAATTGCAAACGGAATTGATGCTAAAACTGTAGAAATAGTAATTATTGGATATTTAATGGGGATTGATATAATCATCATTAAGAGATATATGAATATCAAGACCAGTGATGTGCCCATGTCTGGTTCCATAAAAATGAGTAGAACCATAGGTGTTAAAATAATTGTGGAATAGCAAAATTTCTTAAAGTCATCATTATCTTTTGAAAAAACGTATGCGAGGGTTATTATAAGCGCTACTTTAGAAAATTCAGAAGGTTGTATATTAGATATTCCGAATAGATTAATCCATCTTGAAGATTCGTTTATTACCACTCCAAAGTATAGTACGAAAATAAGTGATAGTACTGAAGCTCCGTAAATAATCCAGACAAAATATTTGATTATCCTGAAATCAAAGAGTATGATAAAATAAACAATCGTGAATCCAATTAATATGTAAATAGATTCTTTTAATATATAATTAAAATTGCCTGCCATTGTATAAAGAGCAGTAAAAGACACAATAGTTAATCCTGAGATTGTTAAAAAAATAGAAAACGGGAATTTTTTCACCTTGTTGTTCTTTTTACGGAAAGTACAGGGACAATTGCCTCTAAAATAGTTTTTCTACTTTCTCTTTGTATATTTATAATGATATCGGCGGTGTTAATGTTAAAATAATTGCTAATAATGTTTATTATGTCTTCTTTCATCTGCTCAAATTTATCGGGCGGAAGCAATGATCTATCCTGTACAAGGATCAGTTTTAACCTTTCTTCTGCTATTATTGAGCTTGTTGTTTTAGTTTTGAATAAGTTCATCTTCTTCTCCTGAACAAACCAAAAATGCCCTTACTTTGAGAGTTAAGGTTAAGAAAGGGGATATCTTCTCCTTCTATTCTGCGGGAAATATTTTCAAAAGCTTTAAAGGCAAATGATCCATTTGCATAGTTAATGAGTAGCTCTCCTCTGTTTGTTGAATCAATTACAGTTTTGTCTTCGGGAATCATCCCGATTAGATCTAACCCAAGGATATCTACGATACTATTAGCATTGAGCATTTTCTTTTTGTTTACTAGATTTATATCGTACCTGTTTACTATAAGCGCAATTGCAAGAATTCCCCTATTTTCAAGTATTCCTATTACTCTATCAGCATCTCTAACAGCAGATACATCGGGAGTAACAATTATTAATGCTTCCTTTGCAGGAGCTGAAGCTGACTCAAATCCCTTTTCAATACCTGCAGGAGAATCAAGCAGGACATAGTCAAAGCTGTTTTCAATAGTAGAAATTATTTCAACAATCTTATCTATATTAATGTCGTCTTTTGTATGTATCTGCGATGCAGGTAAAAGAAATAAACCCGGGAGGCGTTTGTCTCTAACAAGTGCTTGGTTGATTTTACATTTTCCGTCGGATATATCCATTATGTTGTAAACTACTCTGTTTTCCAGTCCCATGACAACGTCGAGATTTCTTAATCCTATGTCCATATCTACAACTACAACTTTATTCCCAAGTTTGGAAAGAGAAGCTCCTAAGTTTGCTGTTACTGTTGTTTTCCCTACACCGCCCTTTCCAGCAGTTACGACTATAGTCCTCCCCATTACTCTTTCCCTCTTAACGACCTTTTTTCTCCTATAACTTTGAAAACAATTTCTCCATTTTCAAGTTCAGCTATTCTTGGTTTTCTATATGACTTATCGCCTGGCGTTACTTCAAGCATTTTTCTTCCAATACTCATTCTGAGGGGCTGGAAACCTAAGGAAATTACTTTTTCTCCAGCATTTATAATGCCTCTCACTATGCCAAATACATAAATATTTTTAGAAGCATTAACTTCTGCACCTTCATTGATGTCTCCAAGTATTACAACGCTACCTTCGAAGTTGATATATTGCCCGGAACGCAGTGTATGTGAAATAATTGCCACTTTCTCTTCTTTCAGGTCCGCTGTTTTTAAAGGTTCTTTTCCATATATTTTTTCTTCACCTTTGATTCTAAAACTTACACCGTATTTTTTGAATAATGCTTCTAAATTTCTCAGCTCGTCATTAGAAAATGTTCTGCCATTCGTATCTAAAAGAAGTGAAGCTCCTGAAAAAAATAGTTTCCTCTCCTCCAGGGTTTTACTAAGAAATTCCAGGACGGAAGAGAATTCTAAGTTTGGATTTACTACAAGCACTATGCCTTCTTTTGAACCTTTAAATACTGCTGCCTTGTCCATATTTACCTCCATTTAATTTTTATTCAAAAAAAATTTTTTAGCAAGTCCCTCATTAGTGGAGCAAGGGAATGGCTTGACGAAAAATCTGAATTTTCAAAGAATAAAAGTCCAATAATTTCTGGTTTTTCTTTCGGTGCAAATGAAACTAACCAATGATGAACAGAGTTTAAACCTACTTCTGCCGTACCTGTTTTAGAGCAAACACTTACATCATTGACTCTTATAATTCTCATGTCTGCTTTATTTGACAATTCTTCCATACCATTTTTAACTGTGTCCCATACCTCTTCCGCAAGATTGAGGTTAAATCTCTCATTTTTATTGTACTCGAAAAGGACTTCATTTTCAGGAGATACAATTTTTAAAAGAAAGTGAGGATTATATTCAATGCCATTATTTGCAATTGCCTGGTAAAAAGTTATTAATTCAATAGGAGTCACAAGAATATATCCTTGACCTATTGAAGTGTTCGCTGTATCGCCTACATACCAATTTTCTTTTACCTTTTCTAATTTCCAGGAAGGATCAGGGATAAGGCCGTCTACTTCAAAAGGAATATCTATACCTGTTTTCTCGGCAAGTTTAAATGAGTTTGCATATTTTGCAATTTCTTCTATACCTGTCATAACTCCGATTTTATAGAAAAAAACATCACTTGAATTTGCAAGTCCTTCTACTGGATTTTGATATCCAAAAGCTCCTGGATAAATCCAATCTTTGAAGATTCTACCTCCAATGTTTACTGAATTTCCACAATAAATAACAGTTTTTGTATCGATTGTTTTACTTGCAAGTGCAGAAATCAGGGTTAATGGTTTGAATGTTGAGCCGGGTGGGTAATGGCTCTGGATTGCTCTGTTCAGGAAAGCACCATTTTTTGAAATTTCTTCAAAAGCTTGCTGTGAGATTCCGTAAACAAAAAGATTTGGGTCAAATGCTGGATGAGAAACCATAGCAATAATACTACCTGTTTTAGGATCCATTGCAATTGCCACCCCAATTCTGTTACCAATAATTTTTTCAAGTTCTTTTTGGATATTAATATCGATAGTAAGATAAATGTCATTGCCCATTATGGGGGGTTCTTCGTAAATTACTTTTTTCACTCTTCCAACTGCATCAACAAGAATCTCCTTTTTCCCCTTCTTGCCTCTTAAGTCTTTTTCATATTGAAGCTCAATTCCTTGTTTCCCAATCATGTCGTTTGGATTATAGAATTTATCATCATTTAAATCGCTCTCGGCTACCTGACTAATAAATCCCAGAAAAGATTCTCCAGTTTCTCCGAATGGATATGACCTTTTGCTTGAAAGCATCACTTTAATTCCAGGAAGCTCATAGGAATGTTCTTCAAGTATAACCATTTCTTCTTTCGAGATATCTTTTTTTATAATTATATCTGAGTAATCGGGCAAACCTGACTTTTCTATAATTTTTTCTATATCTTCTGTTTTTATTCCTATCACAGATGATATAAAGTTAAGTTCACTGTTTTTATTGCTGAGGTCTTCAGGAACTATTGTAAGATTATAAGAAGGTATGTTTTCCGCAAGTACTACCCCGTTTCTGTCCAATATTCTTCCTCTTAGCGGTTCCTGCGTTATTATTCTTACACTTCTGTAAGTGGATAATTCTCTATAATAACTACCCTCTGTAATTTGAACAACAGTTAGTCTTAAAAACAGGGCTAATAAGGTTATTAGAATAATTGCATATAAAAACTTAATTTTATTATCTTCTTTCATTGCCTTGTGTTTTTATAGGAATTTTAATGAAATACCATATAAAAGCAAAGGGTATTGTTATTAGTAAACTCCTGAGGCTCGAAGAAAAATTTTTTCCCAATAAATAGGCAAAAATGAAAAACAAAACAAGCAAAATTAACTGAAGGAAAAAAGATTTTATTGTATAGAACGTTTTAAGTGTATATATAATTAGAGTTAGTATAAGCAAGATTATTAGAAAAGGACCTACATAAGCATAGAAAGTCAGGTCAATAATAATTCCAGAGATAAAGGCAAAATAAAACATATATGGAAAATTAAGCTTTGATAAAATAAATGTAAGAAATCCTAAGGATATATACAGGTGAGTTATACTGGAGATTGCAAGATCTAACATACATAAGAAAAAAAACAAAATCGAGTATAGAAATATATTCTTATTCATGAGGTGTTATTATAAAAACATTTAGAAGTTTTTCAAACTGAACGGTGGGTTCGAGTAATATTATTTTTTCGATGCTATTCTTACTTTTAATTTCCTTAACTTTTCCGACTGCAATGTCCGATGGATAAATATCACTTGAACTTGAAGTAGTATATATATCGCCAGTTTTTATATTCAAATTCCTTGAATAACTCTCAATTTGCAAACCGGTGCCGTTACCTTTTGCAATTTCAACCCCTCCAGCCAGGACGTTCTTAACCCCGACTTTGAAGTCCGGGTTTACCGAGAGTAAAACTTTTGAAACTCTATTTTCTACTTCGAAAGTTATTCCTATAAGATCTATGTTTGTTCCATCCAGCGAGGAAACAACGGGCATGTCTTTTTTTATACCGTCTATTTGTCCTTTGTCTATCATAATTATATTGGTTAAATTGCTGGATCCAATAACATTTGCAAATTTTAATTCCCAGTTGCTTTTGCTTTCTTTTATTCCAAGGGCGGTCTTCAGATTTTGGTTTTCGTAGTACATGTCTTGTAGTAATTTGACTTTCTCTTCAAGGAAGGATACTCGCTCTTTTAAATTTGTATTTTCCTTTTCCAGAGCTATTTTCTGCTTTATCAATGATAGTAAATTGGAAGCCTCTGCTCCGATTTTTCTAAATTCAGATAGAGCGTTGTTTACAGGTTTTAAAAAAAGAAAATTCCCTATTACTTTAAGTGTAATTCCTCTTCCCGTAAGTCCTGCCAGGAGTATTATTACAGAAATTATAAATAAAACAATTAAAACTTTTAATGGATTGTTTTCTTTCAACTTTATTGTGAGATTGTTTCTTTAAAAAATTGAAAATTCTCGAGAACTTTTCCAGCACCAAGAGCAACAGAGGAGAGGGGGTCTTCTGCGACGTTTACAAGGATGCCCGTCCTCTGAGTAATAAATTTGTCGAGGTTTCTCAAAAGTGCGCCCCCCCCTGATAGCATAATCCCCTTATCTATTATATCTGCAGACAATTCTGGAGGTGTTATCTCAAGAGTCGATTTAATTGTGTCAAGTACTTCTTCAAGAACTGACTGCATTGCCTTTCTTATTTCTTCCGAATTAATAACTATAGATTTAGGTAAACCATCGACCAGATCTCTTCCCCTTACTTCCATTTTTTCTTCTTTTTCAATTGGATAGGCAGTTCCAATTTTAATTTTTATTTGTTCAGCGGTAGTTTCTCCAACAAGTAAGCTGTACTGTCTCCTGAGATAAGTTATTATAGCTTCTGTCATCTCATTCCCCGCTATTCTTGAGGATTTTACTACTACAATCCCTTTAAGCGAAATTACTGCTACTTCGGTAGTACCACCTCCAATATCTACGATCATTGAACCTATTGCTTCATCAATTGCTAAACCCGCACCGATTGCGGCTGCCATGGGTTCGTCTATGACAATTGCCTGTTTGGCTCCCGAGCGTATAGCAGCTTCTTTCACAGCCTTTTTCTCCACCTGAGTTATGCCACAGGGTACTCCGATCAGTATAAAAGGCCTAAATATACCTCTTTTCCCTCCAGATTTTGTTATAAAATAATCAAGCATTAATTGAGTTATGTCGAAATCTGCAATAACACCATCTATTATTGGCTTTGAGATGTTAATTTCAAATGGTGCTCTACCTGCCATTGCTTTAGCTTCATTTCCCACTGCTATGATTTTGTTTTGTGAATTCGTTGCAATGATTGTAGGTTCTCGTAAAACAATTCCCTTTCCTTTTAGATAGACAACGGTATTTGCCGTTCCCAAATCAATTGCAAGCTCTTTTGTAAATATGCTCATAATTCACCTCTCAATATTTTTTCTTACTCTATAGATTTTATACAATCCTTCTCTTATTGCAAAGACAGGAATACCAAGTATGTTGTCAAGTGGACCATCTATTTTTTCGATGAAACTTGAACCGATGCCCTGTGCAGCATAACTTCCTGCTTTATCGAGACCTTCATTTGAGTGAATATAGTCTTCGATTTCAGTATTGAAGATTTTCCTGAAGGTTACATAAGTCACAACATAATCGATTAAAAACACTTCTTTATATAAGATTGAAACACCGGTAGTGACAATATGAGTTTTACCTGAAAGTTTTTTTAAGATACTTTTATGATGATTTTTGTTATCTGGTTTTCCAAGTATCTCTCCCTCAATTTCGACTAACGTGTCTAAACCTAAAACAACATTGTCGTAATATTCCTTTTGTATCGATTTTGCTTTTCCATAGGCATTTAAAAGAGCAGTTTTTACTGGATTACCCTGAACTATTTGCTCGTTATATTGTGGAGATACAGACTTAAACTTAAAGTCCCATTTTTTTAAAATTTCTATTCTTCTCGGGGAAGTTGAAGCAAGTACAAACTTCATATTATCATAAAGAAATATAAAAACAAGATAACTCCTATTATAGTTCCAATATTTAGATACAGCTCGATTCCAAAGGTAATATCAAAGAATATTAATTTTAAAGTGAAAGGTGTAAGTCCAAATGATAAGTTGCGGTCTAATACAGGAAAAATTTTTCCAAGTACAACACCTAAAATAGTGCCGAGAACGGCACCGATTATAATGTAAATTATCATTGTGAAGATTCTATCACGTTTCATTTTGTCTTTATATTGTTTTCATTTTATTATATATAATTTGGGATAATATCCCAATAACCCAGCCACTGAGTCCGCCAAAAAGAAGAAGTAAAGGTAAATAATACCAAAAAGCGTTGTTCTTTGTTATCACAAGTACTACAAAGAATTGAGCTAAATTGTTTGATAATCCCCCTATTATACTTATTCCGATGATGCTGAAGTTTTTTTTGAAAAATTTGTAAGTTGCTGTCATAACACTTGCTGAGAAAACACCTCCTGCAACGCTTGTTCCAAATTGTATTGGGTTCAATGTGCCTTTTATAACTGAACCCAGAATGGTGCGGAAAAAAGCTATTACTATTGATTCTAACGGTCCAAACCAGAGGAGGCCAAGCACAGATACAATGTTGGCAAAACCGATTCTTATCCCTGGAATAAATGAGAATATTGGTGGTTCTAAAAAATTCAAAACTATTCCTAATGCTATAAGCGTAGATATATAGGTTAATTTCTTGAGATTAGTAGGTTGTTGAGTCAACACCTTCATTTCCTCCAGTAATTGTTATCGTTATTCTATTTGGCAAGCATATTATGCTCTCACCCTGGTAAGAAACCCATCCCTGCTTTATACATAATTTATCGGGGCATGTAGATTCAATTACTTTTACTTTCTGGTTCTCTATTATACAGGTTAATTCACCTTCTTTGCTTTTAATTAAAAATTTTCCGTTATTGTTTAGAGAAGTTTCTTTCACTATTACTCCATCGCTTCTAATTACTATGTTTTCGTCACTGTTCTTTGAGAAGACAAATCTTTCAAAGATAGAGAAGATAGCAAACAACAAAATCAGTAAAATAACTATTTTATCGCCCTTCTTCAAGTGAAAAATCCTTCTTTATTCCTTCTGTAAAAAAGGGTTCTAAATTTTTATCAAAACCTATGATTTCGACATTCATTATTTTTGCAAGTTCAAGCGACTTGTCTTTTCCCAGCACAAAAAAAGCAGTTGAAAGTGCATCACCAAAATACCCTGTATCCGAAATAACACTAATAGAAATAATCTTATCTGATGGATAACCTGTTGATGGATCAATTATATGGCAATATCTTTTTCCATTCTCAATAAAAAATCTCTCATAATCTCCTGATGTGGAAATAAATTTAGAACCTTTTATTGCAATTTTGCCTATTACCCCGTCTCCTCTTGGATGTTTTATGCCAATCAGCCAGCTACCTTTATTAGAATCACCGTAGATTAGGATGTTCCCCCCCATATTTATAATGGCGCTTTTTAAATTGAAATCAGGCAAAATTTCCTTTATTTTATCGAGAGCGTAACCTTTTGCAATTCCGCCAAAATCTAGAGCATCCCCTGTTTTCTTTAACATTACTTTATCTCCTTCAATGATTACATCCTCTATATTTACAAAATTAAGTATTTGGTTTATTTCATTTGGAGAGGGAACTCTATGTGTATTTTCTTTGAACCCCCATAGTTTCGATAGAGGGGCTATTAATATGTCAAAAGCACCATTAGTCATTTTATAGCAGTCTATAGCTTTTGAAATTATGTCAATTGTTGTTTTGTCTACTTCTATCGGGCCTTTTCCTGCATTATTATTGATTCTTGAGACATCCGAGACTGGAGAAAAATCATCAAATTTCCTATTAAGTGAGTTTATTTCGTTGATTATTGCTTCTGTTGCTTCTTTTTTATCCTTACCGGATATTTTTATCTGGATAATTGTATTCATACTATATATTTCTGTTGATAGAAAATCATAATTTTTAATATCTTTCGTGAGGAAAATGATAGGTACTCCAATTATTACAATTAGCAATAATATAAGAATAAGTTTTTTACTCAATGATGTTCAAATCCTCTCCACAGAAATTGCATTTTCCATTATGGATGTAATTTTCAACTATTTCATACCCATGTCTTTTAATGATTCTTCTCTTGCAGTGAGGGCAATAAGTATCCTCATAAGGATGGTTAGTGATGTTTCCTGTATATACAAAATCAAGGCCTTCCTCTAGACCTATTTCTCTTATTCTTTCGAGAGACTCGATAGGAGTCGGAGGTAAATTCGATAAATCAAGATAAGGAAAGAACCTGGTTACATGCCATGGAGTTTTTTTACCCAATTCATTTCTAATCCAGGCTGCAAGACTCCTTAATTCTGTTAAATTGTCATTTATAGTTGGTATTACATTTGTTACTACCTCGATGTGCATGTTCCATTTTCTTTTTGCGTAAATTGTTGTTTCAAGTATTTTTTTCCAGTCAAATATTGGAGTAATCTTTCTATAAGCTTCATCAGAAAAAGCCTTTATATCAACCCTGAAGGCATCTAAATATGGTCCTATAACATCGAGTGCTTCAGGAGTAATTGAGCCATTTGTTACATAGATAGTATATAAGTCTTCCTTTTTTGCAAGTTTTGCGGTTTCGAGTGTATATTCAAACCATATTGTTGGCTCATTATAAGTCCAAGCTATTCCTTGAGCTCCGTAACTTTTAGCAAGCTTAACTGCTTCGCTTGGAGTTATGATTTCACTGCGGTTTTTAATTCCGTCTTCGGAAGTGAAAAAGTGGGATATTTCCCAATTCTGGCAGCCTCTGCATCTAAAATTACAGCTCCAGGTTCCAAAAGAAAGCACCATGCTTCCTGGATGAAAATGATTAAGGGGTTTCTTTTCAACAGGGTCGAGAGCGTAGGAAGAAACAAACGAGTTTAACAACGTATAAAGGCTCCCGTCTTTGTTAATCCTTGCCTTACAAAATCCACTTTTACCCTGCGGGATAACACATCTAAAATGACAGAGATTACACTTAACTTTGTTACTTTCTAACTTTTCCCACATTAATGCTTCTTCCACTATTTTAATTCCCCATTTAGAAATTTATTAATTGAAGAGGCGGCAAGTCTTCCTGCTCCCATTGCAGTTATAACTGTTGCTGCTCCGGTAACGATGTCACCCCCTGCGAAAACCCCTCTTACAGAAGTTTGTCCGTTTTCGTCTACCAGTATTTCACCATGTCTGCCTATTCTTAATCCCTGAGTAGTTTTGGAAATTATTGGGTTTGGGGTAGTTCCAATCGCAACTATGGCTTGATCTATGTCAATTGAGAAGTCAGATCCTTCTAAAGGAATTGGTCTTCTCCTGCCTGAGGCATCTTCTTCTCCTAATTTCATTTTTATGCATTCGACTTGTTTTACAAAGCCGCTTTCATTACCAATGTATCTTATTGGGTTAGTAAGCAACATAAATTCTATACCTTCTTCTTCAGCGTGAATAATTTCTTCTTCTCTTGCGGGCATTTCAGTTCTTGATCTTCTATAGATTAAAAATACATGCTCTGCTCCGAGTCTAAGTGCAGTTCGAGCTGAGTCCATCGCCACATTACCTCCGCCAATCACAGCAACCCTCTTTCCGATTTTAATTGGAGTATCGTAATCCGGAAATTTATAAGCTTTCATTAAATTTATTCGTGTAAGATATTCATTCGCTGAATATATTCTCCCTAAGTTTTCTCCTGGAATATGCATGAATTGAGGTGCTCCAGCGCCGGTTCCAATAAATACAGCACTATAACCATCTCTAAGCAGGTCTTCTATTGTCTCAGACCTTCCAACGGGGAAATCTAAAACAAATTTAACCCCAAACTTACTTAAGAATTCTATTTCTTCTTTTACGATTTTCTTCGGAAGCCTGAATTCAGGAATACCGTAAGTCAAAACCCCTCCGAGTTCGTGAAATCCTTCAAATATAGTGACTTCATAACCTATCTTAGTTAGATCAGCTGCGCACGTGAGTCCAGCAGGTCCTGATCCTATAATTGCAACTTTCTTATTTTGGCGTTCTTTTTTCTTTAATATACTTGTGTTTCCCTGCCTTCTATTTTCAAGTTCCCTATCAGCGATGTATCTTTCTAATTTTCCGATAGCGACGGGGTCTCCGACTTTTCCCATAACGCACACCACCTGGCACTGATCTTCCTGAGGGCAGACTCTTCCTGTAATTGCAGGTAATAAATTAGTTTCGTGCATTATCTCAATGGAAAGAGATATGTTATCTTCTTTTATCGCCTTGATAAAACCAGGGATATCTATACGAACAGGGCATCCGTCAACACATGGATGCGTTGGGCATTGAAGGCATCTTGAAGCTTCAAGGATTGCTTCTTCTTTCGTATAGCCAAGGGGAACCTCGCTAAAGTTTTTCTTTCGCGCTTGCGGTGGCTGTTCCTTCATTGGAATCTGCTGTTTTATGATACTCATATCCTTGCCTCCGTTTTCCATTTTTCAAAAGTTTGTTTTTCTTCATCTTTATAGACATTTAATCTTTCCATTAATTCATTGAAATCAACAAGATGTGCATCAAAGTCAGGTCCGTCAGAACAAGTTAATTTCGTTTCTCCGCCAACTGTTATTCTGCATGCGCCGCACATTCCCATCCCGCATACCATAAGCGAATTTAAGCTTGCAATAGTTCTGATTTTTTTAGGTTTAGTCATATCACTTACAGCCTTCATCATTATTGCAGGACCAATTGTAACTATTCGATCAATTTTTATATCGCTCTCTAATAATTTTTTTAAAACATCTGTAACAAAACCCTTTTCTCCATATGTGCCATCGTTTGTTGCAATCAGAAGCTTGTCTGAAACACCTTTCATCTTCTTTTCCCAGAACACATAATTTTTAGAACGATAACCTATAATGTTTATCACTCCATTTCCTTCGCCTTTTAATTTCCTGGCAATTGGGTAAATAGGGGCAACCCCGATTCCTCCTCCAATACATACAACAGTGCCGAATTTATTGATTTCGGAAGGTGTGCCGAGTGGCCCTGTAACATCTAAGATAGACCCTCCTTCAGGTATTGAGCCGAGCATATAAGTGGTCTTACCAACTTTTTGAAAGACAATTGTTATTCTACCCTTTTCACTATCAAAATCTGCGACAGTAAGCGGTATTCTTTCTCCTTTTTCGTTTACTCTTAAAATTGTAAACTGCCCTGGCTGTATATGTCTTGCTACATGAGGAGCATTAATTTCCATTAGGACCATTTCAGGGCCTAAGTTTTCTTTTTTGATAACTTTAAACATTAAACCTCCTTTTCTATTAAATTTGTCTTAAAAATTTTATTGAAATTTTCTCTTACAATTTCTTCAATTTCATTTAAATCTCTATTTGTAACTTCTCCATAGAATTTATAAATATATTTTACGAAAGCAGGGCGGTTTACTTTGCCTCTCATTGGTACAGGAGCAAGAAAGGGAGAATCGGTTTCAAAGAGGGTTTTTGAAGGCGGAATATATTTTGCTGTTTCAACAAGGTCATTTCTGCTTTTGAATGTCAACATTCCTGAAAAAGAAATATACATTCCAATATCGAGAACCTTATTAGCTTCGTTTATTCCATAATCGAAAGAATGAAATATTCCATTAAAATAACCAATTTTCTTAATAACTTTTATGGTATCTGCAAATGAGTCTCGAGAATGGACGAGAATCGGCAGTTTTAATTCTTTTGCTAAATAAATCTGTTCTTCAAATTTTTCTTCCTGTAGATCGGAGTCTGTTATTTTTCTATGGTAATCTAAGCCTATTTCTCCTATTGCGATTACCTTTTTTTCTTCTGCAAGTATTTTTAATTCCTCAATGGTATTTTTTTTAAATTTGTCTACATCGTTTGGATGAATGCCAATTGAAGCAAAAAAATTTTTATATTTTCTTGCAATAATGATTACTTCTTTCGAACTTTTAAGATTAAAGCCAACATTATTGATAAATATTGCCTTATTTTTACTTGCTTCGAACGTTTCTTTATCTAAATTTTCTTTATAAAGTTCTTTGATTAAGTGTGCATGGCTATCGATGAACATTAGCTGATCTTAGTTCCTGTTTTTATATCTCTGTCGACTATTATTAAAGAGAGTTCAGTATCATTAGAAGCTGCAAGTAACATACCATCTGATTTAACCCCCATTAATTCTTTTGTCTCAAGGTTGTTAATTATAACAATTTTCATTCCAATTAGTTCTTCGGGAGAGTAAAATTTTCCGATTCCAGCCACAATTGTCCTTTCTTCTATACCAAGTGATATCTCAATTTTTATTAGTTTCTCAGAGTTTTCAACTTTTTCGGCTTTTATAACTTCCGCCACTCTCAAGTCTAATTTGTTAAAATCTTTGTAACTAATAAGGTCTTTTCTGTCTACCTTTATTTCGATTTTATCTTTTTCAATTCTCGGAAAGATTGGAGATATTTTTTGAACATTTATTCCACTTTTCAAAGCCCCCCATTCCAGGTCTTTAAAATCAACTGGAAATGAATCTAATAACTTCAGAATCATTTCTCCAGTAAACGGCATAAAAGGCAGAAGCAAAATAGTTGTAATTCTTATACCCTCGATCAGGTGATATAGAATATTATTTAGATCGGTACTTTCTTTTTTAAGTTTCCAGGGTTCTTTTCTTTGAATGTAGTTATTGAGAGACGAAATGATCTTCCAGATTTCATCAAGCGCAAAAGATAAATTGAATTCATCCATTTCCTTTATGTATGTGGATTTTTTCCCCTCGATTAGTTTAACGATTTCTTTATCATCAGAAGTTCGGGAAGGAACAACTCCATCATTATACTTATAGAGCATTGTAATAGTCCTGTTGATGAGATTCCCATAATCATTCGCAAGATCTGAATTATACCTTTTTAGATAGGTTTCCATTTTAAAATCTCCATCCTGGCCAAAGTTGATTTCTCGCGAAAGATAATATCTAAGGGTATCTATTGATATGTCTTCACTTATTTGGGCTACTTCTGAGAATTTATTTACAAAATCATCAGGGTGTACTACATTTCCAAGAGATTTTGACATTCTTGCGCCCTCAAGATTCCAGAAGCCGTGAGCAAAGATGGTTATTGGCAATGGTAACCCGTAGCTTAGAAGCATTGCTGGCCAAACAATTCCATGGAATCTTGTAATATCTTTACCTATTATGTGTAGATCCGCTGGCCAATATTTTTCAAATTTATCTTTATTGTCATAGAAGCCAATTGAAGTAACGTAATTTATAAGAGCATCGAACCATACATATATTGTTTGAGCTTCATCAAAAGGGACCGGTATCCCGAATTTAAAGGATTTTCGCGAAACAGAAACATCCTGAAGTCCTGATTTTATTAGATTAACTATCTCGTTGTATCTTGACTCAGGTCTTAGGAATTCTTTATGTTCTTTATAATATTTTAAAAGAGTTTTCTGGTATCTACTTAACCTAAAAAAATAATTTTCCTCTTTTATTTTTTGCACTTCCCCACCACAATATGGGCACTTTCCTTCTATTAAATCGGAGTCTTTTAGGAAGGTTTCGTCGCGTACACAGTACCATCCCTCATATTTTCCAGGATATATATCTCCTTTTTCATAGAGTTTCTTAAAGAAATCCTGTACAACTTTTATATGATCTACATCACTTGTTCTTATAAAACGGTCATAGGAAATTTTAAATTTATCAAAAGTATTTTTCCATATTGATGCTTCCCTATCAACAAATTTTTGGGGCTCAATGCCTTCTTTAATTGCCCTATTTTCTATTTTTTGTGAATGTTCATCGGTTCCTGTTGAAAAAAATACATCAAAGCCCTTTAATCTTTTATAGCGTGCTATAATGTCGGTAGCAATTACTTCAGAAATAGAGCCTATATGCGCGGTATCGTTTACATAATAAATTGCAGTAGTTATATAAAACTTATCCATTCTTAATCCCTATATAGATTTGTTTAGCAACTCTATTATATTTGTGATCTTATACTTTATTGTGCCGAGATTACTCGAACCTGATACAAATACTATAAGAATATTGCTATTTTTAAGAGTAGAAATTATAATTTTCCCAATGCTACCATTGATTATGGTATCTGTAAATTCGCCCATTTTTGTATTTTCTAATAAATTTGAAATATATCCTTTTAATGAAGCTATCAGTCCTGCAAGAATAAGGGGTGAATTATCAAGACTTGAACTGCCAAAAATTAATTTTCCTGAATCTGTCGCGAGATAAACTCCAAGAACTCCAGGAAAGTCTTTTATATTCGTGAGAATTTTATCTATCATTTAATCATCTCCTCTATTTTAGGAATGATCTTTTTTGTTTCTAATCTTGCCCTGCCTATGTTTGCAGGACTTGTCATTCCTATTACAATAAAATAATTTTCTGAAACAGTTACAACAAATATCCCCATCTTTTCTGTATTGAAAAAAAACTCTTCAAGATTACCCATTTGCAGCGCCTTAACTGTTCTTGAAACAGAATTATAAACCTCTGCAATTTCGGCACTTGCCTCTGCTTTTTCCATATTTTCCTTTGTTATAATCGAAATAGGCAATCCATCTCTTCCGATTAATCCTACAAAAACCAAACCTTCAATATTCTCTGCAAGGTATTTAATGACTTGTTCGAATTCTTCCACTTTTGCCTCCTTCTCCATCAAATTATATCAGAATTTTTTTAAAACAAATAGTTGATTATAATTAATTTAAGGTGGAAAGTTGAAGGGGAGAGAGCTTGCAAATTTTATAGTTAAGATAATAAGAGACAAAAAAGGAAGAGATATCAAAATTATTAATGTTAAAGATTTTGCTATTTTAACAGATTATTTTATCATATCCACTGTTGAAGTTCCTGAACACGGAAAAGCAATTAAAGAAGAGATTGAAAAGAGATTGAAATTTCAAGATAACTTAGTTTGGTCTGTCGAAAGAGATAAATCAGGATTATGGATTGTTCTTGATTTTGGAAGCGTAATAGTTCATATGATGACAGAAGAGAAAAGAACTTTTTATGAAATAGAGAGATTATGGGAAAAGAAAGAGCCATTATCCACATAAAAAAATAAAGTAAATACAATATATTGACAAAAATTGATATAAATATATAATTGTTTTGTAATATTTTTTGGAGGAATTATGAGTGATTTTGATTTTTCGTTTAACAATGAAGACCCTGAGAAAAAGAACCTGGATCAAAATGTCATATATGACATTGTAATTATAGGGGCAGGTCCTGGAGGCCTTACTGCTGCTATTTATGCCGGTAGATCAAGATTAAATACAATTGTATTAGAGAAAGTCTCAGCTGGCGGTCAGATTGCAGTTTCGGATTGGGTTGAAAATTATCCAGGATTCCCTGATGGTATTTCTGGTCGGGAACTTGTTGAAAGGTTTAAGAAACAGGCTGAAAAATTTGGCGCTAAAATCATTATAAATGAAGTACTGAGCATAAGAAAAGAAAAAAACTTATTTTATTTAAACACCGAAAGTGTAGAAATAAAGACTAAATCTGTAATTTTGTCTACTGGTTCAGAGCCTGTAAAGTTACCTGTTCCTGAGGAAGAAAAGTTTAGAGGCAAAGGGATTTCATATTGTGCTACATGTGATGCAGCATTTTTTAAGGATAAGATAGTTTGTGTAATTGGTGGAGGGGATACAGCTCTTCATGAGACCGTTTATTTAAGCAAGTTGGCAAGGAAAGTAATTTTAATGCACCGAAGAAATAAATTCAGGGCTGCTAAGATGCTTCAGGAAGAATTATTCGCCAATCCTAAAGTCGAGTTTAAATTAGGCTATGTGCCTATTAGGATCCTCGGAAATAAAAGAGTAGAGGGAATAGAAATTGAGAACGTGGAAACCCATCAAAGAGAAAATTTATCGGTAGATGGTATCTTTGGTGCAATTGGCGAAAAACCTAATAGTGAACTTGTTAATAATCTTGTAGAGCTCACAGAAAGGGGCTTTGTAAAAACAGATGAGGATAAGGAAACCTCATTAAAAGGTCTTTTTGCGGTTGGTGATGTTACTGATACACCCTTGAGACAGGTTGTAACTGCCTGTTCGGATGGGGCAATTGCTGTAACAAGTGCCGAAAAATATATGAGAGATTTAGAGAGGTGAAGTATGGAGAAATTACTAAAAGAAAAAGATGAAGAATATGTTAGGCAATTATTTGAACAAAATCTAAAAGATCCAGTTGAGCTTGTTCTGTTCCTCGAAAAGGGGGATGGTGAGCGATTAAACCATTTTAATGAGCAATACCAGCCATATATAGAAGAAATTGCAAAAGAAATTTCTTCTATATCAGATAAGGTTAAGCTTACTGTCCATAAAGGGAATTTGGAAAAAGAAAAGGAATATGGAGTCAAAAATATTTCTGCTCTTTTTGTTGAGGGCAAAAATACAAATAAAAATGTTGTTTACTATGGCATGCCTTCTGGCCATGAATTTTCTTCAGTTCTTGAAGATATTATTGATGTTTCAAGAGGAGAAACAGATCTTAATTTAAGCATTAAAGAAACTGTAAAAAGAATTAGCTCGAATGTAGAAATTCTGGTATTTGTAACTCCAACATGTCCTTATTGTCCCAAAGCTGTTAGAACTGCGCATCAATTTGCTATGGAGAATAAATTAATAAATGGAATAATGGTAGAGGCGACTGAATTTCCTGAGTGGTCGAAAAAGTACAGCGTATATGGGGTTCCTAAGATTATTATAAATGATAAGGTGCAGTTTGAAGGAGCTGTTCCGGAGAGTGCATTTTTGAATAGTATATATGAGGCCCTTGGAATAAAAATTGTTTTATAATCCTTTATCGCGTTTTATAAAATGAACTTGTAAATTGAAAAGATAAGGATGAGTAATAATAAGTACAGGTTCTTTAGAGATGAAAGTGGTTATGAGTAAAAAAAATTATTTTGGTGTTGGTGTAGATTTAGGGGGAACTAAGATTTTGGGAACACTTGTTAATATTGATGGTAATTTAATAAATAAATTAAAAATAGAAACTGGAGATACTGAAAATGGAGCACAGATTTTAGCAAAAATTACAGATATTGTCAAAGAGTTCAGTAAGATTCAAGAAATTTCATCAATAGGGATTGGTTCAGCGGGGTTTGTTGACTATAAGAAAGGGATTGTCCATAACTCGCCTAATATAAAATTTTTAAAAGAATTTAAACTGTCAGACAAAATCAAAGAGTTAACAGGCATTGAAACGTATATAGATAATGATGTTAAAATGGGCGCTTTTGCTGAGCTTCAACTGGGTGAGGGTAAAAATATAAATGATTTTGTTTTCATAACTTTTGGAACTGGTATCGGAGGAGCCATTGTAATTAATAAGAAACTTGTAAGGGGTTTTGATAATCTTGCAGGAGAAATCGGCCATCTTTCTCTTGTTGAAGGTGAGTATTTATGCGGTTGCGGCAAGAAGGGTCATTTTGAAACGCTATCATCGGGTCCTGCGATTAAACGCTATTTCCTTGAACAAATTTCATATGGAAGAAAAAGTGAGGTTTTGAGGTTTGTTGACGGAGATTTATCGCTTATTGATGTACCTTTGATTTCTCAATTTGCAAGAAATGGAGATGATCTTTCTCTTGAGTCTTTGAATTATGCAATGCATTTTATTGCTCTTGTAATATCTTATTTGATAAATTTATTAAACCCTGAAAAGATTATTTTAGGAGGAGGACTGTTAAAAGGTCTTGAACCGGTTTATCAAAATTTATTTGCTGAAATTAATAAATATGCTCTGGATACTTCTTTAAGAAGTGTCGAAATTGTGAGATCAAATCTTGGTGAAGATGCAATTAGCTTGGGTGCCGGTATTTTAGGATTAATGAAAAAGCATAATATGAGCAATTTGTGGTAATGTGAGTTATTTTGAAGCAAATACAACTAAGAAAATGAAACTAATAATTAAAAAAGGGAAGTAAATTCCCCCTTTTTTTTATTTTCCAATTTTTTAAATTAATAACGAAAGGATTGCCTTTTGTACATGAAGCCTGTTTTCAGCCTGGTCAAACACTACAGAATGTGCGCCATCAATAACTGAATCTGTTATTTCTTCTCCTCTATGTGCTGGAAGGCAGTGCATTACAATAGCGTCTTTGTCGGCATACTTCAGTATTTCATCATTTATCTGGTAGGGAAACATTGACTTTAATCTCTTATCATGTTCTGATTCTTGTCCCATGGATGCCCACACATCTGTATAGACTACATTGGCATCTTTTACTGCTTCTTTCGGGTTATTTGTGATAAGAATCGAGCCGTTTGATTTTTTAGCAAATTTCTTTGATAGATCAACAACTTCTTTAATTGGTTCGTAGCCTTTGGGGCTTCCAACTCTTACGTGCATTCCCAATATAGAACCGCCAAAAAGTAAAGAGTTTGCCACATTATTACCATCTCCAAGATATGCAAGTTTAATTCCTTCGAGTTTTCCTTTTTTCTCTTTTATCGTCAAAAGGTCGCCCATTATTTGGCAGGGATGAGAATAATCAGAGAGGGCATTAATAACAGGGATGCCTGAATAATTTTTGAGTTCTTCCAATGTTTTTTGAGAATAAACTCTTGCAACTATCCCGTGTACATACCTTCCGAGTGTCCTTGCAGTATCAGCTATTGTTTCTCCTCGTTTTATCTGCATATTTGTTGTTTCAAGCACGAGAGGGAAGGCGCCGAGTTCATTAATTGCGACAGCAAAGGAAACCCTTGTCCTTGTTGAAGGCTTCTCAAAGATTACTGCAACACTTTTTCCTTTAAGGAATGGTTCATCTTTGCCTGAATAATGTTCTATCTTAATTTTTTCGCCTTGGAATATAATTTGTTCCAACTCTTCTTTTGTAAAATCTTTTAAAGAAAGAAATGATTTTCCTCTTAGATTTACCGACATTTTATCCTCCAAATCTTTCTTTTATAATTTCTTTAAGGCCTGGTTGGCCAATCTCCTGTAATTCGTACCTTACCCTTAACGCTGGTTTATTCAACTTAACAAGTTTTCTTAAGTCGATGGGAGTTCCTATAATAACGACATCTGCAGGAATTTTATTTATAGTTTCTTCAAGTTCTTTAATCTGAGCGTCACTGTATCCCATTGCTGGAAGAACATCTTTGGTTTGGTTGTATTTTTGATAAGTTGACAGTATAGAGCCCACTGCATATGGAAGAGGAGAAACTATTTCGCTTGCACCCCATTTTTTTGCAGCTACAAAGCCAGCACCATAACTCATTCCTCCGTGTGTTAGTGTTGGACCATCTTCTACAACTACAACTTTTCTACCTTTTATTATTTCCCCATTTTCAACAGAAATTGGAGATACTGCATCAATAATTAAAGCATTAGGATTTAACTGCATCGCATTATTTCTTATAAGTTCAATTGAATCCCAATTTGCAGTATCTTCTTTATTTATTACTATAACGTCTGCATATCTGAAATTCATTTCGCCTGGATGGTATGTTAGTTCGTGCCCTGCTCTTAAAGGATCTGCCACGACAATATGTAAATCTGAATGATAGAAAGGAAAATCATTGTTTCCACCGTCCCAGACGATTACATCTGCTTCTTTCTCTGCTTCTCTTAATATCTTTTCGTAGTCCACTCCTGCGTATATGATTGCGCCAAGGTCGATATGCGGTTCGTATTCTTCGCGTTCCTCTATTGTGCATTTATACTTATCTAAATCTTCATAAGTAGCAAATCTCTCTGACACCTGCTCGGCGAGATTTCCGTACGGCATTGGGTGTCTAATAGACACAACTTTTTTGCCCATTTCTCTAAGTATCTTTACAACTTTTCTTGTAGTTTGGCTTTTCCCCGAACCAGTCCTAACGGCACAAACAGAGATAAGTGGTTTTACGGATTTTACCATCGTGCTTTCTGGTCCCATCAGCCAGAAATCAGCGCTAGCAGCCATTACCTGTGAGGCTTTGTGCATCACATATTCGTGTGGGACATCACTGTAAGCAAAAACAACTCTGTTTACTTTAAATTTCTTAATCAGTTCATTGAGTTCGCTTTCGGGATAGATTGGAATTCCATTTGGATATAAGGTGCCGGCAAGAACAGGTGGGTAAAGCCTGCCTTCGATATTTGGGATCTGAGTTGCAGTGAATGCTACAACCTCAAATTCCCCTCTTTCTCTAAAAAAAACATTAAAATTATGGAAGTCTCTTCCAGCTGCTCCCATTATTAATACTCTGGTCTTTTCCATTTTCTTCTCCTTACTATTAAATTTCCATAAACAATATATGGATTTAAAATTTTAAGTCAAATCCTATTTGAAATTTTTTATTGTTTTTTAAAAGTTTTTTCTCAGCTAATTATTTTTCTCGAATATTTTAACAAATTAATTTAGCAAAGATTATTATCTTTCGCATATTTTTTCCTGCAGGTAAATGGGTTTCATTTTCCTTTCAGTACATTTATAGTTTTTTTATATTTAACTCTCCAGTTAAGATTTTTAAAATTTAATGTTGTAAACAAGCAAAAATGCTAGTATTTGAAGTATATATTTACTGACGACTTCTGGGGGCGTTCTATCAATTTCGATTTCAATTGTTTGAGTGAGTTCTTTTACTGCTTCGACAATTCTTCCCGCAATTACCTCTGTTACAGGTCTAGAAAAGGCTTTTTCTTTTATTATTCTGTCATATGCAACCGTGTAAATTGCATTTTCATCTTTGAAATTTTTAATAAAAACGTCTTCTAATAGCTCAAGAGAAATTTGTGCTATGTCGTTTTTTTCTGTTTCAGGCATTGAAGGGAGTGTTGTAAGGGATTGACTTAATGTTTGTCTCAAAGCAAGCGAAATTTTTTGAGGATCTGTAACATTTTTGAGAAACTCTCTTAATGGAAAAACAAGAGAGTAAGCTTTATATACGATAAAGGTAATATACCCTAAGTAAGAATCTACGTTGAGTAATCTTTGTAGTTGTTCCATAGATATAACCCTGATGGCCTTGCTTACTTGACTCGAGGAAAGAATATTAAGAATCTCCTTTGTAATTACATAAATCATATTAAATATATCATAGTTTTCACCAAATGATATGTATAGGTTAAGCAACTTTGCGTCGTCTCTCCCGATTATCTGACCATGATTTTGAAATCCCCAAACAAGCATATGGGCTGTTTGACTCGCAAGGATTGCCTTTTCTCTTTCTGGCCTTTCTTTAAACATGTATCTGTACAAGAAATTGTATGCATAAGCTTCTCCTGTAGTAAGTGCTCTATAGCACATATTTACAATTGTTGGATTTATTTGTGAAGTAATTGGAGAGATAAAATTTACTGCGGTATTCAACGCTATATCAACTGCGTCTTCTCTTTTAATTCCGACATTTTCTGCAATTTCCTCTGCCATTTTAAGTGCTATGGGGAAAAAATCAGATGTGAATTTTTCATATAATTGTAAGAAAGGATAATAACCTTCTAATGCTGAAATCTTAAGTTTTTCAATAAGAGGGTGCTCCATTTGCATATCTATAGGACCAATTTCCGATTGAGGACCCATAACTATTTCATCAGCAGCAAGGGTCATGAGTGTAGCAGCGCTCTTTGCATATAGTGGTACAACTACTTTTAGTTTTTTGCACTTCGAACGAATAACATTCATCATCTGGTATGCTGGATGAGGAAAACCACCATTTGACAGTATAACCATGTCAATTCTTGTTTCTTCTGGAGGAGTTGGAATTTTGTTGAGTTGATCAATAAGATCAAAAATATCTTCTCTACTAATCGGTGCCAGGATATTGTAGACAAAAAATAATAAATAACGAAAACCTTTTTCTCTGCTTTCTTTAACAGGGACAGGTGTTTTTAAAGGCAATTTTTGCTCATCTTTACTTTCTTCAGGCTCTTCCATTTTTTTCTCTTCTGGTTTTTTTTCATCTTTTTCTCCTTCCATTTTTTCCTCCTAAATATTAATTTTACTTAGTAAATTTTAGCATTTTGTTTTTTATTTTCAAAGATACAATTGCATTTAACATAAAAGTATTATTTTAAATTTTCTAATTTTTTTACAGTAAATTTTCTTTTTAAGCCAGTTAAGTGATATAATAACTAAAAGCACCTTTAGGAGGTGGTTTGTGAAGATAAGAGAAGCTGCTGTGGATGGTAGTTTCTATCCAGGCGATAGGGAAGAATTGAGAAATATGGTAAGGCAGTTTCTTGAAAACTCAAGATTACTCGAAATTCATAATTTAAAAGCAATAGTTGCTCCCCATGCTGGTTATATTTATTCAGGATCTGTAGCTGGTCTTAGCTTCAAGCAACTTTCGAATCTTGACCATGAGAAATTATGGAAAGTTTTTATTATTGCACCCTCTCATTACTCTTTTTTTTCTGGTGCATCGGTAGGTGTTTTTGACGCATATCAAACTCCTTTAGGTCTCGTAAATGTTTCTAAAATTGCTTCTAAGATGCTCCTGGAAGATAATTTTCATTTCGTTCTTGATGCTCACATAGAAGAGCATAGTATTGAAGTTCAATTACCATTTCTCCAGTATTGTTTACCACATTTTGAAATTATCCCCATAGTTACAGGAGAAATTTCTTTCTCTCACCTAGGGGACGTTCTCCTGAAATATCTAGATGAGAACTCTTTTATTCTCGTTAGTTCTGACTTAAGTCATTATTATTCATATGAAAATGCGAGAAAAATTGATGAAAATTGTAATAAAGCAGTAGAAACCGTTGATTTGAAGAAGCTTCAGAAGTGCGAAGCTTGTGGCAAGACAGGAATAGCGGCTTTAATTTACATTGCAAAAAATAAAAATTGGAGAGGAAAAGTGCTTAGTTATATGACAAGTGGTGATACAGCAGGACCAAAAGATCAGGTAGTAGGATATGGCTCTTACGTTTTTTATAAGGAATAATTCCGATGAAAGAATTACAACGCAGAATTTTACTTGATATTGCCAGGAAAACTATTGAGTTGTATTTAGAAACTGGCAAAAAGCTTTCTTTACCTCCTGAAGAGTTTAATGATGAGGAGTTTTGGGAGAAAAGAGGTACATTTGTAACACTAACAATTGGCGGAGAGCTGAGAGGTTGTATCGGTTCGATAATTCCAGTTAGGCCTTTGCTTCAGGATATTGTTGATAATTCTATAAATGCTGCTTTCAGAGACCCTAGGTTTCACCCTTTGACTAAAAAAGAATTTAAGGATATCAATATAGAAATTTCAATTTTATCAATCCCGATGCGTTTGGATTTTAAAGATGTTGAAGACTTGTATAGTAAAATTCGGCCTGGTATTGACGGGATTATACTGAAAAAAAGCATATATCAGGCTACTTTTCTTCCTCAAGTATGGAATGATTTGCCTTCTAAAGATGAATTTTTTGGTAACCTTTGCTATAAGGCAGGATTACCATATGATTGCCTTAAACTTGAGGGGATAGGAGTCGAAGTGTATCAAGTCGAAGCTTTCTCAGAAAAAGAACTTGAGAGGTAAAAATTATTTTTTCTTTTTAATGTTCAAGAGTTGCTAAACGTAGGTATCAGGGTCTTTAAAGAAAAGCGCTCCTATAAACATCAGTGCCATTGGTATTATGCCGAAAACAATTATAGAGGTGGTCATTTTTGTTACGGCAGCACCTAATTCTGGCAGTAAAAAACCACCGATATTTGCGGCAATAAGTATCATACCACTTCCAACACCAGCATATTTTATTCCAATTTTTGAATAAGCACTTGGAAGGTGAACTCCTAGAGGATACATAGGGAATAAAGCAAAACCAAGGATAAATCCATCTATTAATAAAGCGCTAAAACTTTTTAAGACAAGGACAAGCAAAAACATCGTTACACATATAAGCGGAAGCAATAAAAAGAAGAATCTTACCTTTTTAAGTTTATGGCTTAAATTTGGAACAGTCATTGCACCTAATAAGCATCCAAATAGTATCATGCTGTTCACGATTGCCGCTTTAGAGGGAGAAACTCCTTTAAAGGACATAAGCATTCTGGGGTACCAACCAGCAAGCCAGGCAAAAACACCTATATCAAGTAGAGAGATAAAACTTAGTGATTTTATCGCAGGTTCAGAAAATATAATTTTTGCATCTTCTGAAAAAGTCGGCTTTTCCTTACTTACAACTGTATAAGGAAACTCGAGGTTTGAAACTAACATTATATATAGGACAGAAACGGTTGCTGAGACAATGCCGTAAATCAATAATAACGAAAAAAGTCCTATTTTAGATACAATCGGGTATGTTACAAGGAAGGTAAGTATCTGGCCTCCAGTTAGAAATACAGTAAAAATAGCTATTTTTGAAGAAGCCTCTTTGGGTTCGAAAAGCCTGTAGGTCAAAGGAGACCAGGAAGTAAAACAGAATGCAGCACTGAGAGTAAAAATCAATTGTACTAAAAGTAGTGCTGGAAAGCTTCCGATTGTAAAAGGTCTTATAAGTGTCGTAACTCCAAGTATAGCTGCTGCGGTGATTGTTGTTTTCTTTGGGTTTTTATCGGCGAAACTGCCCGTAAAGTATGATAAAAAAACAAGAGCAAGGGGGACCGATGAGATAAATAACGCTAATGCAAACCCTGAAATTTTGTATTTTGGTTCAATTACAGAAGATAGCAATGGACCCCACATAAACCAATTAAAGCCAATAATTGAAGTAACCAAAGCGAAAAGAAAATATGAACTCTTGGCTTTGCTTTTCATAAAATCCACCTTTTAATCCTTTTAACTATGGATATATTGTAAAATCTTTAATTTTTTTAACAATCAAAATAAAGTTCGATTTCATACGGGTGAACTCTTTTTTCAATTTCAAATGATTCTTTATTCTTTTCTTCAATCCAAATCTCGGAAAAATTTTCTGGGAATATTTCTTGTAAGTAACTGTTATCATTTGCCAGATAATTAAGGGCATTTTTGAGCGAAGCCGGCAGAAATTGTGCTTTTGAAGGCTCTCTAAAACCTTCTTTATCAGGGTCTATTTTGTTTTTAATACCATCTAATCCTGCAAGAAGCATTGCTGCCATTGAAAGGTAAATATTTCCTGACCCGTCCGAAACCCTGAATTCTATATTTTTATCTGAAGGTGCAGTTGAATATTTGGGAATTCTTATTGCTGCATTTCTATTACCAACTGAATAAAAGGTTCTCACAGGAGCTTCATACCCAGGGATTAATCTTTTATATGAGTTGGTTGAAGGATTAGTTATTGCAATCAGGGAAGAGATATGTTTTAAAATACCACCAACATAATAAAGGGCAATTTCTGATAAGTCAAAGGTTTTAATATTATTATTATAAAATAAAGGTGTTTTATCTTCGAAAAGCATTTGATGGAAATGCATTCCGTTTCCTGCCTCGTTGTTTAAAGGTTTTGGCATAAAAGTTGCCGTTAGGTTATTTTGGTATGCATACATTTTTGCAAAATATTTAAGTGTTTGACCTATGTCTCCCGACCTTAATAGTGTATGGTATGGAACTTCAATTTCAACCTGACCGGCACCTCCTCCCTCGTGATGGTGATATTTTACTTCAATACCTGCTTCCTCAAGCATTAATACAAGATTTGATCGGAAATTGTAAAGTTTATCCTTTGGAGGGGAGGCATGGTATCCTTTTCCTTTTTTGTTGAAATATCCTTTCCCTGGTTCTGAATATCCGCCTGAATTCCACATGCCTTCATCTGAATCAACTTTGTAATACGAGATGTTTTGTTCATTTTTATAGTTAACATTAGAGAAGACGTAGAATTCGTATTCCGGTGACCAGTAACTTGTATTTGCGAAGTTTTTCTTTTTAAGATGATTTTCTGCTTTTTTGGCAATTGTACGAGGATCAAGCAAAAATTCTTCGTTTGAATCAGCTTGATATGAAAATGCAAAGAAAGATAAGGTTTTTACTTCATAAAAGGGGTCTATGAATGCATAGTTTATATCTGGAATTAGTTTCATATCGCTTTGCTCAGTAGCTTTAAAACCAGGTATTGAGGAACTGTCAAAACCAACTCCGTTTTTAAAGAATTGTTCGTCAACTCTATCGATAGGGATGCTTATATGATGTAATCCTCCAAAAAGGTTTGTGAACTTTAAGTCAATTTGTTTAATTGAATTTTTCTTGCTGAAATCAAAGATCTCTTTTGTGGAATTAAACTCTAACATTTTCGCCTCCTTAACTTATATTTTATTTTAAAGAAATCGCACAGGTTACAAAATTTATTTTTTGAATTTTGCATGTTTAGCTTTTGTATTTCCGAAAATAATGCTATAATTATTTGATTTGGTTATATTGGGGTGCGTTATGCTGAGAAGGCTTATGCCTAACCCTCTGAACCTGATCTAGATAATACTAGCGTAGGGAAAAATGAACATTGATAAAGTACCTCTGTTAAGAGGGATTCAAAAGAAAACTTTTTTGAACTTATTTTTTTTGTTTGGTTTTTTTCTTTTATGTTTTTATTTTCCACTCTTCAAAATGCTTAAGGAAGCATTTACAACAAGTAGTGGAAATTTTACTCTCAATGAATTCAAAAAGATATTTAATGAATCTTATAATTTAAACGTTATTATCTTTACATTTAAAGAAGCATTTACAAGTGCTCTATTTACTCTTATTCTTGGTCTTCCGGGTGCGTATATTATTTCTCACTATAAGTTTAAGGGTAAATCTTTTTTGGTTTCTTTAACCACAGTTCCTTTTGTACTGCCTTCTCTTCTTGTTGCCCTGGGGTTCATAATTTTGTTTGGAGATAGTGGCTTCCTAAATAAGTTTCTGATGGATGTTTTTCATTTTAAGCAGCCTCTTCATATTCTTTATTCATTCTCAGCCATTATTCTCGTGCATACTTTTTATAACTTTCCCGTGGTGCTACGTATTATCGGCGGCACATGGGCAGGGATAACAGATAAATATGACTTTGCCGCCAAAAGTTTGGGAGCAAAACCGTTACAAGTATTCTTTAGAGTTACTATGCCTTTATTGCTCCCTGCTATTATTTCAAGTTTTTCTTTAGTGTTCTTGTATTGTTTCTTGAGTTTTTCAATTATTTTAATCATAGGTGGGGCAAAGTTTGCGACGATCGAGGTCTCGATTTATACATATTATAATATGTTTTCAGATTTTAAAATGGGGAGTGCATTGGCAACATTCCAGGCACTATTTTCCTTATTGGTAATTTATACTTACTTGAAAGTGAGTGATATTTTTAAAACAGGGAATATAGAAAAATCTATTGTTGAGGCCCCGAGCATCGTAAATAATAAAAAAACTTTATTTCTTAGCCTGGTCTATCTTGTTGTAATATTTTTTCTAATTATTGCACCGATTTTTGTTGTAATTGTTTATGCTTTCTTTGATCCTTTCTCGTCAAAATTCACTTTCGAAAATTTCATTAAGCTTTTTGGTACAAATTATACGTATCTTTTAGGGACTAGCTTTTCGAGAGTTATATTGAATAGTTTTACTTTTGCATTGCTTACTTTGTTTTTATCAAATTTGCTGGCTCTCTTAGGAAGCTATGGACTGAAGACAAATTTCAAGGGCAAGAATTTTTTGGTTTCTATTTTAATGCTCCCCCTGGCTACTTCTCCAATTACAATTGCACTTTCATTTATAATTTTCTTTCGTTCCCCTTTTGATTTGATAAATACTCCCATGCCGATATTAATTGCCCATACTTTATTAGCTTTCCCTTTTTCTTTAAGATCCCTGTTGCCGGCAGTTCAAAGTACTTCAGATTCATTTGTTTTTGCATCAAGAAGCCTTGGTTATAGTAGACTTAAGAGCTTTTTAAAAATTGACCTGAACCTTTTTAAAAATGTACTTATTACTTCCTCAATATTCTCTTTTGCAATATCTTTTGGAGAATTTGGTGCTACGTTTATGCTTTATATGCCCAGATTCACGACAATTCCAATTGCTTTATATAGATTTTTATCTGGAAGACATTATGGAGAAGCCTCAGCATTAGGCTCGATATTTGCGGTTGTTAATATTGTCTCTTTCATTCTTATAGAAAGATTTCACGGGAATAAGGTAAATGTTTTATGAGCGAGAAGATAAGGGTTTTAGATATAAGCAAGTGTTATTCAGATTTTTCATTAAAAGTAAGTTTTGAGGTTTACGAAGGAGAATTTGTTTCTATCCTGGGACCATCGGGATCTGGAAAAACAACTGTTCTGCATATTATTGCAGGATTTATTCCGCCAGATTCAGGGAAAATTATAAAAGATGGGGACGATATTACGAAGGTTCAACCTGAGAAGAGGAATATAGGCATCGTTTTTCAAGATTTTGCTTTGTTTCCATTTCTTTCAGTGTATTCAAACATTGCCTTTGGTCTAAAACTTAAACGTTTATCTAAGAAAGAAATAGATTCAGAGGTTAAAAAGATTGCTTCTACATTTGGCATTAATAATTTACTTGGAAAATACCCTGATTCAATTTCTGGCGGTGAAAAACAAAGAGTTGCTCTTGCCAGGGCAATGATAACAAAACCGGACATACTTTTAATGGATGAGCCAATGTCCTCGCTTGATGCAAAGATTGGGGAAAAACTACGTGACGAGTTGAGGGATTTTCATAGAAGGTTTGGGATAACGATAATATATGTAACACACGATCAAACAGAAGCGATGTATCTGTCTGATAGAATCGTACTAATGAAGAATGGCCGTATTGAACAAATTGGTAGTCCTATTAAGCTTTATTACGCACCTGAAACTTCTTTTGCAAGAGAGTTTATTGGGAAAATTAATCCTATAAATGTAAGTGGAGAAATCGTTTATGTGCGCCCCGAAGATATAAAACTCTCTAAGAAGAAAGGAGATTTGAAAGGAACCATTACTGATATCCATTATCTTGGAAGTACAAGCGAAATAGTTGTAAAGTTGGAAAATAGCATAATATTTGCATTAGATTTAACAAGAAACATCAGTGATTTGAAGAAGGAAGATACTGTATTTTTAACCATAAGTAAAAATATGCAATAAATAAAGTGATGCATAAGGATATTTTTAAAAATGTATTAATTAATTTTAGGGAGGTGAATTTATGAAGAAAGCTATTTTAGTTATTTTAGTCACTTTTTTAGCTTTCGGGTGCTTAGCAGGTTGTCAGAAGAAGGAAGTAACGCCAGAAACGCTTACTGTTTATACTTATGATAGTTTTATTTCTTATGGGACTCCTGAAGCAACAAACCAAATTTTTGAGACTAAGTATAATTGTAAACTTAATTTTGTCTCTTTTGGAGATTCGAAAGAAACTTTGAATCGTCTAATTCTTGAGAAAGAGAACACTCAGGCTGATGTTTTCGTCGGAGTAAATATTGATGATCTTTCAAAGGCGTTAGATAATGATTTATTTATTTCTTACAAACCGAAATTAATTGATAAAATCCCTTCAGATTATATACTGGACAAAAGTTATAGATTGATTCCTTTTGATGGCCCGGATTCTATTGCAATTCTCTATGATTCCGAAAAAATACAGAACCCACCAAAAAGCTTTGAAGATCTTATCAAGCCTGAGTATGCCAAAAAACTGATTTTGGAAGATCCAAGAACCAGTGGGCCAGGAATGAGCTTTTTACTATGGACTATAGCAGTTTATGGGGAAAATGGATTTGCTGACTATTGGAAGAAATTGAATCCTACAATTTTCCATATTTACCCAGGTTGGGATTCAGCTTTTACTGCTTTTTCTACTGGGGAAGCACCGATGATGATTAGTTATGATACCGACCCTGCATATTTTTATGTTGAAGAAAAGAGTACAAGATACAAAGCAGTAATTCTCAAAGAAGGCGGCTGGATGTATCTTGAATTTGCCGGGGTAGTAAAAGGAACAAAACATGAGAAATTAGCAAAGGACTATATTGATTTTATGCTTTCTGAGGATTTTCAGAAGGAAATTCCTGGACATCAATGGATGTTTCCGGTTGTCAAAGATACACCACTTCCAGATTATTTTGTGTATGCAGTAAAACCTGATAAATACATTACTATACCATATCAAGAAATAGCAAAGAATTATGAGAACTGGCTTAAAATATGGATAGAAAAGATAGTTTCTCAGTGATTTGAAAATGGATAAAAATCTTTCCTAAACTATTGACACAGCTTTTGATTTCAATATAATAATACACAATAAAAAATCAGCTATTCGATAACGAATAGCTGATACCTACCTCCTTTCTTATTCATGCCAGGGAAGGTGCCCCCGTCGCCTTCCCTACTTTTTTGAAGGATGTTTTTTAATTCTAATTTTGAGCTTTTAAATCTAGGTATATTCCCGCGCAAAAAAGCATATTTTAAGGTTGGGATAGAGTAAGAAATTTCTCCAAATTTTTGTAGAATTACAAAGACGGCGATTAGAAAGAAATAAGGTTTTGGAAAGAAATTTGGGAGAATTTGAAAAAATCCCAAATAGAATAAAATTTTATTGAGTGATAAATAGTCGCTCAATTTAGGTAAAATTTATTCAGGATATTATATTCTTTAAGAGGAGGTAGTTATGTTGAGACAAAAATTAACAATTTCTGAACGGCATCTTGCCGAAATCAACAATTTTCTTCTTGATCCGAATAACAAGTTAATCAATGACTTGCTGGATGTTATAGAAAAATATGGTGGTATTGAAGAAATCAATAAAAAGGCCGAAGAAGCAGGAAAGTTAGAAAACATAATGGAAAAACTAAGAGAAAAGAAATCATACTACGTAAAAGATCTGGAATGGTTAACCGAGAAGAGGGATAATAAAGACTTTATCTCTGTCAAAGATTTTCGGAGAAAAATTTTGGGAGACAAAGTAGACTCATGTGAGTTCAATGATGGTAATGCTGTAACTTTGGAGATCAGTGCCTGTCAATATTTCCCGTTTTTGATTGCAGAAGCTCGTCATGCACTCGAGTATAAAGAGTTGATGCCAGGGAGGTTTATAAGAGTCAGAGCTATGAAGGAGCAAGAAGCTGATAACGACATTTTGGCTGTCTCTGCCGCTATGAAAATTATTGGGGCAAGTTGGTGTGAAACACTCGACACAAAAGGAACTGATGGCTCAAATATTCACTTAGGTGGCCCTGAAACGATTACAGGTTATTTTGGTGGTATTGGCCAGCCAAATAATTATCCTATTAAATGGGCTGATGAATTCCTCTATTACTATACAAATTATGGCATAAAGCAAGTGTTGAATACAAATCTTGGTACGGTCCTTCTGGCATATCTCATGCACAAAATGGGCGTGAATAACGAATTCAAAATTTCTGTATTCCTTGGAAATGATAATCCATATTCGTTTTTTACGACTCTTCTCATTGCGAAGCTCTTCAGCAGAGAAGACGGGACTACCTCACTAATAGGACTTAATCCATCTAATGCGGTAAACAATGAAACAATTGAATTAGGGGCTGTTATAAGAAAAGCTCTTGGCTTTGAAGATAAGGTGCGGTTCGAACACCATATACTGGAATCTTACAAGAGCATTGTAAAACAGCCTTATGATAGAAGAGACGAGCTTGTTAAGCTTGCAGCAAAGATAAAGAACATCAGTGCAAAGCATGAGGGTGGTGAAATATCAGTGGAAAAAACAAGAGAGCACCCTTCTGATATTCTGGATTATTTCTTGCCAAAAGACGAAATTGACCCTGTCAAGATGAATTTTCTTTTACAGAACTATATGGACAAACACCAGGCAATAAATAATACAGCAAAGGTATTAACGGAAAATGGCTTGAGTTTTGTTGCTGCAATGAACCTGCATAAGTAGTCAGGCATTTAAGCCCTGATTATAATCAGGGCTTAAAGAATTTTTAACAAAAAGAGGAGGAAATAATGCCATTTGGTAAGCTGTTGAAAGTTGACTTATCCAGTAAAAAGACAAGCGAAATAAATGTAGAAAAAGATATCATAAAGAATTTTATTGGAGGAAAAGGGCTCGGGGCATATCTATTATACACAATGCTTAAACCTCATACAGATCCATTATCTCCTGACAACCTGTTAATGTTTCTTAATGGACCTTTCACTGGAACACCATATCCAACTTCTGGCAGAACAACTGTAGTTACTAAATCACCTCTAACAGGACTTTATCTGGATTGCCATGCAGGCGGGTATTTTGGGCCTGAGTTAAAAAAGACAGGATATGATGGCATAGTGTTTGAGGGCGCAAGCGAAAAACCAGTTTACCTCTGGATCAATGATGGCAATGTGGAAATAAGAGATGCAACTCATTTATGGGGGCTTCCTGTAAGTAAAACTGTTAAAAGATTAAGAGAGGAAACAGATGAAAAAGCTCATGTCTCATCTATAGGACCTGCCGGGGAAAATTTGGTTAAATTTGCTTCTATAACAATTGATAAAGATAGTGATCCATGGCGAGCCGGAATAGCTGCAAGAGGCGGGCCAGGAGCAGTAATGGGAAGCAAGAAGCTAAAAGCAATAGCTGTAAAGAGCTCAGGCAAAGTAGAAGCCTATGATACAGAAAAATTTAAAGAACTTTCTTCAGTACTCAATAAAAAAATCACTGATAATACATTCGTTCATACCAGAAGAGTGTTAGGCACTTCGTATTGGATAGATCCAATGAACAGAATGGGTATACTGCCTACAAGAAATTTTCAGTTAGGATATATTGAAAATGGATATGGTCTAATCGGTTCGAATATGAAATATTACTCTAAAAGAGATGTAAGCTGTTATAATTGCACTATCATGTGCGGGAAAGTTTTGAATGTTAATGGAAACGATGTAAAGGTTGAATATGAAGATATTGCTCTACTTGGTAGCAATAATGGAATAACAGACATATTGGATGTTGCAAAAGCACTGGTGTTTTGTAATGAACTTGGGTTGGATGCACTTTCTACCGGGGGAACTGTAGCTTTTGCTATGGAATGTAAGGAGAAAGGAATTCTGGAAGAGGCACCTATTTTTGGTGACGCGGAAGGCCAAAGAAGGTTAATCAATGATATTGCATATAAAAATGGAATAGGAAAATTACTTTCAGAGGGTACTAGAAAAGCTTCGGAGGAGATTGGACAGAATAGCTTTAAGTTTGCAATCAATGTTAAAGGATTAGAGCTTCCAGGATATTCCCCAAGAAGCTCGTGGGGAATGGCACTTGCCTATGCAACTTCTGATAGAGGTGGGTGCCATCAAAGAGTTTGGACAGTAAGAGCAGAGATAGACGGGATTCTTGAGAGGTTTTCTACTGAGGGAGTAGCGCAGTTTGTAAAGGATGGACAGGACGAAAGAGCAGCAGCTTTTTCGCTTGTCGTATGTGATTTTTTACCTTTTAATATCGAAGACTTTATTTCTGGTTTAAATTACGGTATAGGAGTTAGCCTCAGCAATGAAGAATATCTAAGAGCAGGCGAAAGAATCTGGAATTTAGAAAGATTGTTTAATATAAGAGAGGCAGGGATTTCAAGGAAGGATGATACATTGCCTCCAAGGATGTTTGAGGAACTCTTGCCAATGCCACCTAATGGAAAGGAAAAAGTCTCTTTGCCAAAAGAATCTTTTGACAAAATGCTTACAGAGTATTATTCAATTAGAGGTTGGGATGACAATGGTATTCCAACTAAAGAAAAATTTGTAGAATTAAATTTAAATGAAATTTAGGAGGTGAAAAATGAAGTGGAAATTAGCCATTATAGGCTTTGGAAATGTGTCGCAAGGACTCGTGAAGATACTCAATAGAAAAAAAGAAATACTAAAGGAAAAATATGGATTTGATTTTCAACTTATGGCAATTTCTGACCCTGTTAAGGGCTCAGCTTACAACGAAAACGGTTTGGACTTAATAAAAATTATTGAGTTGTTAGATAAAACGGGTGATATAAAAGGATATCCAACAGGCATTAAAGATCTTGATAGTATAAGAACAATTAAGGAAACCGATACAAATCTTATTATTGAAACCACGCCTACAAATGTAAAGACAGGGGAACCTGGTTTAACACATATAAGAACAGCCTTGCAAAGCAAAAAATCTGCCGTTACAACAAATAAAGGGCCTATTGCACTTGCCTATCCTGAATTGAAGAGGCTTGCAGAGGAAAATGGAGTTTTTATAAGGTTTGAAGGCACTGTTCTCAGCGGGACACCTTCATTAAACTTAGCTACGGAAGCATTAGCAGGATGTGGCATTTCAAGAATCCAGGGGATTGTAAATGGCACTACCAATTTTATTCTCACAAAGATGGAAAATGGAAAAAGCTATGAGGATGCGTTAAAAGAGGCACAAGAATTAGGGTATGCCGAGGCTGATCCAACGGCTGATGTCGAAGGCCGGGATGCTGCTGTAAAAACTGTTATAATGGCCAATGTTATTATGGGAGGAAATGTAAAAATAGAAGATGTTCAAAGAAAAGGAATTACAGAAATAACAGTTGATGACGTTAAAAAGGCAAAAGAAAATAATAATAGGATAAAGCTTATTGCTGAAGTTGCAAAAGAAAACAATATGATAAAAGTATCAGTTTCACCGAGAGAACTACCAATTACTCACCCTCTTGCAAATGTTATGGGCGCAATAAATGCGCTTACGTTTACAACTGACCATTTGGGAGATATTACAATAATTGGTCCTGGTGCAGGGAGAGTGGAAACAGGGCAGGCTCTGCTTACTGATATCCTTGCAATTAATCGATTGGTTGATAGTTTATAGAAATTTTTACATCTTTTCAGTTTTGGAACTGCAGGGAAAAGAGCTTAGTTCAATTTTGTCGGCTCTTTTCCCTGAAATCTTAATCCGTATAACTGTATTATGTTAAAAATGTATTTTAAAATGCAAAGTTCTTTTTGCTATCAATTTATTACTATATTATAATTATCCAATTTTTGAGAAAGTTAAATAGGAATCGGATTTTATAGGTTTATAGCGATAAAGAATGAGGATTTTAAACTTTTGACACTATCTTGATGTAAGGGAAAAATTTGTTAATAATTTAGATTTTTCTTTGTTGGATGTACCAGAGTAAACTACTTGAATTGATTCTTTTGCGTTTATCTGTCCTATGTTTTAAATAAAAGAGGGGGCAAAGTCCCCAAGATTTTTAAAGTGTAATTTCTTTGAATTTTTTAATTTCCACTTTAGGAGCTTTAATTTCAAGAACTCCATGTTCAAATTTTGCCTGAACTTTTTCAGGATCTATTTCGGAAGGAAGAACTATCATTTTGCTAAAGGCGCCATACACTCTTTCTTCAATATAATAGTTTTCTTCTTCTTGTTTTTTTTCTTTTCTTGATTCGCCTGTTATTGTAATTGACTCGGGATTAATTTTAATTTTTACATCTTTTTTATCTACACCGGGCAAATCACATTTTACAATGACTTCGCTTTCCTTTTCTATAACATCAGCCGCAGGACTCCACACAGTCGATTCGAGTGAAGCAATTTCCTTGCCTAATTTTACTCTTGGCAATGATAGTTTCGGAATTCTGGTGCTCCTCCAGAACTGGTTGAAGATGTTTTCGATTTCATCTTCTAATCTTTTAATTTCTTCAAAAGGTTCCCATTTTGCCATATCTATCACCTCTAAAAATATTATAATAAAATTTTCTAATTTGTCAAAAGAAATAAATTTATTTTTTAATTAGATTTTTTGAAAATTTGATTATACCATACTGTGTATCAATTGTTAGTTTTATTTTTTTAAAGCCCGCATACTTTACATTCTGGATTTCTCTCAAGATCAATAATCAAAAAATCATTATTCAGTGAATCAAAAATTAGTAATTTGTTGAATAAATTATTTCCTATGCCAAGGACATATTTAATAACCTCATTTGCTGCGACACTTCCTATTATGCCCACAAGCGTTCCCGTCACACCAAGAGAAAGGTTTCTTTCCGACATTAACTGAACCACTGCACGTTCTTTCTCAGGAAATACACAGTTAAAGCAAGCTGTTTTACCTGGAAGCACAGACATTACTTGTCCTACAAATCTTCCTACGGCCCCAGTAAAAAGTGGTTTACTTAATTTTACTGCAGTTCTGTTTATTAAATATCTTGTTTCAAAGTTATCCGATGCATCAATTACAGCATTGTATTTTTTGAAAATCTGGATTGTTGTGTCTTCGTCAGTTAGCCAGGTATTGTAAATTTCAATCTTTACGTTTGGATTAAGTGATTCAAGTCTCTCTTTTGCAAGGAAAACTTTTTCTTTACCCAGATCGCTTGTGTTATAAATAATTTGTCTTCCAAGATTTGAGAGGCTAACTCTATCTCCATCGACTATCCCAATTCTACCAACGCCCGAAGCTGCAAGATAAAGTGAAATGGGATTACCGAGCCCCCCTGCTCCGGCTATAATAACTGAAAAGTTTTTAAGTTTAATTTGGCCTTCGATACCAATTTTATCAATAGCAATTTGCCTGCTGTATCTCTCTAACTCTTCATTTGATAGCATCTTAACACCCGGTATTCTCAGGTCTTTTGGGCTTACGGTGAACGTATTTATCAGGATTTTTCAGAAATTCTTCTTTGCATTCAGCAGAGCAAAAGTAATAAGTTTCACTCTCGTATTTTACTTCTCCTTTTGCCTCTTCCTTTTCGATATTCATCTTGCAAACTGGATCCTGTACCATATTAACCACCTCCCACTGGTGCAAAAATACTTACAGTATCACCATCTTTTAGTTTGTCTTCAAACCAACTTCTTTTTAAATTGATTAATAATATTATATAATTTCTTTCCTCAATAGATAATTTTTTAAGTAAGTCATTTATCGTAGAATTATCTGGCAATTCTACATAACTTTCTTCGGGTCCATATTTTAAAAATTCCCCATAAAGTTTTACATGTATTTTCATATTCTGCTTTTAACCTATGAAAATTACCTTTACTTCCTTAATATCCCAGAGATACTCTAGCCTTTCAAGAATTTCTTCTTTTATATTTCCCGCGAACTGTGAATCCTCAGGGATTTCTAACTCAATTGAGATTGTTCCATTTTCAACTTTTAAGGTTTTGATGATTTTCGATTTAACAATGTCAATTCCATTTTCAGGGTTAATGACATGGGAAAGTTTTTGAAAAATGATCTCTACTGTTGTAGGTTTTCTTTCTTTAACAAGTCCTTTTTTTTCAACATAAATTTCAAGAGCTGAATGTAATGCATCCGCTGCAAGTACTGAACAGTGAACCTTTACCGGTGGCAAACCACCAAGGGCTTCTGCTGCATCTTTCCAGGTAATTTTTTCTGCCTCCTCAATAGTTTTTCCCTTAACCATATCTGTCATTATTGAACCGGTGGCAATGTTTGATGCGCAACCATAAGATTGAAATTTTACATCTACAATTTTATGAGTCGATGGATCCACTTTAAGGTATAGAGTTAGCATATCTCCGCAGGCAGGGCTTCCTTCAGTTACTTTAACATCGGCATCTTCAATTTCACCAATGTTATGAGGATTTTTAAAGTGCTCAATTACAAGTTTTGTGTATGGTGTAGGCATTTCTTACTCTTTTCCAAGCGGGCTTAATTTTCTTAAGTCTTCTATAATGCTTGAGAGTTTTTCAACTGTATAATTAATTTCATCCTTATTGTTGTATTTTGAGATGGAAAATCTTATTGAGCCGTGAGACTGTTCATGTGTTCTGCCCATAGCTATTAAGATATAACTTGCTTGAAGGTTTCTGCTATAGCAGGCTGAACCAGTTGTTACTGCTATTCCTTCAAAGTCAAGCCTTAAAGATATTGCCTCTCCCTCCACATATTTAAACGTGCAGTTAAGTATATGGGGCAAAGAACATTCAATTGGCGTGTTGAACTCTACGTCCGGGATTTTTTCGTCTATCTTTTCTTTTAAGTAATTCCTCAGTTCTAAAATTTTGTTCACATCATCTCTGGAAAATATTTCAATTGTCTTTTTTGCACCTATTATTCCAGGGGTATTTTCTGATCCAGCGCGCAAATTATTTTCGTTATAACCACCATCGATGATTTTACTTAAAATGTTACCCCTTTTTGCATATAGTATTCCAATGCCTTTAGGCCCGTGGAATTTGTGTGGCGAGATTGTCATTAAGTCGATATTGTTGATATCAAAATCATCTACATAAGGCCATGCTATGGATGCATCGGTATGAAAGGTTATATTTTTTTCCTTCACTATTTTTGAGATTTCTTTAATGTTTTGAAGTGTGCCTGTTTCATGATTTCCCATCTGGATAGAAACAAGGATTGTGTCATCTCTAAGCGATTTTGTTAATACTTCTAAATTTACATATCCATTTCGATCGACAGGCAAAAAAGTAATTTCAAATCCTTCCTTTTCGAGTTTCTTTGCTGATTCTATTACTGAGAGATGTTCTACAGAAGTAGTTACAATATGTTTGCCCTTTTTTTGATTGGAATAGGCCGTTCCCTTTATTGCAAGGTTATTTGACTCAGTGCCTCCTGAAGTAAATATTATTTCTTCGGAAGTGGTTCCTCCAATTTTTTTGGAAATGAACTCTCTTGCATTGTTAATTAAATCGCTCACTTCCATTCCATAAGAATGGGTAAACTGGGAAGATGGCAATGCGTAATATTCTTTGAAAAATGGGAGCATCGACTCAATTACTCTATCGTCGACTCTTGTTGAGGTTGCGTTATCTAAGTAAACTTTCATCCCAGTCCCAAGTCCTTTTTAGCGTCCTCACTCATCATGTCTGGAGACCAGGGCGGGTCATATGTGAGCTCTATTTGGACATCTTTTATGCCCTCCAATGACTTTATAACATTCTCAGCATCAGATATAATATAGTTTCCTATAGGGCAACCGGGGGCAGTTAATGTCATTTTTAATTTAACTATACCCAGATCTTCGTCGATATTAATGTCATAAATTAGCCCAAGATCCACAATGTTCACCGGTATCTCCGGGTCATAAACATTTTTTAGTGCATTTAAAATTTCTTCTTTTGAAACCACTTTTTCCTCCTATTCTTCCGAATATATTCTTTTTTCTTCTTGAAGTTTTTTGATTTCCGTAACATCTTGCGTAACTTCAAGGGTTCCTAAATAATTGTTGTCTTTATCTTTTACTGCAAAGTATCGTATATAGATGAGTTTATTATCTATGTTTATCTAGAATTCTGCTACATTCTTTTTGTTAGACTTAAAGTCATTTATAATTTTTTCTACAATATGAATGCTTTTAGGAGGATGACAATTTTGCACGCTTCTCCCGATTATAGATCTTGTTCTTACAAAAATTCTTTTGTCGCTTTTGTTAAAGTACTTTACTCTATCATATTTATCAACGAAAGTAATTTCAAAAGGCATTGTATCAAATATTTCCTTAACCTCTTTTAGTGAAAGTGTACCTGAATCAAAAATTATGTCGTTTTCCTGTATATTGTCTGATACTATTATTTCTGGAGCCTTTTTCATCATAAGCTCAACAAGTTCACCTGGAGTAAAACTGGCATATCCTATATCGTTCATTGAATTATTAACCTCCTTCCATTTCTGATACCTCAGCTTTTCAATAGCCGTTGGGAATAAAATCTTATTCTCCTTGTAAATATGAGAAGATTTTAAATCCACAATATATAATATCAGAGAAGACAGATTTTCTTTGAAAATATCGAACTCTTCTATTGATTGTCCTAAAATTTTATTTAGGTCTTCTATTCGTGCCCTTAAGCTATCGTGTTCTATCCATAAAATTTTAGTTGGCTGTATTATTTCATGCTTTTCAAGAAAGGGAAATAGTGCGTTTTCTTCTCGAAGCATATGGCTTTCTATGTCTTTTAAAGAGTTATAAACTGTTTTTAATTCTTGCAATTTATTTACAATGCTTTCTTTTTCAGACATTTCTTTTAAGCTATTTCCTATTTTATGAAGTTTGCCAAGTAACGTCGAAATTTTATTATGCTCTGCCATTAATAAGTAAATAGGATGACCTTTTTCAGTAATTATTTTTTCTTTTTCTAAAGATTCTCTGAAAATTTCTATATGAGTATCGCAAAGTTTGTGTATCTTTTCTGCAGGGAACCCTTCCTTTGCAATTAATGTGTTTTCAATGATTGCAACATCTGATGGGGTAATGCCAGATAGGATCTCTTTAAATTCTTTTTTAATTTTATCAGGAGATATTAAACCTTTATCCATTTTGATCAAAAGGCCTTTCATCAATTCAATCTTCTTTTCTCTATTAGTAAGAAATTCGCTCATTTTTTCACCTCGCCATTAATTATAACTAAATTAGTAATATTTTCAAATAGGTTTATATTTGCTGATTCCATTTAAAAATGCATTTATCGCCATGTTAATACAATCCTCTTTTTCTTCCGGGATTTCAAAAAATTTTTCTAATTCTTTTTTTGAAAATTTATTAAATTCTTCTACCTTTTTTGAGATGGCTAATTCGGTAATAATTGAACAAACTGCTATTGCATAAGGACAGCCAGCTATTTGAAATTTAAGCTCTTTGATGACACCATTTTCTATTTTAAAGTAAAATATTGCCTTAGCTTTAGATAGAGTTTCAAACTCACCTAACAGAGTGGGGTTTTCAATTTTACCTACGTTCTTAGGGTTTAGAAAATGTTTCATGATGATTTCAGGATACATTACTCGCCTTCCTTCCAGAATGGACTTAATTCTCTTAATTTATTCACACAGTCTTTTAAATTCTCAACTATTGTATCAATTTCTTCCTCTCTGTTAAATTTTCCAATTGTCATTCTAATACCACTGAAATAATCTTCTGGATTTATACCAATTGATTTCAATACATGTGAGGGCTCTTTACTTCCAGCAGAACAGGCAGAACCACCTCCTGCAATTATCCCTCTTTCATTCAATGACACAAGCAGAGGTTCGTTTCTGATGCCTTTTATTAAAAAATTTAGATTTCCAGAGAGTCTTTTGTCCATTTCAGGTCCATTTAGAAATACTTCAGGGATCTGTTCCTTGATTTTTTTCCACAACGAATTCCTGATATTTTTAACTTTTAAGTCATCGAGTTCCATTTCTTTTTTAGCAATTTTTGCTGCCTCTCCAAGTCCGATTATGCCTGTTGTATTAAGGGTGCCAGAACGGAGACCATTTTCTTGTCCACCGCCTTCCATAAATGGTTCAATCCGAGTACCTTTCCTTATGTATATTGCCCCCACACCTTTAGGCCCGTAAAATTTATGGGCTGACAAACTTAGTAAATCCACGTTCATTTCTTTAACATTTATTGGAAGATGGCCAACCGTTTGGACGGCGTCAGTGTGGAAATAAATTTCGTACTCTTTTGCGAGCTTACCAATTTCCTCTACTGGCTCAATAGTTCCAATTTCATTATTTGCGTGCATAATCGAAATCAGTATCGTTTTTTTTGAAACTAATTTTTTTACTTCGTCGGGATTGAAGAATCCATATTTATCAGTGTTTACAAATTTTATGGAAAATCCCATTTCCGCGAGTGTTTCCAGTGGTTTTAGTATAGCTTCGTGCTCTATTTTTGTGGATATAATTTCATTGCCCTTCTCGCGATTTGCAAGAGCAACGCCTTTTAAAGCGGTATTATCAGATTCAGTTCCTCCTGATGTAAAAAAGATTTCATCAGATTCTGCCCCTATTAAATTCGCCACATCAGAACGTGCTTGTTCAACGTAAGTGTCCACTTCCTTACTTAAGGAGGAAGTCCATTTTGTAGCAGGATTCGCAAATTTTTCCATAAAAAATGGGAGCATTTTTTCAAGCACTCTTTCGTCTACCTGTGTTGTTGAAGCATTATCTAAGTAAATTAGTTTCATATTACCTCCTTAGTTATAAATATTACCTCCTTAGTTATAATTATAAAAAAAACAAATAAAAAAATAAAATTGAGTTTTTGTTAATTTAGATTATAATTTTAAGATGAATTATATAGCATTATATAGAAAATATAGGCCTCAAAATTTTGATGAAGTAGTTGAGCAAGAAACAGTTGTCAAGATTTTGCGACAGGCACTCAAACAAGGCAAGATAGCACATGCGTACCTTTTTGCAGGGCCTAAAGGTTCTGGCAAAACTACAGTCGCGAGGATTTTTGCGAAAAGTCTTAATTGCGTTAATGGAACTACGGATTCTCCCTGCATGAAGTGTAATAGTTGTTTGAGTATAACCAATGGTACGAATCTTGATGTCCTTGAGATAGACGCCGCTTCAAACCGCGGGATAGATGAAATAAGAGATTTAAAGGAAAAAGTTTATTATGTTCCCATTGCGTCCAGATATAAAGTCTATATTATAGATGAGGCTCATATGCTGACAATGCAGGCATTCAATGCCTTATTAAAGACGCTTGAGGAACCACCATCGAATGTTGTTTTTATTCTTGCAACAACTGAACCTGATAAAATTCCTTCTACAATTATTTCCAGGTGTGAAAGGTTTTATTTTAAACCAATATCTACCCAGGGTCTTTTTAAAAAAATTAAAGACGTTGCTTTAAACGAGAATGTGGAAATTTCAAACAGTGCCGCATTGCTTATATCGAAGTTTTCTTCAGGATCTTTAAGAAATGCATTGAGTATCCTTGACCAGGGGATTACAATGTATAATGATCATATTGATGAAGAAGAGGTTCGAAGCTTACTTGATGTTCCTGTTGAAAACCTTTTTACAGATTTCTTATATGCCCTATTAAAAAATGATGCAAGCCTCGTAGTTAGTACTATTAATATGATCAAGGAAGGTGGAAGGGACCCTAAAATTTTTATAAATGAACTCCTTGATTATATTCAAGACATCATCACTGGGAAAATTTCAGGGTTTGAAGAGCTTAAGAAAAAGAGGGACGAGCAGTTTGTACCAGTTATGCAGGAACAGGCAAAATATTTTTCTATGAAGAAGCTTTCAGAGTTTGCAAATACTTTTGTTGATTCTCTTGGCAAGATAAAACTTTTCCAGGACCCATTTTTTCCAATTCTTCTTGATTCTCTTTCACTTTTGAGCGATACCAAAATACTGGAAGCTACAGAAAGTTTAAAAACAATAGAACGTTCTATAACCGAACAAAATGTAACAGTCGCGGAAAATTTACAGAAACAAGAAAGTAAAATAATATTTGATTCAAATGTTACAATAGAACAGATAAAGCAGAGATGGAATGAAGTTCTAAGCGTTGTTAAGTCTGTCAGTGCTCCACTGTATGCTATTTTGATAAGATTTACTCCTGTGGAACTTCATGAGGACGTTTTAATGCTTCTGCCTGAGAAAAAGTTTTATCTAAATATGTTAAAGCAACAGGAAAACATTGATATAATTTCAAATGCCTTAATGAAGATACTTGGTAAGCCTTTAAAGTTTGGCTTTTCTGAGCCAGAAGAGGAAGTTGTTGAAAGAAAGGAAGAAAAAATTGAGGAAATAAAGCAGAAAAAAGAAGTTCAGAACATACTTGAGCTTTTTGATGGTGAAATCACCGGTATTAAAAATATCGAGGAGGAAAAATGAAGAATTTAAATGAAATAATGCAAAAAGCAAAAGAACTTCAAAAAAAGATGGAGCAAATTGATATAGAACTTACCAATGCTCGCATAGACGGAGAATCCTCTGGTGGTGCAGTAAAGGCAGTAGTTTCAGGGAAGCTTGAGCTAATTTCTTTGAATATTTCAAAAGATTTAATAAACACAGAAGATAAAGAGATGCTTGAAGACATGATTGTTGCAGCAATTAGAGAAGCTCAAGAAAAGGCAAGAAAAATAGCTCAGGAGAAACTTGCGTCTCTTGGTTTGACAGGAGAATTTCCAGGATTAGGATTAATGAATTAATGAATGTTTCAAATAGGATTGAAAAATTAATAGTTGTTATTTCAAAGCTTCCTGGTGTTGGGCCAAAATCTGCAGAAAGAATTGCATTATATTTACTTAGCATGGATGATTATGATATTGAAGATTTTCTCAAAACTATAGGAGACGCTAAAGAAAACATAAAACTTTGTCCAATTTGCTTTAATATTACTGATTCAGAGATTTGTAATGTATGCAGCAATTCAAGGAGGGATCATTCTGTTTTGTGTGTAGTAGAAGAGGTACGAGATCTTTTTGCAATAGAAAAAGGTGGCGAATATAACGGGGTTTACCATGTTCTTCATGGAAGAATTGATCCAATAAATCATGTTTCTCAGGAAGACTTAAAAATTAAAGAGCTTGTTGAAAGAATTTCTAAAAGTGAAATAAAAGAAGTTATAATTGCTACAAACCCTAATTTTAATGGTGATCTTACAGCAATATATTTGAAGAGACTTCTCTCCCCATTTGGAGTCAAGATTACAAGAATAGCAACAGGTTTACCTAAGGGTACTGAAATAGATTTTGTAGATTCAGTAACCCTCTCTCTTGCGATAAAAGAGAGAAAGGAAGCTTAAGAGAGATTTGAGGAGGCAAAATGAGTGAAATAATTGGGGTTAATGCGCGCGAAATTCTTGATTCAAGAGGGAATCCTACAATTGAAGCAGAGGTTTTGCTTGAATCTGGAGTGATTGGGAAAGCTTCAGTTCCTTCAGGAAAGTCTACAGGCATATACGAGGCAGTTGAACTTAGGGACCAGGATAAATCGCGTTATAATGGAAAAGGAGTTTTAAATGCTGTCAGAAACGTAAATGAAACAATAGCGGATAAAATTGTTGGAATGATTTCCGAAGAGCAATATGCAATTGATAAAGAAATGATAAAACTTGATGGCACTGAAAATAAATCTAAACTTGGAGCAAACGCAATGTTAAGTGTTTCACTCGCTGTTTGTATTGCTACTGCAAATGAGTATGATTTACCACTGTACAGGTATATTGGTGGTTTAAATGCAAATATATTGCCGGTTCCCCAGCTTAATATTTTGAATGGGGGTCTTCATGCTGATTCTGGTTTGAATATACAGGAATTTATCATACTCCCAATCGGGGCTCCTAATTTTTCTGAAGCTCTGCGATTTGGTACAGAGATTTATCATAAATTGCAGAATATATTAAAAAAGGATGGTTATTCAACAAGTGTTGGAGACGAAGGCGGTTTTGCTCCTAAATTAAAAAATAGTGAAGAGGCTATAAAGTATATCGTGAGAGCAATGAAAGAAGCTAACTATGAACCCGGAAAGGATGTTCTTATAGGTATTGATTCTGCGGCATCCTCTTTTTATAAAGATGGTGTTTACCATTACGAAGGTAAAGAATGGAGTTCTCTTGATATGATAAGCTATTACGAGGATCTTGTTAGTAAATATCCTGTTATTTCTATTGAAGACGGTCTTGACGAGGAGGATTGGGATGGCTGGCATAGATTAACGGAGAGGTTCGGTAAAAAAGTACAGTTAATAGGAGATGATATTTATGTAACAAACCCTGAAAGACTGAGGAAGGGAATTGAAAACCAAACTTCTAATGCTGTTTTGATTAAATTAAATCAAATAGGAACTCTTACTGAAACAATTGAAACTGTAAAAATGGCAAAATCTGCTGGTTTTAATACCGTAGTTTCTCACAGATCAGGAGAAACAGCAGATACTTTTATTTCCCATTTTGTTGTTGGAATTCAAGGGGGGCAATTAAAGAGTGGGGCTCCCTGCAGAGTAGAAAGAGTAGAGAAATATAATGAATTGATGAGAATAGAAAGAGGCCTTGGAGAAAGTGCAAAATTTATTGGTACCAATATATTTAAAGAATTTTTAAAATAGTGAGCATATGCCCGAAGTAATTGAAATTGATTTTTTAAGGAAAGAAATAGAGCAGCTTTTAGTAGGTAAGACTGTTGAAAAAGGGATTCTTGAGAAAGAGTCCCTTTCTAATTTAAGTAAAATGCAATTTTCTGGAATCCTTGAAGGAAAAAGTATAATTGGCTCAAGAAGAAAAGGGAAAGTCCTTATTATAGATTTTTCTAATAACATTTCATTTTTAGTGCATTTTTTATTGACTGGTTTTGCAAGATACCACGAAGAGTGTCCTGATATAAATTACCAGGTCGCTCTTTATTTTAAGAAAGATGGCTGTCTTTTAATTAATGGAATTATGTTGGGTGGTTTTGCAAAAATTGTTCAAACAGAAAAGGTTTTTGAGGAAAATGGGTTAAAAGAGCTCGGCATTGATATACTTAGTCCTGATTTTACGTTCAGCGAATTTAAAAAAATTGTTGCTTCAAACGAAAGAAAAACAATAAAACAGGTTTTAATCGACCAGCATATTATTGCAGGCATTGGAAATGCGTACTCAGATGAAATTCTTTTTGAAGCAACAATTTTACCTTTTCGAATATGCGGAACTTTAACCGAGGGTGAAATCAGAAATATTTATAATTCAAAAAACAGGATTTTTGAAAAGTCAATTTCTTATGGTGGAGAAAGTGAACTTTCTTTTGTCCATCTCGATGGCAAGAAGGGCGAATTTCATAAACATTTTAATGTGCATAAAAGAGAAGGAAAACCCTGTCCCATCTGCGGTACTCCTGTACTTATGAAGAAAATAGGTGGCAGGAGTTCCTACTATTGTCCTGTTTGTCAAAAATAAAATAGGAGGTTTGAATGGAGATAAAAGGCAAAGTTGCAATTGTAACTGGTGCTTCAAGAGGAATCGGGCGTGCAATTTCAATTTTACTTTCTGAAAAAGGAGCAAAAGTTGCAGTTATTTATAATTCAGATTCTGCTAAAGCTGAAGAGGCAAGGATCAAAATTTTACAAAGAGGAGGGGAATGTAAAATATATAAATGTGATGTTTCAAATTTTAAAGATGTTGAAAAAATTGTTAAAGTGTTATTAGATGACTTTGGCAAGATTAATATTCTCGTAAATAATGCAGGTATAGTCATTAAAGAAAATTTTATCGAAATGAAAGAAGAAACATGGGACAAAATTATAAACGTTAACTTAAAAGGGGCATTTAACATGTGCAGGTTTGTAATACCACATATGTTAAAAAATGGAGGTGGAAAGATAGTTAATCTTTCATCTTTAGCGGGAAGAAACGGTGGCACACTGGGAGTTCCCTATGCTGCGTCAAAAGCAGGTATTATTGGCTTAACACAGGCTCTTGCAGTAGAATTCACCACAAAAGGTATTCTGACAAATGCTGTTGCTCCGGGGCCTGTTTATACCGATTTAACCAAAACTTTGTCTAGGGAAGACCTGGAAAAATTGGAAAAACTTTCTCCTGTTGGCAGGTTTGCTTATCCTGAAGAAATTGCCCATACGGTAGTTTTTCTTGTTGAAAATGATTATGTTTCCGGAGAAGTTATTAATGTAAATGCAAGTAGGTATATGAACTGATGGAGACAATAAAAAATTTTACCTTTAAACAGTGGATTGTGGTGATATTTCTGTTTTTAATAATTACTTTTGGGACTGGGTTTATCTTTGGAAGAAACTCAGGTTTAAAAGTAGCTAATCAGAAAATTGAAAATGAATCTCCCATTATAACAGATACTCAACAGGAACCTATACAGTTAATTGTTTATGTAACAGGAGCGGTTAAGAATCCGGATGTTTATAAAATAAAAGAAGGAAGCATAATTAAAGATGCTGTAAATGCTGCAGGAGGACCTCTGGATAACGCAGATCTTATAGCTGTAAACCTTGCAAGAAAAGTTCAGGATGGGGAAGAGATAATAGTGCCTTTTAAAGAAGATAATGTAGCGGCAAACTCAAGTAATGTAAGCAACGGCAGCTCTACAAAAAATCAGAAGATAAATATAAATACTGCCCCTGTGAGCGAGCTTGAAAGTCTGCCAGGCATTGGAGAGGTCAAAGCAAATGCTATAGTTGATTATAGAAAGAATAACGGACTATTCAAGGACATAAGGGAAATTATAAACGTGTCAGGCATTGGTAATGTAACCTTCGAGAAAATAAAGGATCTCATTACAGTAAACTAATGCCTGCATTTGTTTCTTTTTTAATCAGCATAACTACTATATTAGTTGTATTCTCAATAATTTTTAAACATTTTATTTTTCTTTTAATTTTTATTCCTTTAATTGTCTTTTTTCTTTTGTTATCTAAAAGAAAATTTTTCGTTTTAAATTTATTTCTCATTTTTATTGTTTCTTCCTCGAGTTTTATCCAAATAAAACCTTATCTTCTTAATAGTATCCCTCAGGATTTGTATGGTGAAACCGTCTCGATAACAGGCAAAGTAAGCGATTACTCGGAAGAAACTATTTATCCCAAAAGCTTTGTAGTAAATAATTTAACTGCAAAAAGCGTTAAATTTTCTGGTAGCTTGAGAGTTTACACTGAACAGGATTTTCCGCCACCTTTCAGTATTGTTACAATTAAGGGGAAACTTAACAAGATTGATTTGAATTCAGATATAGAGAAATTAACCCGCTGTCAATATTCAATGTATTCGGATGAAATTCTGGTTAAGAGTACTTTTATCCCTGCACAACTGCTAAGCCAGGTTAGGCAGCAAATAATTGATAGAATAAAACTTTCTATGAAAAGTGAAGAAGCTTTTTTACTTCTTTCGTCTATAATGGGCGTCTATTCATTATCGAGAGACGAACGTGCTCCTTTTGAAGAAACCGGTACTTCTCATATTTTTGCTGTGTCCGGCCTACATATGAGTATTCTTGGAGAAACCTTAAATAAGTTTTGGGGACTTATATTCGTTTCTTCACCCTTAATATCCCTGTTTATTCTTTTTCTTTTCATATTACTTCTTGGGTTTAAAGTTTCAGCTTTTCGTGCTGTTTTAATGTATACTGTTTTTGTTTTAGCTAAAATAACAGGCAGGGAGCCAAATAATTTAAACATACTTGGCTCTGCTGGCTTAATCATATTAATTTTTTCTCCTCTTTCGATTTTTTCTGTAAGTTTCGAGCTCTCTTTTATGTCAATTTTCGCTCTGTTTGTTTTTGCCCCGTTTCTTTCTGGATCTCTGCCAAACAAACTGTCTTTTAAAGTTCTTGCCGCTACTGCTTCGATTCAGATTTTTCTTTTGCCTCTTATTGCTTTTTATTATGGAACATTTTCTTTTTCTTCATTCATTGCAAATTTATTTGCAATACCTTACATGTCTATTCTCGTTCCTACCGGGTTTATGCAGATTACTTTTTCTTTCTTTGGCATTAGGCTGTCTAGTTTATTTGCGTTGATTTCTAATTTCTTATATAGGGTTTTAAATTCGGCTATCGATTTAATTTCAAGATTACCTTTTTCTTCGATAAATGTAAAATTTCCTTTTTCGGGAGTCATATTGTTTTTTTCTATTTTATCATTTTTAATTGTCTTTCTGTTAAAAAGAAAAAAGTTGATGTTGTTTTCAATTCTTATTGTTATGTTTATTTTTATCTTATTTGGCTTTGTACCTGTAAGTTTTTCGATTCAGCCATCCCAACTGGGAGGCGAAAATTGTTTTGTTATAAGGGACCGTTCAGCTACTGTACTTTTGTTCTTTAAAAATCCTAACGAAAAAATTTTGAATATGAGCAATACGCTCGAAAGAAAGTTAAAATTAGAGGGAGTGAATAGTATTAATTTAGCATTAATAACTTATCCTATAACTGATAAAGATTATTCCAATGCTCTGGAATTTGCAAAAGAGAGCAATGTTAAAATTGAAAATATAATGCTTCCAAACCCGGACGATGAGTTAATTAAGATTTTTTTAACCCAGTTGAGGAAAAAATCAATTGTTGAGGAATTTAAGAAGGATTCAGTCGTTAGAGTCGGGGATTTGTCCGTAAATTTTATTTCCCAAAACGCTATTTTACTTGAAAGAAACAACAAAAAATATTTTCTTCTTGGAAACAGTGAACCTTTTAATCCCTCAGTCATTATAAAGGCGCGATTAGAAGAAATCTATTTTCCTCGTGATTTTGAATTGAATTCTATAAAAGGTTGGTTCGAGGTTGGTAAATTATGCAAATATTAACTATAATTACATAATGGACTATAAAGAAAAAAAGCTTTTACTTATAGATGGAAGCTCTATGTTATATCGAGCATATTTCGCTTTGCCTCATTTTTTAACAAAGAAAGGCGAGCCAACTGGTGCTATTTATGGATTTTTACAGATGATCCTTCGTATAATAAAAGATGAAAATCCTGAATTTATTGCAGTTGCTTTTGATAGAAAAGCTCTGACTTTAAGACATATTGAATATAAAGAATATAAGGCGAAAAGACCCCCAATGCCAGATGAACTTTCCGTGCAGTTTAATATTATTCATGAAGTTCTCGATGCTTTTAAAATCCCTGTTTATGAAATTGACGGTTTTGAGGCTGATGACGTTATTGCAACAATTGCTGAAAGGATGAAGCAAAAGGGTTTAAAAATTCTTATAGTAACTGGAGATATGGATTTAGCACAGGTAATTTCTGAAAATACCCTGCTTTTAATCACAAGAAAAGGTGTAACGAATCTTGAAAGGTTTGATGAAAATAAATTGCAAGAAAGCATTGGGATTGTCCCCGAACAGATACCAGACTATAAAGCTCTTGTAGGAGACCCATCCGACAATATTCAGGGAGTATCTGGTATAGGACCAAAAACCGCGTTAAAATTGCTTAGGAAATATAAAAGTATTGAAAATCTTTCTAAGCATACTGAGGAAGAGCACCTGGATAAATATAGGGAAATAATGCTGCAAAATAAGTCTTTGTGTACGCTTATAAGAGATGTGCCGATAAATTTTGATATTGAAACTGCAGGACTAAGACAATTTAAGGATGAAAAGATAAAAGAAATTCTTATGAGGCTTGAATTCAAAAATATAATTAGAGAACTTAATTTTGAAAACAACACTTTGAGCTTGAATGATAATAATGTTAAACGTATAGGTCTTTACTTTGAGATATCTAAAGAAGAATCATTTGAATTTGCTCTTGCCGGTGAGGATTCTGAAAAGGAATATAGAATTGGAGAAGAACTTTTTACAGACCATGAATCTCTTGATGTATTAAAGAAAATACTATCTGACGAGAATATCCAGAAAGAGATTTACGATTTAAAACAACTTTGTGGAATATCCAGAAAGTACAGTTTACCTTGTAAAAATGTTCATTTTGATGTTGGTCTGATTGCATATCTTTTAGATCCTGGAATAAGTTCTTATTCTCTTGAATCTTTAGCGAGGGCATTTAATATTCCTTTTGAAGGAAAATCTCTGACAGAAAAAGCAAGATTGATTTATAAACTTGCCAATGTGGAAGAAGAACTTTTTAAAGATAAGGATCTTTTGAAGATTTATGAACAAATAGAAAAACCTCTTTCGGAGATTTTATTAGATATGGAAGAAACCGGGATAAAATTGGATGTTTTGTACTTTAAGGAGCTTAAGAAAGCTATTGAGCAAGAACTTAAAAATCTTGAAGAGAAGATTTATAATCTTGCTGGAATCTCATTTAATATACTTTCTTCAAAGCAGCTTTCTTCAGTTCTTTATGATATTTTAGAACTTCAACCTTCTAGAAGAGGTAAAACTGGTTTTTCTACCGGAAGTGAAGTGCTTGAAGATATAATGGAAGAGCACCCCATTGTTCCTGTCATTCTTCAATATAGAAGCCTTTCAAAATTAGATTCAACCTATATAGAAGCTCTTCCTCGTCTTATATCAAAAGAAGATGGTAAGTTGCATACTCATTTTCATCAAATAGGCACTTCTACGGGCAGACTGAGGAGTTCTAATCCAAATTTACAAAATATACCTGTAAGGGGTGAGTGGGGAGAAAAAGTAAGCAAAGGGTTTATCTCTTCCGACGTCAACCATTTTTTAATTAGTGCCGATTATTCACAGATTGAATTACGAATACTTGCTCATCTTTCGCAAGATGAAGCTTTGATTGAAGCTTTTAAAAATGACGAAGACATACACATCCATACTGCTTCAATGATCTTCGGAATAGATGAGAAAGAAGTAACAAGAGAAATAAGAAGCAGAGCAAAAACAATAAATTTTGGAATAATTTATGGAATTTCTCCTTACGGCCTTTCAAAACAGCTTGGTTGTTCTCAAAGCGAAGCTTCAGATTATATTGATAAGTATTTTCAAAAATATCAAGGAGTAAAGAAATTTATTGAGATTCTTGTAAATAGTGCAAGAGAAACTAAAGAGACCAGAACTGTTTTAGGAAGAACTAGGAAGGTAGAGGGGTTGGACAGTAAGAATTACAATGTAAAAGATAATGCAAGAAGAATTGCTATTAATAGCCCAATTCAAGGTAGTGCCGCCGATATTATAAAAATTGCCATGGTAAATATTTACAGTCATATTAAGGAGTTTGATTCTCATATATTGCTTCAGATTCATGATGAACTTATTGTTGAAACAAAAAAGGAGTTTTTAGAGAAGATTATTTCTATAATAAAAGACAAAATGGAGCATGCATATGAACTTTCTATTCCCCTGAAGGTAAATATAGGATATGGATACAATTTTCTGGAGGCTAAATCTTGAGAATAATCGGACTTACAGGTAATATTGCTTCCGGTAAAAGTGTTATTGCTTATTTTTTAAAAAACCTCGGAGCCGAAGTTATTGATATGGATAAAGTTGGTAAACAAATACAGGAGAATAACTATAGAAGTGTTATAAAAAAAATTGAAAAGAAATTTGGAGACGACATCATTAAGAATGAGAAAATTAACCGAAAGAGGCTTGGTGTAGTTGTTTTTTCAGATAAAAAGGCATTGACGACTCTTAATTCTATTATGATTCCTCTGATGACTGAAAAGCTTTTGCAGATTATAGATGAGAATAGAAAAAAGGATGTAAAAGTTCTTGTTGTAGATGCTGCAATTCTATTCGAGGCCAATTGGGATAAACTTGCAGATGAAACCTGGGTAGTGTATGTCCCTCGAGAAATACAAATAAAAAGACTTATTAAAAGAGAAAGAATGTCTAAAGAAGAAGCAATAATGAGGATAGATTCGCAAGAAGATATTTGTGAAAAAATGCAAAGAGCCGATATTATTATAGATAACAGCAAAGATATTGAAACTGTCAAATTAAGAATATCAGAGTTATGGAAAAAGATAATAACTTCTATTTAAGTTTTTCAAGGTTGTCGACGTATCTAAAATGTCCTTTGAGGTATAAATTTATTTATATAGATAACCTTCCAACAGTTCCGAGGAGTTATTTTAGTTTTGGAAACACCATACATAAAGTACTAGAGGTCTTTTATGATCCTGCTAAAAATTTTATCGAACTCGAAAAGGCACCCTATAAATATATGATGGAGTTACTCGACTCATGCTGGTTATCTAAAGGTTATGCTTCTAATACTGAAGAAATCAGGGCAAAAAGAGAAGCTAAAAGAATATTAACCAATTTTTACAGAAAATCAATCTTTGCTTTTCAGCCTGCTTTATTTGTAGAGAAAAATTTCTCATTTGATATAAAAGAGTTTGAATTGAGGGGCAGAATAGATAGAATTGATGAAAGATCTGGTCGTTTTACTGTAGTTGATTATAAAACAAATAGTATCTTACCAGAATTTTTTAGAGAAGAGGATTTTTTGCAACCTGTTATATATAATATAGCTGCCAGGGAAATGCTTCAAACAAATAAAATTGACTTTATTTCTCTTTATTTTTTAAAATTTGATAAAAAAATAAATTTTTCATTGGATAATACTATTATAGAAAAGGGCAAAAAAAGAATTTATGATGTCGGTAACCTTATTTGTAAGGGAGGTTTTAACCCCAAAGTTAATGGAAGCTGCTCTAATTGTGAATTTAAAAATTTGTGTCCTGCATTTTTGGAAAAGAATATTAAGGCAAGAGGAAACGTATGAAAAAGTTAACAAGATTTATAATTTTTATTTTACTCGTACTTTCTATTTTAACTTTGCCAATTTCTTTTGTTGCAAAAAGTAATTCTAGCGTAAATTTGAGCCAATTTCCATATCCTATAACCTCAATTTTTACAGACGGCGATAACCTTCTTGTAGGTACTGAGTCTGGTTTATTTGTCTCTGATAATGGGGGAAAAAGTTTTGCTCTGAAAAATGTAGGTTTATCAGATTTTCATATAACAGGAATTGCTAAGTCAGGGGGCAAATATTTTATTGGAACATCGGAGGGTGGCCTACATGCTGGAAATATTAAAGATCAAAAATGGACGTCACTTTCTGATAAAGTTGATTGCCCTACTATTAGTTCTGTATCGTCTAAAGACAATATGATTTTTGTTACATCTCTTTGTACAGGTTTTCACGTAAGTTTTGACTATGGTTCTACATGGATAGACATTAATAAAGGACTGTCCACTACAGAAACTACAGCCTTTGTCAGAACCAACTCTGGATTTAATTTTTTAGGGACTGAGGATTCTGGTGTATATTATGCTGAAAGCCTGGGAGATAAAACCACTTGGAGAAATTTGCTAAGCGGCTATGATGTAACTTCGCTCAGTTACTTTATGGACACTCTTTTTGTTGGCACATCGGTAGGGTTATTCAAAGGAAATATTGCTGAAAAGTTTCAGAAAATGGATTTTATTGGTGGCTCTCCTTATATTGATTATATTGTAAACAACAGTGACAGATTATTTATTGCAATTCAAAATTTTGGTGTATTTGCAAGTGTGGACGGACTAAATTTCTATGGAATTCCACAGGATCAAATTTTATCTTCAAAAAGTTTATATTTAGAAAACAGCTCAAAAAAGCTTTATATTGGGGATAAGAATGGAAACTTATCTCAAGTAGACCTTTCTTTGCCACTGCTCGAATGCAAGTCAAAAATCGATCTTGGGATAGCGAATAAGGGAAGTAAAATTGGTGGGAGTTTTACCGTTGTAAACATAGGGTATGGGAATTTGACTGGCAATATTTCTGTACCATCATTTATAAAAGTAAATAAAACAAATTTTACAAACACTGATAACATAGACTTTCTTTTAGATACTACAAACCTCTCTCCAGACAGCTACACAGTGCCTATAAAAATTACCTCAAATAGTGGAACCCAAAACATATACATTTCTTTTAAGGTAATAGAAGTTACTGAAATAAAGATAATTTTGATTATTGGATCTAAAGATGCATATGTTAATGGCGAAAGATTGGAGCTTGATGCACCTCCCTTTATCGATAAACAATCCTCCAGAACTTTAGTACCGTTAAGATTTATCTCCCAGGCTTTTGGTGCCGAGGTCGAATGGGATGATAAAGTAAGAAAGGTAACAATAAAGAAAAGTGCAACTGAAAACAATTCAGCCATTCTTATAGAACTTTGGATAGGTAATAAAGTTGCAAAGGTAAATTTGAAAAGTGTAGAACTGGATGTAGCGCCTGTTATAGTACCACCCGGAAGAACTATGGTGCCGTTAAGGTTTATAAGTGAGAGTTTTGGAAGTTCTGTTGAATGGGACGGTATTAATAAAAAGATAACTATTATTTACAAGCTTTAATGTGCTTTTCTCGCTCGGATCTAATTACATATAACACTTCATCTACGGCTCTATTAAGTTCATCGTTTACCACGGTGAAGTCATAAAAGAGTCTTTCTTCTATCTCTTCTCTTGCTCTTTTTAAACGGCTTTCTTCTTCTTCAGGAGTCTCTGTGCCTCTTCTATTGAGCCTTTTGAAAAGGGTATCTATATCTGGGGGCATTATAAAAATTAGCAGGGCTTCTTCGTATTGATTTTTAATTTTTTTAGCGCCCTGCACATCAATCTGAAGTAAGATATCTTCTTGTCCTGAAATACCTTTTTCAATGCTTTTTTTCAAAACTCCATAGTGTTTTCCATGGACAACTGAATATTCTGCGAACTCACCATTATTTATTTTTTTTAAGAATTCTTCTTCCGAAAGAAAATAGTAATCTTTTTTATCTACTTCATCTTTTCTTTTAGCTCTTGTAGTACACGTAATAGCAAGATTAATTTTTTTATCTTTTTTTATTAATTCCTTAGTAATGGCTCCTTTTCCTACTCCAGAAGGTCCAGATATTACTATTATCATATCTTATTTCCCAAAGATTTCTTCAATTGTGGTAAGTTCCTTTGACAATATTTCTATTGCTTTTTGTAACTGTAGATCTTCTTTCGGATTATCTGGATTATTTTTAACTTCAATATCCGGCGTAACTCCTACACTATTTATTTCATCTTTATTTGGGGTAAGGTATTCTTCAACGGTTACCTTTAAGGTATATTCACCTGGAAGATTGAAAATTTGTTGAATTACCCCTTTACCAAAGGTTTTTTCTCCTATAATTTTCCCTATGCCATAATCTTTAATTGCTCCAGCTAATATTTCTGCAGCACTTGCCGTTCCGTTGTTCACTATCACAACTAAGGGAAGGCTAAATTTTTGGCCTGTAATTTTTAAGGGATCGACAACACCTTCTCTATTTCTTGTCCAGAGTAATACACCTGATGGAATAAAGTTTGATGCAATTTTTTGGCATTCAGTAAGTAATCCGCCATAATTATCCCTTAAATCGAGTATTACTCCTTTAACATTTTTTTGCTTAAATTCATTTAATGCATTGTTAAATTCTGATGAACTACTATCAGAAAACATATTAAATTTAAGGTAACCAATTTTGTCATTGTCAATATATTCCTTTTCAATAATAGGTATTTTTATATTTTCTCTTTTTATTGTAAAATTGAGTTCTTCATTTTCTCTTTTTATTGTAAGATTGACGGTTGAGCCTATTTCCCCCTTGACTTTTAAGGATGCTTCTTCAAGACTCAGTCCTTTCAGAGAAGTTGAATCAACCTTTTCAATTAAATCGCCACTTTTGAGTCCTGCTCGCTCTGCGGGTGTATTTTCAAATACTGAAGTAATTTCAGGAATCTGCTCTTTTGTATTCATTTGAATTACAACTCCTATACCTGCGTACTTTCCTTCTATCTCTGTCTGAAGTTCTTTTGTTTCCTCTGGATTGAACAGAGCGGTGTATGGATCGTTTAGAGAATTAACCATTCCTTTAATAAGGCTATCTGTATCAATTTTTTTATAAAAATTGTTTTCAAGAATATCAAAAGTTTGGTTCAAAAGGATAGTTTTATCAGTTAAGTTTCTAAGAAACGAAGTGCTATATTTACTGATTAACACTGAGGGTGGATACCTCATACCAACAAGGTATCCACCCAGGAAGATAATTATTAGAACTAAGGCAATTATTAACTTATTGTTTTTGTTCATTATTTACCTCGAAAGTTTGCTAGATTATATATTTTTGGTTTCCTTTTGCAAGTTTTTTAAACTCTGCTCTTTCTTTTTCGAAGCCATTTCTTCCCATTATTCCATAAGTGTATTTTTTTCCCATTTCTACTGCAGGCTGGTTTATTGGGTTAATATGAAACATTTCTCCAAGCGCTATTATTTCGAATTCAAATAAATATATTAATCTTCCTATTTCGTATTCATTTATAGAGCTTAATTCTATTGAAACATTCGGGCGTCTGTTTTTCTTAAGAGCGACTCTAGTAGCTAAATATTCTGTTTTTATAAGAGTTGAGAATTCTTTATCTTTCAAATAAGTTATTCTTTCATCAGAAAACAAGTTGGTCGAAATTTTAAAATCTTCTTTATACTCGCGAGGTGTAATAAAAATTACAAGTTTGTCAAAAGGGCCTTCTAATAAAAGCTGGAGCATTGAATGCTGATCGGTTGTGCCTTTTAAACAAAGAGGAGTGATTCCAGTGAAAATCTCTTTTCCCTCTTTTGATATTTTTTTCCCCAAACTTTCCGCCATTAGTTGATTATACCATTTTCCAATGTAATGTAATCTATCCGAGTATGTAAATAGTGCATTAATATTGATTCCCTTTTCTTTATATAGAATGTACTGAATCAAAGCTAACAAAAACGAAGGTGTTTCTAATGGTTCGGAGTTTTTTATTCTTTCAGATTCTTTAATAGCTCCCGAGATAAGGGATTCAATATTCACACCCTCTACGGCAGCCGAAAGCAATCCTACATGTGATAGAACAGAATATCTTCCTCCCAGATGCGGGTTAATTGGGAAAGTTTCTATAGAAAAGTCACTTGAAATTGTCCTTAGAAACCCTTTTTCTGGATCTGTGGTAAAAATAAGGTGTTTGCTAAGTTCTAATCCCTCTTTTTTCAATTTCTCGATTATTAGAAGCATATTTAAAATGGTTTCGCTTGTCGTTCCAGATTTTGTGGTGATGTTAAATATTGTCTTTCTGATGTCGATAATGTCAAAAAGTTGAGATATTGAATCTGGATCAATGTTTTCAATAAAAAAAATTCTTGGATAATTTCTTTGCTTTTGCTCATTATAGTAAATTCCGTTCAATACATAATGTAAGAGCTCGTTTCCAAGTGAGGATCCCCCCATTCCTACTACAATAAAGTTTTCGTAATTTTCCTGAATTTTTTTGGCAGCCTTTAATATGTTTTTTATATCCTGTTCAATATTGAAAGGTAACTTTAGTGGATAATAATCAGAGTCTATTTTTTTGTATATCTTCTTTTTAATGATTCCAAGCAGTTTTTCTGAAGCTTTAATCCTTGAAAAAGGAATTCCATGGTCTCCAATTTGGTCCTCAATAATATTATTGAAGTCGAATTTCATAGAATTACCTTCTTTTGATGAATTGTACGGCTTTGTTGGCGATTATTTTAAGGTTTTCTGTTTTTTTATAATCTGTTGATTCGCAGTACGCCCTAATTTTATTTTCAGTACCTGAAAACCTGAATAACAACCAGCTATCATCTTCAAAAATTATTTTGGTTCCATCGATTTCATTTATTTTTTTCACTCTCTCGTTTTTTAAAATATCAGAAATTTTCTGTTTTAATTTTTTTTCAATATTTATCCTGTCTCCTTCATAATCAAAATCAATTCTTTCTGAATATGTCTCTCCAAAAAGGGACGCAATCTCTTTATATAATTTAGAAAGAGTACTTCCCTTTTTGGATATAATTTCAGTAACAAGAGAGTCTATTAAGATTCCATCTTTTTCCGGTAGCCACCCTGAGATTGTTGCCCCCCCGCTCTCTTCGCCACCAAATATTGCCTCTCCTTTTATAACAGCATCACCGATATATTTAAAACCGACTGGTGTTTCTATGGTTTCAAAGCCAAAATGTTTTGCAATTCTATCAAGCATTTGTGTTGTAGCGACTGTTCTAACTATATTACCTTTCATTTTCCTTTCTGTTATAAGATAATAATAAATAATTGAAAGAATTTTATCTGGCTGAAAATAGAGCCCACCTTTATCTATTATCCCAAATCTATCCGCATCGCCATCGGTTGATAGACCAATACTGGCATTTTCTGTTCTTACTTTGTTAATTAATTCTGTAAGATTTTTTTCAATTGGCTCCGGGTGTAAGCTTCCAAAAAGTGGGTCTCTTTCTCCATGGATTATTTTTAGGTTTGCAATGGGTGCAAGTAATTCGGGTAAATATCTTATTCCAGTTGCAAAGAAAGGCTCATATATTATTTTTAACTTTCGTTTTTCGATTAAAGAAAAATCTACTAATTTTTTAATGTCCTCTAAATAAGTACTCCTTCCTAAAATTTCTATAGTTTTATTTTCGAGTCCCTCTTCAAATGGTGTCTTTTCAACAGAGATTTTTTCATTTATAATTTTATTAATTCTATCTTCAATTGCTTTTGTTTCTTCAGGCAAAGCGGGCCCGCCCGTTTTTGCAGAAAATTTTATTCCGTTGTAGTAGTAATCATTGTGAGAGGCAGTTATATTTATTGCCCCGTCAGTTTGTTTTTTAATGATTTCATATGCAATTACTGGAGTCGGGGTATCCTCTGGAGAAAAATATACTTTTATACCATTTTTTGCCAATACTTCAGCAGATAACTTTGCAAAATCTTTTGAAAGAAATCTTGTATCGTAACCAATTATAGCTGATTTCCCATTATTTTTAAGGATATGCTGTGCGATCGCAAGAGAGACAATTTTGACATTGTTAAATGTAAAATCGTCTGCAATAACCCCCCTCCATCCGGACGTTCCGAACTGAATTCTCATTTTTTTTCGGTCATCCTTTCGAAAAGATTTATATATCTAATAGCTGAGTTTTCCCATGAAAAATTACAGCTCATAGCTACTCTTTTTATCCGGTCAAATATATCCGGTTTTTTATAAACTTCCAATGCCTTGTACATTTTATCCAACAGATCTTTAGGTGAATATTCTGAGAATGATAGTCCGTTGCCACAATGAGTATAGTCGTTAAAATTATCTATCGTATCTTTTAACCCACCTGTTTCATGTACTATAGGAATTGCTCCATATTTTAGAGCTATTAATTGTCCTAAGCCGCATGGCTCGTATTTAGATGGCATGAGAAAGAAGTCGCTTGAAGCATATATTTTATGTGCTAAAGCTTCATCGAAACCAAGGATAATTTTTATTTTTGAAGGATGCTTAGATTCAATACCGTGTAAGGATTCTTCGAGTGTTTTTTCGCCTGTTCCTAAAATTACTATCCCAACATCTTCTTGAAGAAATTTCTTAAGCGCTTCTATAAGTATGTCAAATCCTTTTTGTGTTGCAATTCTACTTACCATGCCAAACAATGGTTTTTCCTTGAAATCTATTCCAAAGAGTTCTCCTAAATTTTCTTTGTTTTCTTCTTTAAGGTGAAGTGAATTTGTATCATAGTTTCTGAAAATGTAATTATCCAATTTGCTATCCCAAATTTTGTAGTCAATGCCGTTTGTTATTCCAACAAGTCTATCTTGTCTTGTTTTTAATACTCCACCTAACCGCTCTCCAAATTCTTCAGTCAGGATTTCTTTTGCATAGGTTGGGCTAACTGTACTTATGAAATCTGAATAGATTATGCCTGCCTTAATGAAACTTACTTTACCATAAAATTCTATGCCTTCACTATTAAAGTATTCTTTGTTGATGTTCAGTGATTCGAGAGTTTTTTCAGGGAAATTCCCCTGATATGCAAGATTATGAATTGTGAAAAGCGTTTTTATGCTTGTATCCTTTTGATTCAAAAATAAGGGGATTAGCCCTGTTTGCCAGTCGTTCAGATGTAGAACATCAAAGTTTAAGCCCAATAATCTAATAGATTCTATTACTGCAAGGTCAAAAAAACCGAATCTCAGAGCATTATCAGGATAGTCGCCTTCTTTAGTTCCGTAAAGATAATCCCTGTCGTAGTAATTCTTTTGTTCAATTAAAAAGATATTCTTTCCTTTTGAAATTTCTTTGAACAATATTTTGCCTTCAACATCTTCATTTTTTATTTTTACCTTGATATTACCTGCATTGGTAAGTTCTTTGATTTTTGCTTTCGTCTCTTTATAGCAGGGCAAAAATAAAGACGTTTCATTGCCGAGATCATTAAAAACTTTGAACAATGAACCCGTTACGTCAGCAAGACCACCTGTTTTTGAAAAGGGAATTGCTTCACTTGCAACAATGCCTATTTTCATTTCCTATCCATTCTTCGCTTCTAATAAGAACTTAGCAGCATTTTCTGGAGGTAAGGGGTTTATGTATAATCCGGAACCCCATTCAAACCCTGCAAGGTGTGTGAGTCTTGGAACTATTTCAATATGCCAGTGGTAATGAGGGATACATAAATTATCTAAAGGAGAAGTATGTAGATAATAATTATATGAAACATTCGGAACTGCTTTTATAAGCATTCTTAGAGAGGATTGTAAAGTTTCTGCAAGAGTTTTCATTTCGCTGAACCTCATTTCTCCAAAATCAGAACTATGTTCTTTTGGCATTATCTGGATTTCAAAAGGTACAACCGAAGCAAAAGGGGTAATTGCTAAGAAATTTTCATTTTCAAAGATTAATCTTTTACCCTCATGGATTTCCTGAGAAATAATATCACAATAAACGCATCTTCCTCTATACTGGTAATATATTTGAGCTGCTTCAAGCTCGATTTTTACAAGGTCAGGTACCATGGGCGTTGCGATCAGTTGAGAGTGTGAATGTTCAAGAGATGCTCCTGCTCTTCTTCCCTTGTTTTTAAAGATAAGAATATATTTGAGCCTCGGGTCTTTTCTCAGGTCAAGATAGCGTTCCCTGAACATCCACATTATTTTTGATGCATGATCTAAATTTAATGTTTCAAAAGCAGCGAAATGGTCTGGAGTTTCTATTATAATTTCATGGGCACCAACTCCATTCATTAGATCATAAATTCCGATTCCACGGCTTTCTATTTCGCCTTCTATTTTAAGAGCTGGAAATTTATTTGGAACGGTTCTTACAATCCATCCTGTTGAATTTGTTATAGAACCCTCTGTCCTTACAGCTGCTATTTCTGGAGGAGTACTATCTTCTTTTCCCTCATCGAAAGGACATTTCTCTGGCCCAGCAGGTTCTTCAAATTCAAGTTTAAAATCAGAAGGTCTTGAAGACCTTTCTTTTGCTATTATTACCCATTTCCCCTTTGCAGGGTCTCTTCTTAATTCTGGCATCGTTCCTCCTATATATAGTTTAAGATTTTTCCGAAATTTTTAGTCATCCATTTTTATGGGATATAAAAGATAGTCTGGAATAGGTTTACCTCCATTTTTATAAGCATTGGCTAGTCTTGTTCGAAACATATAATCAAAAGAATAATCGACCTCTTTTCTGTGAAAGTTACTGAACCACCAGAAAAAGTCACTACCCTCCGCTATTAGAATATCATCGTTAGATTTTTCGATTTTTCCAAGTTTTTTCTTTGCGTCGCCTAAATATGACCATGCCTTATTTGTTTCAGGATCTCCAATCCATGTATCAAAATAGCCGTTTATCCAGGACCCTGGTTTTATTGAATTCATTTTTTCTTTTTCTTGAACTTTAGATCCTAAGAGACTGTTATTTTTACTCAGCTCATTGAAGAGTTCTTTAAGAAAAGGGACCCCATTTTGAGGATAAAATATCCAAGGATTTTCCCCATCTAAAATTATTATTTTCATATTCTCTTTTTCGTTATTTTGATTATTAAGCAAATCATTAACTGCATCTTCGGGATTCATTTTATTATAAGTAAAGGCAATTTTGTCGGAAAGTTGGTGGTCTCTGAAAAATACTTTTAGATTTCTAACTTTATAAACTCCAGGTTTTTTATTTAGAGTTTCTGCTGTTTTTCTTAAAATTAGTTCATCTGTTCCAATCCATTCAATTCCCCGATTTTTAATAAGATCTATTGTTGAATTTGAGATACTACCTTCAGATGGCCAAAGACCTTTTGGAATTACTCCAAAAATTTCCTTACAGATTTCTATGGATTTATCTATTTGTTTTTCAGCATCCTCTGGATATGCAAACTCTATATCAGGCAATATCGAATCTTCTTTACTTTCTTTTGCAGAATTTTTATCTATTAATAATGGAAGTATAGGATGATAATATGGCGAAACAGTTATTTCAATTTGATTCTCGTCATTTAACTTTTTGTACATCGGAATGATTGATTTAACGATTCTTTTTTGTGCATTAATTATTAATGATTTATCGTTTTCTGAGAAATTTTCTTCTTTTTTTCCAATTTCTAGTACCTCTTCTTCGGGCCATGCAAACGCAGAAAGTAGAAAAAGTACCTGAGTATCAAGTATTTCCGATGTGCTGAAAGATTCTTTTTTTTGTTTTTTTTCAATGAGATAGCTAAATCTATCTGATTTTATTGGCAGCGTAATAAGAAATTTTTTAATTATGAAGTTTTTTTCAGCCTCTGAAAGAGAAGTTGCTTCTTTTTCTTCATAAAGTTGAAAAATATCTTTAGCTAACTCTTTTTCATATAATTTCATTTGTTTAAGTAAAATTCCAGAGAAATTTATATTTAATTTTACTCCAGTCTCCATAAGCAACTTTGGTATCGTGTAGTATCCGTTTAACATGTGTCTTCTTACCCATGGCAGATAGAGATATTTTGATTCTGGTATTTCATAACAGGGCTGATGCATGTGGAGCCAGAGAAAAATTTTTTTGTCTTCGCAAATATTTTCCATTTCTTCTTATTTTTATATTTTATATCAAAATATTGCTTTTTAAAGAAATAATTACATAATATAAAAAGCAAAAGATATTAAAGAGGTGGATATGGTGGAGGCAATACTAAATGCAGATAGGAATCTCTAAAGTAAAACTTTCAATACCGGATTCTTTTTCTTTAAAGGACAAAAGACAGATTAACCAGAGTTTAATTTCCAGAGTAAGAAGAAATTTTAATGTTTCAATTGCAGAAGTTAATTATAGGGATTCTTACAGACAATCTTTAATAGCTATTGTTGCTGTAAATACAGACAAAAGCCATCTTTTTGCAACACTTTCTAATGTAATGGAATTTATAGGAAAAGAATCCAGAATAGTTATTGAGGACTATGAAGTCGAAGTAATTTAAGTCTAACAAGTAAAACAGGAGGTTTTTATATGAAACTTTTGGGGAATGGTGAAATCGCAACACTGAATGATAAGGATGAATTTATTCACAATGGAGCAATTCTTATCGATGGAAGTAGAATAATTGATTTGGGGGAGACCGATTTTCTCAGGTCAAAATATCCTCATGTTGAATATTCAAACATTGGTCATAGACTTGTACTTCCTGGATTTCTTAATGCTCATATGCACCTTTATAGTACATTTGCACGCGGTATGTCCCTTAAGGGATCCCCACCGATTAGATTCAGGGAAATACTTGAAAAGCTCTGGTGGAAGCTTGATAAAAATCTTTCAACTCCCGAAGAAATATACTACAGCGCAATGGTCCCTTTAATTGAAGGAATAAAAAGCGGTACTACAGGCATTATAGATCATCACGCTTCATTTGGCCTTATTTCAGGGAGTCTTGACATTCTTGAAAAAGCTGCTATTGATACTGGGGTTAGATCTGTCCTGTGCTATGAAGTTTCGGATAGATGGGGGAAAGAGTCAAGCAAACAATCCATTAAGGAAAACACAAGGTTCATAAAAAAGACTCAGAAAAATAAAAATCCTTTAATAGAATCTACTTTTGGCTTACATGCATCTTTAACTCTTTCAAATAAAACTCTTGAAGAAAGTTTTGCTGAGGCGCAAAGATTTGGTACTGGATTTCACGTCCATGTTGCCGAAGGAATAGAAGATGTTGAAGATTCGCTTAAAAAGAGTAAAAAAAGGGTTGTGGAGAGATTGAATGATTTTGGAATTTTGTCTGATAAAACGCTTGCAATTCATTGCGTGCATGTAAATAATGATGAAATTAAAATCCTTGCCGAAAACGGGACTATGGTTGTTCATAATCCTGAGTCAAATATGAATAATGCTGTTGGAGTGCCCCCTTTATTAGAAATGAATAACGCGGGTATTAGAATAGGGCTTGGGACTGATGGATATACTCCATCTATGCTTGAATCTGTAAAAGTTGCATATATTTTACCTAAACTAAATTATGGAGATCCACGAGCTGGGAATGATATTGTAGAAAAGATGCTTTTAAAAAATAATAGGGCTTTCTTTGAAAGATTTTTCAATAATTCTGTTGGCGTTATCGAAAAAGGTGCATTTGCAGATTTGGCGATTCTTGATTATTACCCCCCGACTCCGCTAAACAAGGATAATTTTTTCTATCACATTATTTTCGGCATTAGAGAAGGTGCAGTCGATAGCGTAATGATAAATGGTGAATTTGTTTATCTTAACAAAAAATTAACTAAAATTGATGAAAGGGAAATTAATTTTAAAGCATGCGGAATTGCGAAAAAATTCTGGGAGAAGATGTAAATGCCAAAAAATTTAGATGTCAACTCTTTATCAGAAATTATTGATGTTGCAAAAGGGAAAAAACTTGCAGACCTTTTATTAAAGAATGGAAAACTAGTAAATGTATTTAACGAAGAAATAGAAGAAAAAGACGTTTTAATTCATAACGGGATAATCGCGGGTGTAGGTAAATATGTTTCAGCCAGAGAAATTATAAATGTCAATGGGTCATTTATTTCTCCGTCTTTTATTGATTCCCACGTTCATATTGAGAGTTCTATGCTTATTCCTCCGGAGTTTGCTAAAAGTGTAATTCCTTTAGGCACTACTACGATAGTTGCCGATCCCCATGAAATTGCAAACGTAGCAGGTATCCCGGGGATACAATTTATGATAAGCTCTTCCAGGGATTTGTCTCTTGACGTCTATTTTATGCTATCGAGTTGTGTTCCTGCTACCTCTCTTGAAACTTCAGGGGCTCATCTTTATGCAGAAGATCTACTTATACTCAAAAATAATGAAAGAATCCTTGGTCTCGCTGAACTTATGAATTACCCGGGCGTGCTTTCCAGAGAAAAAGAAGTGCTTGAGAAAGTTGTTATGTTTCAAGATAAAATAATTGATGGGCATTCTCCTGGGTTAAGTGGTAATAATTTGAGTGCATACCTTTCCGCTGGAGTAATGGCTGACCATGAGTGTACGACTCCTGAAGAGGCTTCCGAGAAGCTTGCAAAGGGTATGTGGATTATGATGAGAGAAGGTTCCCTGACTCGAGATGTTTTAAGACTGCTACCTATTTTAAATGAAAAGACAAAACATAGAATCATGCTTTGTACTGATGATAAACACCCCGAAGATTTAGTTGATGAAGGAGATATAAACTATGCGATATCTCTTCTTGTAGATAACGGCATATCTTTATCTCTTGCGATAAGACTCGCCACTTTAAATCCATCTTTGTTTTTTGGATTTAAACACAAAGGTGGTATTGCGCCTGGTTATACGGCAGACATAGTGGTTTTCAAAGATTTAAAAGACATTAAAATGGTTTTTAAAAATGGCATTTTAGTAGCAAAAAATGGTAAACCACTTTTTGAAGTTTCAACTCCTTCACACGATGATGCGGTAAAAAGCACGATTAATTTAAAACAAGTTACTTTTGAAAAGCTGGCAATACCAAATCATAAAGGCAAAATTAGAGTAATTGTTATTAAACCATTTTCTGTAGTTACAGATGAATTAATCTGTGAGCCAAAAACTTACAACGATTTTGTAGTTTCTGACACTGGTAGGGATCTTATAAAAGTCGCGGTATTCGAAAGTCATAGGGCAACAGGAAGGGTCGCAACTGGCTTTATCCATGGACTTCAGTTAAAGGCAGGTGCTTTCGCAACATCAATAGCCCATGACTCCCATAATATTATTGTTGCTGGCGAAAACGATAAAGATATGTTACTTGCCGTAACTCAGATTGAGGCAATGGGTGGTGGCATAGCAGTTACCAAAAATGGCAAAGTACTTGGTTCTTTAGCATTACCATACGGAGGGTTAATGACAAACAAAGATGTGCATGAAGTTGCAAGCACTCTCTTAGAACTCCATAAAATTGCAAGAGAAGAAAACTATATTTTAGCAGGAGACCCTTTTATGACTCTTGCTTTTATGTCGCTTCCAGTAATTCCAAAGTTAAAAATTACAGATATGGGCATTGTTGATGTTGATAAGTTTAGTTTTGTTCCCTTGTTTGTTGAGGAATAAAGATGATTCGCTTAAAAAATGGATTTATTGTTAAGAGTGGGAATGAGCTTGAACTTTCTACCATTTATATAGAAGACGGTAAGATAAAATTTATTTTTCCTGGCAATCACAATCTGTTAAGTGCCGATGAAGAAATTGATGCAGAAGGAAATGTAGTGTTTTCGGGATTTATAGACCCCCATGTGCATTTTGATGACCCTGGATTCACGTTCAGAGAGGATTTTGAGACTGGCACAAAAAGCGCTGCTGCAGGCGGAGTTACTACAGTAATTGATATGCCCTGTACTTCGATTCCGCCTGTTATTTCGGGAGAAAATTTTGAAAGAAAATTAGACATTGTAAAGGGAAAAGCATATGTAGATTTTGCTTTTTGGGGTGGGGTTACTCCGGAGCAGGTAGAAAATGGTGAATATAAGAAAACGTTTCTTGAATTAAAAGAAAAAGGGGTAGTTGGTGTTAAGTTTTATACCATTTCAGGTATGGAGTTTTATCCGAGAATGCCTGTAGCTTATATGGATAAGGCCTTTAGGGAGTTGAAAAATTTGAATCTTGTCTGTGCTGTACATGCAGAGGATTATCATCTGGTAAACTTCTATTCGACATACCTGCAACAAATGGGAAGAACTGACTCTTTGGGCTGGTTTGAGGGCAGAGCGTATGAAGCTGAACCTGAAGCAATATGGTCTGTGGTCGGAATAACTGTAAAGACTCAAAGTAAATTACATATCGTACATCTATCGACAAAAGCAGGTTTAGAAATAATTCACTGGGCAAAAGAACATAATATTGATGTTACCGCAGAAACTTGCCCTCATTATCTTCTTTTTACAGTCGAAGATTTAAAGACTATAGGTCCAATTCTTAAGACTGCTCCTCCTGTAAGGTATGAAGAGGACAGAATTTCGTTGTGGAATGGGCTTAAAGATGGTACAATTGATTTTATGGCAACAGATCATGCAGCAGGTAAGTTTCCTGAAGAAAAATCAAGCCCCAATATATGGGAGAATTATGCAGGAATTCCAGGCACACAGCTTCTTGTGCCTTTAATGCTCAATTATGGTTATCATAGTGGCAGGCTATCTTTGAGTGAAATTCAAAAACTTATGTCTGAGAATGCGGCAAAAAGGTACGGTTTATATCCCAACAAGGGCTCATTTATTTTAGGGACTGATGCAGATTTT
>CAZJKI010000001.1:38565-94621 GCA_964546685.1 uncultured Caldisericum sp. | reverse complement strand
TCCTGTTGGACTTGGTGCATATCTTACTCTTATCAAATTATTCCTCCATAAAATTGCCTATTTTAAAATTCGGTTTATAATTTTACCAGTAAGGAGAGAAAAATGAAAATATGTAAAAATTGTGGTGCGGAAAGTGAAGATGATTCAAAAATATGCAAAGTTTGTGGAGAACCTTTTAAAGATGATTCTTTCGAATGGGTGTTGCTCTTGATCTCAGAAAATCAGTTTGAAGCCGATGTAGTAAGTGGCTTACTCGAAGCAAATGGCATAAATGTAATGATAAAAAGGCCGGGTGCAGGTTATTCTATATCCTCCCCTTTTAGTAATCCGTTGCTTGGCGGTGCCGGACAATTCAATGTTTTTGTTATGAATAATGATCTTGAAAAAGCATTGGAGATTTTAAAAGCAGAGAATGTGAAAATTGAGGAGGAAGAAAATGGAAATGATAAAAATGTCAATGGGTGAAGTGAAAGAATATCTAAAAACTAATAAGACAATTATTATACCTGTTGGCTCTGTGGAGGAGCACTCGAGTGCGCTTCCACTTGGTACAGATGCCTTGACCGCTGAAGCAATGGCTATTGAACTTGGCAAGAGAACAAAGAGAATTGTTGGACCAACAATTTCAGTTGGAAATTGTCATTCTGTGACTTTCGTCTTTCCTGGCACTATTTCGATAGCTCCTCTAAACTTTGTTAACTACATTGTAGATTATTTGCAATCTCTTTATAAAGATGGTTTTAAAAGATTTCTTTTTGTGAATGGACATGGGGGGAATATTGCGCCTTTAAGGTGTGCCATTGATACAGTCGCACCGGTGTTTAAAAATTCAAGGTTCTCGATAGGTTCATGGTGGCTTTTCGAGGATTTAAAAGAATTATATAACAATTCGGGGCATGCAGGTAGGGGAGAGGTCTCTATAGTGCTTTATTTATATCCTGAACTTGTTCGCAAGGAACTGTTTACTGAAGAGAAAAGAAATATCCCTCATTATTATGTTTCTAATGACCTTGTGGAGGAAAAAATCACAAAAACTGGAATTATTAACGATAATCAGGAAAGTACAGCTCAACTCGGGGAAAAACTCTTTGAGAAAGCATTAGAAGTTTACAAAAGGATGCTTGAGGAGATGGAGGAATAAATCATTTGCCTATTAACTGTACATAAATCTTTCTGTTCCTGGGTCCGTCAAACTCGCAGAAGAAAATCCCCTGCCATGTGCCTATTAATAGCTTACCGTCTTCAATTATAATATTTACACTTTGTCCCATGATTGAAGATTTTATATGAGCAGGAGAGTTTCCTTCTATGTGGGAGTATCTTTCATTAAAAGGAATTAGTTTTTCAAAGCTATTCAGAATATCCTCTGCAACTGAAGGGTCAGCATTTTCGTTTATAGTAATTCCAGCGGTTGTGTGAGGAACATAAACTAAACAAAATCCACTTTTTATATCGCTTTTTGATACTATGGATTGAATTTCTGATGTTATATCTATCATTTCTGAACGATTTCTTGTTGCTATTTCAAGAGTTTGCATATTTCTCTCCGCTTTCTAATCTTAAAGGCTTTTCGGTTATTAAAAGTTATTAAAAAATATTATTAATTTTATCATCAATTAAAGTAAAGGAATCATACTGAAGCTTCTCAAACCCAGCTCGTATTTCGAAGCACCTGCAAGTTTAAGGTTGTATTGTGTTTGTAGAAGTGAGTAGCATTCAATAAGGTCTTCTTCTTTCCCTTTTACTAACTCTAATTCTATTTCGTTATGTTCTATCTTTCGCTTTCCTCTTATAAAGAATAGAAAATCAAGAGAGGTTTCTATTGTTGACCTTTTCTTTTTGAACAAAAGCGTGTGTCTCTGATTATCAATAGTTATTACTTCTTTTAACTCATTTCCCTTTATTGCATCAATTATCACCGGGAAGTGTTTTTTTAAAAACTCTTTTGACATAAAGTCGTCACCGTTTTTCAAAATATGTTCGTATTCTTCTCTAATGTAGATTCCATTTTTAAAGGTTCCATTTGCTTTTAAGTGGAGAAATTTTCGTTCTCCATCTTCTCTCAGTCTGAAGGCAAGGTTGTGGTAAAGTAACTTTAGATCTTCTGTATCGAAATAATGGCTTATAAGATGCTTCTGTAAACCTTTCTTTATTTCCCAGTTCATTAATTTGGTGCATTGCTCTAACTTTTCCATTGTTTTTTTTGATGCGCATAATTTCACTTCATATTCAAGAGACATTCGAGCCTCCTTTCTTTTTTACAACTTCCTTGAGATATATTGCCCTTTTAAATGCAGAGTATACTGCTTTTTCGATGATGGTTCTGAAGCTTCCTTTTTCCATTTCGTAGAGTGCATCTGCAGAGGTTCCTCCGGGTGATGTAACCATATCCCTTAGCTCGGAGGTATGTTTTTCAGAATTTATTGCAAATAAAACAGAACCAAGGGTGGTTTGAAAAACAAGCTCCTTTGAATCTCTTCTTGAAAAGCCAAGGTGAACTCCCGCAGCTATCATTGCCTCAAGGAATAGGAAAATATATGCAGGGCCTGTTCCACTAAGTGCTGTAGCCATATCAACATATTGTTCTTCTTCAAAGTAGAGTTGTTTCCCCATTGATGAAAATATTTTTTTAACCTCCTCTCTTTCTTTTTCTCTAAGTTCTTTGGTTGCTGTCCAAACAGTCATTCCTTCTCCAATTTGAGCAGGTGTATTTGGCATTGCTCTCACAATTTTTTTGTGTAATAACTCTCTTTGCAGGGTTTCTATGTCTACACCCGCCATGATTGAAACTACAATCTGACTATCAGAAAGCATCTCTTTAATCTCTTCAGCAACTGCTGGAAATACTTGAGGTTTTATAGATAATATTACAATGTCTACAGATTTAGCAGCCTCAATATTTTTTTGGGTTACATTTATTCCATATCTTTCTTTCACTTCTTCCAAAGATTTTAATCTTGGCCCGCTTCCAGTGATGTCTTCTTTTCTATATAATCCTTTTTCTGTGATGCACTTTATTATTGAAGAAGCCATTGTTCCTGTTCCGATGAAAGAGATTTTCATTTTTCTCTCCTTAATTTAAAATCCTCGAATAAGTCACATAGTTTTAATTTGATTAGTCCGAGCTCGATTGCTCTTAGCGTTGCGGCAAAATCGAGAAGATAAAATTCAGTGAGATTTTGATCAGTTTCTTTAGGTGTGTATTCAATATCTTTTCCAAAATTACTTGCAATTCCTTTTTTAATCTGGTTAAGCTTTTTTATGATTCCACTTTGCGTTTTAACGCTTCTGAAATAAGATTCTTTCATTATTAGAATTTGTTCAGTTACTCTTGATTTTTCTTCGTCAGGTATAGATTTCCAGATTTTGTATTGATTTAATAGGAATTCTTCTGGCTTTTCAGTAACTACTCCAAGAACAAATGGTGAAACATCTTCTTGGAACTCGAAACTCAAATCGAAGAATACTTCCTTAAAAGTGGAAATTTTGAAAGGATGGATAAGAAGTCTGAAATTTATAGATGACTCTTTTTCTAAAATAGAAAAATCAAGATTTTCATATTTTTTAGTAAATTTATTAAGCAGTTTCTGCATGTTTTTTATATCTTTTTGGTCCGTTAAAAGTATTTCTAAACTAACCGCAAATGGAGCAATTTCAATAGAGAAATCGTTTCCAATTTTAATGTTTCTAAAGATGATTGTTTCCTTCTTTTTGATTCTTTGAAAGCTTAACCCTTCTATTTTTAGGAGATTTTCTATTGCGTTTGCTATTGAAACAACTTCCAAAATACCCTCCATTTTTAGGAATTATAACATAAATGAGGGCTTTTGCAAAAAATGAGTTTTTATGCGTGTTTTCTTCGGTTATTGAAAATTACCATTTTACATAAAAAGTTGACCGTTAGTATAATAAAGGTCACATTTTGCTCTTTTATTATTGACAAGTAGTTATGAAAATGATAAAATACCTTGGAAAAGAGGTGAAAAATGAAAGAAATTATAGAATGTGTACCTAATATAAGCGAAGGAAGGAGAAAAGAGATTGTAGAAGAAATTATCGAGAATCTCAAAAAACTTGAAGTTAAATTGCTTGACTATTCTTCTGATGAAGACCATAACAGAACTGTAATCACTTTTGTAGGGGAAAGGGAAAACGTAATCAAAGGCGCGGTGCAGGTAGCAAGGGATTCGGTGAGACTCATTGATCTAAGAGTGCATAAGGGAGCTCACCCAAGAATGGGTGCAGTGGATGTTATTCCGTTTATTCCAGTTAAAAATGTTACGATGAACGATTGTATTGGTATCAGCAAGGAAGTCGGGAAAATAATCGGCGAGGAGATTGGTGTACCTGTTTATCTTTATGCAGAATCTGCAACGAAAGAATCGCGTGAATTATTGCCAGAAATAAGAAAAGGTGAATTTGAAGGGTTCTTTGAAAAAATTAAAGAACCCGACTGGGCCCCTGATTATGGGCCACCTGAAGTTAATCCGACTGCGGGCGTTACTGCGGTCGGTGCAAGAGAATTTCTTATTGCATACAATATAAATTTAAATACAAAAGATAGGAATATTGCAAAGAAAATTGCAAGATCAATAAGAGAAAGTTCTGGTGGATTGCGCTATATACAGGCGAAAGAAATGTTGCTTGATGAAAAAGGATGTGTACAGGTTTCTATAAATATTCTTAACTATAAAAAGGCACCCTTGTACAGAGTTTTTGAGATAGTTAAAATGGAGGCAAAAAGGTACGGAGTAAACATTCTTGAAAGTGAACTTATTGGACTTATGCCAATGAAAGCAGTACTTGATAGTTTTGCTTTTTATTTACAATTTCCTGAGCTCAAGGAAGATCAGATTCTTGAGACGAAGATATATGAATGAGTAGGAGGGATAAGTGGAATTTCCAACGCCAGATCTTATAATTATTAATGCAAGTGAATTACTCACTCTTTCTTTTGGTATGTCAACGGAAGAAAAAGAGTCTGAGAAAAAATTAGGACTCATTAGAGATGGTGCAATTGCTATAAAAAACGGTAGAATTATCACGGTAGGAAGAACTGATGATGTTATAAAATCTATAAAAATTGGTAAAGACACTTATCAACTGGATGCATCGAAAAGAGTTGTAATACCTGGTTTTGTGGATTCTCATACTCATCTTGTTTTTAAAGGGACAAGAGAAAAAGAGTTTGTTTTAAGACAACAAGGAGTCCCTATGCAGAAAATTCTGAAAGAGGAAAACACAGGGATAATTTCTACTGTACGATGGACAAGAAAAGCAACATTTGAGGAGCTTCTTGAAGAGACGAGACTCCACCTTTCAGCAGTTGTTGATTGGGGTACAACAACGATAGAGATAAAGAGTGGCTATGGCCTAAATCTTGAAGAAGAAATTAAGATTTTAAGAATAGCAAAATATTTGAAAGAGTATACCTCTTTGAATGTGCGCTCTACTCTACTAGCAGCACACATAATTCCACCAGAATATCACATGAGGGATGAGAAATATGTAGAACTCATTGTGGAAGATATCATTCCTATCATTGCAAAAAATGAACTTTCTGATTTTAATGATGTTTATTGTGAAAAAGGTGCATTTACAAGAGAGCAAGCAAAAAGAATTCTTCAGGTGGGGAAAAAGTTTGGTCTGAGGCCAAAAATTCATGCCGATGAACTAAGTGATTCTGGTGGAGCAGAAGTTGCAGCACAAGTAGGAGCTGTATCAGCAGACCATCTTGTATATACAGATGAGTCCGCCATGAAAAAAATGAGAGATGCAAATGTTGTTGCTGTTTTGCTTCCTTTAACCACCTTCTCCGTCGATGGAGCCAGATTTGCAGATGGCAGAAAAATGGCTGATATAGGGTTAACAGTTGCACTGGGAACTGATTATAATCCCGGAACTTCTATGTGTCCTTCAATGCCTCTTGTTATTTCTTTTGCTGTAGTAAGACTTAAGTTGACTGTAGAAGAGGCTATTTTCGGAGCTACGCTGAACGCGGCCAGGGCAATTGGAATGGAAAGAGAAATTGGAAGTCTTGAAGCTGGGAAAAGGGCAAACATTAATATATTGAACATTAAGCATTATGAAGAAATTCCTTACAGAATTGGCGAAAATTATGTTGAAACTGTTATATCAAACGGAGATATTTTAAAAGGAGGATAAGTGGCACTAAAAAGAACTCCTCTATATGGAGAGCATAAAAAATTGGGAGCAAAATTTGTTTTTTTTCATGAATGGGAAATGCCTCTTCAATACTCAGGCATTATTGATGAGCATCTTAATGTTAGAAAAAACGTTGGTATTTTTGATGTATCTCATATGGGTGAAATCGAAATACACGGGAAGGATGCTGTTAGTTTTGCTGAATACCTTGTTACAAATTCAATAAAAGATGGTAAGATCGGAAGGGTAAAATACACCCCAATGTGTTATCCTGATGGTGGTGAAATAGACGACCTTTTTGTTTACAAATTAGAAGAGGATTTTATTATGCTTGTTGTAAATGCGTCAAATTATGATAAGGACCTTGAATGGGTCATTAAAAATAAGGGTGAGTTTGATGTGGAAATTAGTGATAAAACATATGACTGGAGCGAAGTAGCTGTGCAAGGTCCAGAAGCTGAACAGCTTTTAACAAGATATTTTGAAGGGCCAAAAACTCTTGATAAATTAGGTTATTTTCAATCTATGTATGGAAGACTATTTGGAAAAAATGTTATCGCTTCACGAACTGGATACACCGGGGAAGATGGATTTGAAGTATATTCTGACAATGATAGTATCGTTTCTATATGGCGTGAATGTTTGGAAAAGGGTAGAGAATTTGGTATAAAACCAGCAGGTCTCGGGGCTAGAGATACTTTGAGGTTCGAAGTTGCGTACTGGCTTTACGGTAACGACATCGATGAAACAATAAATCCAATAGAGTCAGGTCAGGCATTTGCAGTTAAGCTTGATAAAGGTGATTTTATAGGTAAAAAAGAACTATTAAAGTTGAAGGAAAATATAAGGAGAAAACTAGTTGGGCTGCATATTTTGGAAGGTGGCATTCCGAGGCATGGAAAATCTGTATTTAAACAGGATAAGAAGGTTGGTTTTGTAACGTCTGGTAATTTTTGTCCCTCGTTAAATACGATCAATGCAATGGCTTATGTAGAATTACCATATTCAGAAGTTGGTACTGAGCTTGCTATATTCTTACATGGAAGCTTAAATAAATGTATGGTTGTTAATTTACCTTTTATTGAGCCACGTTCAGGGAAAAAGAAAGTTTGAAAAATTATTTAAAGTTTTATAATATTTTTGGCAAGAAATAAGAAAAGGGAGGTCATATGAATTTATCAAAATTAGTACAAAGAGCAGGTACGGAAACTGCCTTTGAAGTACTTGCGAAAGCTAAAGAAATTGAAAGGCAGGGGAAAAAAGTAATCCATTTTGAAATTGGTGAGCCAGATTTTAACACGCCAGAAAATGTCAAAAAAACAGGAATGGCCGCAATAAATGAAAACTTCACCCATTACTCTCCGACTCAGGGAATACTTGAATTAAGAGAGGCTATCGCGAACTATATTTCTAAAACAAGAGATATTAAAGTTAGTCCTGATGAAGTCATCGTCACCCCCGGGGGCAAAGATGTTATCTTTTCAACTGCTCTTACTGTTCTCAACGAAGGAGATGAAGCAATTTATCCAAATCCAGGGTACCCGATTTATGAGTCTGCTATCAGACTCGCAGGTGCAAAACCTGTACCTATGCCACTGCTTGAGGAAAACGATTTTGCTTTTGATCGAGAACAATTTAAAAGACTTGTTACTCCAAAAACTAAACTTATAATCATGAACTCTCCTGGAAACCCAACCGGTGGCATTCTTTCATTAGAAGATCTTGAAATAATAGCAGAGGTAGCAATTAAAAATGATATTGTCGTGCTCTCTGACGAAATATATTCTCGAATTATCTACGATGGGAAGTTCCATAGTTTAGCGTCTTTGCCAGAAATGAAGGAAAGAACAATTATTCTTGACGGTTTTTCTAAAACATATGCAATGACTGGCTGGAGACTCGGTTATGCTGTTGCAAATAAAGAAATAGTCGAAGGCTTAAAGAAAATTGCTGTTAACTCTTTTTCCTGCGTTGCGGCTTTTGTTCAAATGGCAGGAGTAGAAGCTTTAAAAGGGCCACAGGATGAACCTGAAAGGATGAGAAAAGAATATGAGGCAAGAAGAAACCTGATAGTTAACGGCTTAAATGAAGTACCTGGTATTTCTGTTAAAATGCCTAAAGGTGCATTTTATGCCTTCCCTAACATAAAAAGAACAGGAAAGAAATCCAAAGAAGTTGCTGATTACCTTTTGAGGGAAGCAGGTGTTGCAACACTATCTGGTACCTCATTTGGAGAATATGGAGAAGGTTATGTAAGGTTTTCTTATGCAACTTCACAGGAAAACATAAAGCTGGGTTTAGAGAAAGTTAAAGAAGCCTTTGCTAATCTAATGAAATAGTTTTTAGAGTCCTTTTGGTGCGCCTGAGGAGAGTCGAACTCCTATTTATGGCTCCGGAGGCCATTGCTCTGTCCGTTGAGCTACAGGCGCATTTATTTTTAAACGCATAAATAAGAATTTATTGTATAACCACAACTCATAGTAATGTTTTGCTATGTTTAATACCCTGGAATTTATTATAAACCTTATGAATAGAAATGCAACATACAAAGTTTTTAAACGGATGTTTATGTTATGAGAGAGTGAAGAATAAAATTAGATTTTTTGCTATAGATAGGTTTATAAATCAAAGTTGCCTGTTATTTTAAGAATTTGTTTATCAATTCGAAAAACACAGTGGAGGTTTTATTTAATCTTTAATTCTTTTACAATCCTTACATATGCCGTAAATATTGAGAACAAATTTTTCTATGTGCCAGCCACTTCTTTTTGCAACTGCTTCTACTAATTCTTTACCTTTTTCGAAAAGGGAATCCTCTATCTTGCCGCATTTAAGGCATATAAGATGTATATGAGGCTCAGTGTTACCATCAAATCTTTTTTTGTCCTCGTATAAAGACAACTCTTGAATTATCCCTTTTTCAACAAATTTATTAAGAACATTATAGACAGTTGCATAGCTTATACCTGGCAGCTTATGTTTTACATTCTCAAACACATCGAAAGCTGAAGGATGTGAATAAGTGTTTTTAAGGAAAGTATAGATTTCCTTTCTTGCATTTGTTAGTTTTAATCTATTTTCTCTCAATATTTTACCAGTCTCTTTTTCCATCGTTATATTATAATGAATAATGCTTAAAATTATAATTAAAATAGAACAAAATGTATATTAGATAAAAGAATTCAAAGTTCGATTTCAGAAAGTCTTCAAAATCATGTATAATAATTTTATGAAAAAGTTTGATGTAATCGTTGTTGGAGGAGGGCATGCAGGCATAGAAGCTTCTCTTGCTTCTTCAAGGATAGGTGCAGGTACCCTTCTTGTAACAATAGACAACGACAGTATTGGATGGATGCCCTGTAATCCAGCTATTGGTGGTCCAGGAAAAGCTCAAATTGTCCGCGAAATTGACGCTCTTGGTGGAGCAATGGCTTTAAATACTGATGAAACACTTACGCAGATCAAATTGTTGAATACTTCTCATGGCCCTGCTGTAAGGAGTTTGAGGGCTCAATGTGACAAATGGAAGTATTCTTTAAGGATGAAGAGGCGTTTAGAAGAGGCTCCAAATTTGCATTTAAGACAGGGTATTGTATCTAAATTAATTCTTGATGGGAACAAAGTTAGAGGTATTGAGGTTGAAGATGGGTCTAAATTTTTTGCAGATGCAGTTATTTTAACTACTGGTACTTATCTTAAAGGAAGGATATATATTTCTACCTGGTCAATGGAGGCTGGAAGATGGAGTGAGCCTCCTTCCAATTCTTTATCTCAGCAAATTGAAGAAATAGGGTTTAAGATGTCAAGATTTAATACTGGTACTACTCCAAGAATAGACAAGAGGACTGTAGATCTTTCAAAATTTAAAATTGAGCCGGGCGATTTTGTACCTTTGCATTTTTCTTTCTGGAACGCGCCAAAAGTTTATGATAATCAAATTCCTTCCTATATTGGATGGACTAACGAAAGGACTGTCGAAGTAACAAGGAAATATTTGAATCTTTCTCCTTCCGTGATGGGTATAATGGTTAAAACAGGTCCTCGGACCTGTCCTTCTATGGAAGAAAAAGTCAGATGGTTTCCAGATAGAACACGTCACCAGTTTTTCCTTGAACAGGAAGGATTTGAAACTAACGAGATGTATATGCAAGGGATGTATATGTCAATGCCATATGATATGCAGCTTGAAGTATTAAGAACGATCCCGGGCTTTGAAAAAATAGAAATAATCCGACCCGCTTATGTTATTGATTATGATTATGTTATACCAACGCAGCTTAATATGAACTACGAAACGAAATTAATAGAAGGGTTGTTTATAGCAGGACAGCCAAATGGAACAACTGGTTACGACGAAGCAGCAGGTCAGGGACTTCTTGCGGGTATAAACGCTGCACTTAAGGTTAAAGGGAAAGACCCGTTTATTCTTAAAAGAAGCGAAGCCTACCTTGGAGTAATGACAGATGACTTGATTAACAAAGAGTTGTATGAACCTTATAGAATAACACCTTCCCACTGTGAATACAGACTAATTTTACGAGAGGATAATGCAGACTCAAGGCTTTCAAGGAGAGGGTACGAAATTGGAGTTGTTGAGGAATGGAAGATGAAAAAAGTAGAAGAAAAAGAGCATTTAATAAGTGAAGTGAAAAAAATAATTGAGAAGATTTCGCTTAACCCGAATAAAGAAACTCTCGACAAATTAAAACAACTTGGAGTTTCTGATATTTCAAAACCAATGCTCATTGCTGATATGCTTAGGCGTCAGGATTTTACAAAAGAAAAACTTAGAGAAATAGATGAAAGTTTTAGAATTTATCCCGATGAAGTACTTGAAGAAGTTGAGATTGAGTTAAAATACGCAGGATATATTGTGAGAGAAAGAAATTCTGTTAAAGAATTTATCCAGTATGAGAATTTTATGATTCCTGAAGATATTGATTACTCTCTTATTCCTTCTCTTTCGAAAGAGGGAAGAGAGCGCTTGAATGGTATAAGACCTAAATCTTTAGGACAGGCAATCAGGGTAACTGGCGTGAGACCTTCTGATATTCAAATGCTTGTACTTTATCTAAAAAACAGGCAAGGAGGCAAGAAGAATGATTAAATTAGTTTTTTTAAGGCATGGAGAAAGTGAATGGAACAAAGAGAATCGTTTTACTGGTTGGACAGATGTGGATTTGTCAGATAGGGGGGTTTCTGAAGCCCATTTTGCAGCAGAGCTTCTCAAGAAAGACGGTTATACATTTGATTTGACTTTTACCTCCTATTTAAAAAGATCTATTAAGACTTTATGGATTGTACTTGAAGATCTTGATATGATGTGGTTACCAGAATACAAGACCTGGAGGTTAAATGAACGTCATTATGGAGCACTTCAGGGATTAAATAAGGCAGAGACAGCTAAAAAATTTGGAGAAGAACAAGTAAATCTCTGGCGAAGAAGTTATAATATACCTCCACCCCCGCTTACTCCAGATGACCCAAGAAATTCGGCTTTTGATGAAAAATATAGAGAACTTGACAAAAATGAAATTCCGCTCACTGAAGCTTTAAAAGATACTGTTAAAAGAGTAATTCCTTATTGGGAAAATACAATCACCCCGCTGGTAAAACAGCAAAAAAGGATTTTGATTTCTGCTCACGGGAATAGCATCAGAGCACTTGTAAAATATCTTGATAACATTTCTGATAGCGAAATACCTTATCTTAATATTCCCACTGGAATTCCTCTTGTCTATGAGTTTGATGAAGGTATAAAACCTGTGAAACATTATTATCTTGCAGACGAAAAAACAGTCCAAAAAGCTATAGAAAGAGTTGCATCGCAGTTAAAAGAGAATCTAAAGTAGATTTATTTTTCTTTGTTTCATTGAAATTTATGACATTTACTTATCCACAGTATCCACAGGTTGTTGTGGATAAGTTTTTTTCTATGCTGACGGGAAACTTAATTTAATCATTATCTATGACACTGTTTTTAGAAAAGGTTTTCATATCCACAAGTATTGTTAATTTAAGAAATAGTTTTTATAAATACAAGAATTAGAACATAAATAAGCGATGGTAAAAAGTTAAGAATTTTTAGTTTCTTTATTCCTAAGAGTTCAAGACTGATTGCCAGAATTAATAACCCGCCTGTTGAAGTTAAATTGTTTATATATGCTGGAGCTGTTAAAAATTGCAAACTTCTGCCAAGAAGGGTTAACCCACCCTGTATTATAAGTACAGGAATTGCTGAAAACAGCACACCAATGCCGAGACTTGAGGCAAGGGTTATAGAAGTTATACCATCCATTAGAGATTTTGTATAGAGGAGAGTTGCATCTCCAGTGAGTCCTTCCTCTATTGACCCAACAATGGTCATTGCTCCAACACAGAAGATTATGGTTGCTGTTATAAAACCTTCTACGAAATTTGAAGAGTTAGGTCTGACTCTGTTTTTAATTTTTTCCACAAAATTTTTCAGATGAAAATCTAGATTTAGTAATTCCCCGGTAAAACCACCAAGCACAATTGATAAAAATATAATTAGGAGATCCTGTGCTTTGAGCATCATTGAAATACCTATGAGGGCTGTGAATAATCCAATACCTTGAATCACGATGCTTTTAACTCTTTCGGACAGTTTAGTCCCTAAAATTAGTCCTAAAGAGCTCCCTAAGATAACAGTTATAGTATTAACTATGGTGCCTTTCATATTTGATTATTATATAGAACTTGAATATTTTTAAAAATTAATTTTTTTATATAAGTGCAATTATAATATAAATATATAGGAGGTAATATATGGATTTTGGGTTAAAAGGAAAATTAGCTCTCGTAATGGCAGGGAGCAAAGGTCTTGGGAAGGCGGTTGCATTAAGACTTTCTTTAGAAGGAGCAGTTGTATCAATTATTTCAAGGAACTTTGAGAGTCTTGAAGAAACGAAAAAAGAAATAGAGAATGCAACAAAAAATGAGGTGTTTATATTTCAAGGAGATGTTACAAAAAAAGAAGATGTTGAAGGCTGGGTATTGTCAACTGTAAAAGAGTTTGGCACATTGCATATTCTTTTTACTAATGCAGGAGGCCCTCCGTCTGGGGGTTTCTTTGATTTTAAACCGGAGGATTATCTTAAAGCAGTAAATTTAAATTTGATGAGCACTATTTATGCAGTTTATAGCGTCGTTCCTTATATGAAAGCTCGAAATTGGGGAAGAATCATTGCATCAACTTCTATTAGTGTTAAACAGCCTCTTGATAATCTCATTCTTTCAAATGTTTCAAGAGTCGGAGTCGTGGCATTTATTAAATCTGCCTCAAATGTTTTAGCTCCGTTTGGAATTACTGCAAATGTAATTGCCCCAGGTTATACTATGACCGAAAGAGTAGAAAGCCTTATTAGTGATAAGATGGAAAAAGAGCATGTTCCTGTCGAAGAGGCGCAGAAATCAATAATTGATAATATTCCTATGGGCAGGATTGGAACAGTAAATGAGTTTGCTTCAACTGTAGCTTTTCTTGCATCTGAGCAAGCTTCTTACATAACTGGAGTTGTTCTTCCAGTTGATGGTGGTTTTATTAAGGGAATTTAGGAGGTGATTTATGTTAAAATTGAATCCTGAAAAAGGTTTAGAGGTTATTCTTAAGGTTGCAGAAGATGCATGCATTGCAGCAAGAACTGCACCAAAGGCAAATGGTCAGGACTTCGTTGTTACAGCAGTCGTTTATAAAAAAGAGTTGAAGATTATCCAGGAGGAAATGAGAAAGTTTGGAGAAAAAAATAATCTTCAATATTTTATAAGAGACGCATCTAATATTGAAGAAAAGGTTGTTGTTTTGATAGGATCAAGGCTTAAAGATAAGGCACATGGATTCAACGATTCAAAGAGCGAGGATTTAAACATTCACTTATCATCTGCTATTGATCTTGGTATTGCTATTGGTTCAGCGGTTTCAGTTCTTTCTGAGAAGAAAGTCGATAATCGAATTATGTATTCAGTTGGAAGAGCAGCTATCAATCTTAGACTCCTTGGAAAAGACGTTGCAATTGCATATGGAATTCCATTGAGTATATCTGGGAAGAATCCCTTTTTCGACAGGAGGTAAAAAATGGAAAAGTTACTTTTGATACCGGGTCCAACACCTGTTAGTAACGATGTGCTTGATGCACTATCGGAGAAGACTATTTCACATACAAGTGATGAGTTTGCAAAAATTTTTAGCAGCGCGCTTAATAGTATAAAAGTTATTTTTGGAGCAAAACACTCTACACCTTTTATAATTGCTGGTTCAGGAACTCTCGGTATGGAAATAGCCCTGACGAATATTCTTGATGATGGTGAAAATCTGCTTGTAATTTCCCATGGATTTTTTGGTGATAGGTTTGTAGAGCTTGGCAATGCGCTTGGTGCAAAAATCGATATATTGAAGAGTAATGCTGGAGATACAGTATCTTTTGAAGAAATAAGAATTAAATTGAAAGAAAATCATTACTCAGCGGTTACTATAACGCATGTTGACACATCAACTGGTGTACTTTCTGATGTAAAAAGGATAACAGAGATAATCAAAGAAGTTTCTTCCGACACTCTTGTTGTTGTAGATGGAGTTTGCGCTACTGGGGGAGTTGAAGAAAAAATGGATGAGTGGGGAGTGGATGTAATTTTTACTGGCTCTCAAAAGGCAATTGCAGTTCCACCAGGGCTTACTATGCTTGCATTCTCTCAAAGGGCAATTGAGAAAAGGAAGACCTTAAAGAAATCAAGAACTTATTACGGGGATATTCTTAGATGGATTCCTATTATAGAAGATCCGCATAGATATTTTGCGACTCCAGCTGTTAATATGGTTTTTGCACTTGAGAAATCCTTGGAGTATATAATGAACTTTGGGTTGGATAATTATTTTGAAAAACATAGGTCACTTTCCCGGAAAATAAGGAATGCAATGAAACTTCTTGATTTTGAATTGCTTGCAAAAAATAGTCCTGCCCCTACCCTTTCTGTGTTTAAATATCCGGAAGGAATAAACGATGTTGATTTTAGAGGCTTGCTTGAGAAAAAAGAAGTTGTTGTTGCATCTGCCCTCGGTGAATTAAAAGGACATTATTTCAGAATGGGACATATGGGAAGCCTGACTGAGGAAGAACTTTTCGTTGCCCTCAAAAGGATAATAGAAGTGCTTGAAGATATGGGGATAAAGGTTAATAAAGGGAAAACCCTTGAAATTTTTGTTGAATCTTAATCTATTTTTGCTGTTTTAGTTGAAAGTACTCTTGTAAAGATTCTTTCGCTTGCAAGCAGTAGAATTGCACCTATTAAAAAAGAAGATAGATAACCAAATCTTAAAGCCACAATGCCCGAGGTAAAAGAAGCAGTTATAACAGCGAGGTTTATCGAGGCGTTAAAAATTCCCAATATCTTGCCTCTATTTTCTGGAAAAGTGAGGTTTGTAGCCTGTATTGTGATAGGTATGTAAAAGAATGGCCATGTAAATCCTATTATAATAAAGGAAATATATGTGATCCAGATTGAAAGTTCTCTCGACTTAAAGATACCTACAAGAATTATTAAAAGGATCGCTGTAAATCTTAAGATGAGGACCGATCTTATTATTTTGAAATCCTTAAAATTATCCATTGCAAATTTTGTAAGGTAAAAACCTATATTTCCTGCAATACTGTTCATTCCATAAACAATGAAAATAATTTGGGGGCTAACGTTTAAGTATTCTTTAAGATATATAGAAAAAATTGAAAAAAGCATATTTGCTCCAAAAAATGCAGTCAGTACAGCCAAGATAAATAAATTAACTCTTCTACCAAAACCTTTTAAATTAAATGATGATAATATTTCTTTTGGGAAATCGTCCAGATGCAGGCCCTTAAGGTAATCTTTTTCAGTTGAAATTTTTCTCCTGACTGTTTCTGTCAAAGTTTCTCCAGTTGTTGATATTACGATCGAGGCAACTGCAAAAACGACTGAAGAAAATGCAAAAATCATGGTCATCCTTGTTGCATCATTTAAGAAATAAAAAATAGTGAGCAGAATTCCACCAATAAATGTGCCTGACGTCGCCCCTATGCTGTTCAATAAATTCAATGCGTTCACATTTTTTCGATAAGAAATTGCTGGAAGCCGATTACTGAGGAAAAGCGTAATGGATGGCCCAATGAAAGAAATAGATAAACCAAGTAAAATTGATAGTATGTAATAAAAAAGAATTGAATACGAAAATGGCATTAGTATTGAAATTATCGCTGCACTAAATAAGCTGGCAAAAATAATAGGAGATAGGTTTCTAATTCTATCAAGTATCACTCCTGATATGAGAGCCCCAAGCAAGTTTCCGAGGGAATACAATGCTACAACAATGCTTGCATTCTTGATGTTTCCTTTTAATCCTGTTACTATAAAAAGGCTCATCACTAAAGTCAGGGCTCCTAAGGATCCACCCTGTAGCCCAAATGCAATAAACCATCTTTTAAGATTCATATTTTTTATTACCCAATGTTATAAATTCTTATTTTATGAAAAAATTATATTTATGCAATAATTCTCTCTTTATAGTATATTCAGTTTAGCGAAGATTTTATTTGAATAATTTGAAACTTATTCTACTTATCCAATTTTTTGAATTTTTAATGTTCTTGTAAAATACTTTTATGGCAAACAGAATTTTTGTACTCGGCAGTATTAATATAGATCTTGTTCTTTACAGTGAAAAGTTTCCTAATGAAGGCGAAACCATAGTTGGTGAAGATTTTTTTATAAATCTGGGAGGTAAAGGAGTAAACCAGGCAATTGCAGCAAAAAAGGCAGGTGGTGATACAATCTTTATAGGTAGGGTTGGAAAAGACTATTTTGGTGAACTGGCATTGAACGAAATTAAAAAAAGTGACATAAAGACAGAAATTATACAAGATACTTCTGCTCCCACTGGAGTTGCTATGATAAATGTAGACGCAAAGGGGGAAAATAAGATAGTAATTATTTCGGGAGCAAATGGATTATTGGGAAATGACGAAATTAATATCTTAAAGAATAAAATATGCCATGATGATATACTATTACTTCAAGGAGAAATACCTACATGGATTTTAGTAGAGGCTGCAAAGTATTCTTTTAAAGTTGGTGCTTCTGTGATTTTTGACCCTTCACCTATTAGAAAAGATTTGAAAAAAGTTATACCTTTTTCGACATTTTTAACACCGAACGAAATTGAGTTAAATAAACTTACTTCAAATTATAATATTGAAAAATTATTAAGTTTAGGAGGGGTTTCTATTATTCTTAAGTTAGGTAAAAATGGGATTCGTTGTAAATCTAAAAATGAAGATTTTACTGTTCCGGCATTTAATGTAAATGTGGTTGATACAACAGGGGCAGGGGACACTTTCAATGGTACTTTTGCTGTTGCTATTTCTCAAGGAAAAGGCCTGAAGGAGGCACTTATTTTTGCTTCTGCTGCCTCTGCAATATCTGTAACAAGAAAAGGGGCAGCAATTTCCTCTCCATGCAGAGAAGAAATAGAGAATTTTTTAAAAGAGAGAATGTAAATTTATTTTAGCGGTATTTCTTCTTCTGTTAATTTTGTAGTGCCTCCTTCATAATTTATATCTTCAACATGCATTAACAATGGAATTGAAAAGCCGATAATTATAAGAATGACTGTTAAGATACCAGAGATTGAAGCAAGAATTGCTATGGCTCCGCCTTTTTCAATACCAAAAAGAGCATTTAACACAATTTTGTGGTCCACGAATGGTCCTAAAACATGGTCTACAAGAGGCCCACTCGCAACCATTGGTATTACACCAGCAAGTTGAGCAATAACTCTCCTCGCAGCAAAAACTCTTCCTTGCAGAGAAGGACTTACTTTAGACTGCCAGATTGCCTGACTCGATGCATTTGCAGCAACACTCGGAATAGCAATTAGTAATGCTGAGACCATCAACATGATCAAGTTTTTAGATAAACCGAGGGTAATTGAGCCAACGCTAGAAAACAATATTCCGAGAAGAAGAGTTTTAATTTTTTTCTTTGTTCCTCCCCAAACAGTCATTAATAACCCGCCTAATATTCCCCCTATACCAAAACTTGATTGGACAATTCCAAGTGAAATGCTGCTGTTATTTGTTTTTGCAAGTATCAAGGGCGTAAAAAGTGTTGAATAGAAACCACTCAAAAAGTTAGTAAAAAGGAAAACAAAAAGTAATAATAGGAGTGCTTTTCTCGCAAATATATATCCAAAACCGAATAAAGAATCTTTCAATATACCCAGTTTTGCCTTTCCTTCAATAATGTTTTTTGGTATGTAAACCCATAAAACTGCTCCTATTGCAAAAATAAATGTTACAATATCTGTAATCATAATTCCTTTGAGCCCTATGAAAGGTATTAAAGCGCCTGCAACTATTGGTGCCAATACAGTTGGTGCCGAATCGGTCATGGAAAACAGTCCATTAGCCTTTGCGTACTCTTCCTTTTTTAACATTACACTAATGGTAACTGAATATGCTGGCCATTGAAAAGCGTTGAAAGTACCCTCGATAAAGGATGCTATATAAATAAAGCTGAGGCTTAATTTATTAAAAATGAGAAGGATAAGCAATGTTATTGTTACCAATCCTGCGGCAAGATCTGGTAGTATAAGCGATCTTTTTCTTGGCCATCTATCAATCAGTGCCCCTGCAATTGGCGAGAAAATGAGGTTTGGAATGAAAAATGCAGTTGCAATAATGCTGAATGGTGTTGCATTTCCTGTTTTCTCCCATATCCATATGCCTAATCCAAATTGTGTCATGGCAGATCCTGTTATAGAAATTATCTGTCCAATTGACATAACCGAAAAACCTTTAAATCCGTTCGGCCTTCTCATTTGTTTTTTTCTTCCTAATTCCTTATTGCAATAATTTTATCTGAAAAAGAATATTTATTTAGTCCTCACTTTTTCCGGGCCGCTGCATAAGCTTGATCAATTCGATTTTTGGATCCATTTTATTATACATTATGTTGTATAACGAAGTCAAAATTGGCATTTCTAAATTTAATTTTTCTTTCAATTCAAAAGCAGCTTTTGTTGTGTATATACCTTCAAGCACCTGTGGAGTTAGCTTGAAAATTTCTTCTATGGTTTTTCCCTTTCCTATTTCTTCTCCTGCCCATCTATTTCTACTTCTTTTACTGAAGGAAGTTGCTACAAGATCACCCATTCCAGATAATCCCACGAATGTTTCTTTTCTTCCGCCAAGAATTTCACCGAATTTAACAAGCTCCGAAATGCTTCTTATAATAAGAGAGGCTTTGCTGCTATCGCCAAACTGCAGACCATCACTTATACCTGCAGCAATTGCATATACATTTTTCAACGATCCACCAAGTTCAACACCTGTTATATCGGTCGTGTAATAAACTCGGAAACGGTCATTCATAAAAATGTCCTGGATTTCCCTTGAAGTTTTTTCACTAATACATCCAATGACTGTTGCTGCAGGCATTTGTCTTGCAATTTCATAGGAAAAATTTGGACCTGAAAGCGTTGCGATCTGCTCATATGGTGTATTCCATAACTCGTGTATAATCTCTGACATTCTTTTGAAGGTTCCTATTTCTATTCCTTTTGCAAGATTTACAACGATCTCATGTCCAATTGGCTTAATAAGAGAAATTATTTCTCTTAACTTTTGTGAAGGTAAGGCGCTTATTATCAAATCTGAACCATAAACAGCATCTCTTAAATTCAAAGTAACATTTTTCGTGTATTGTATTTTAACTCCCCCAAGATAGAATAGGTTTTCTTTGTAGGTTTTTATTGCGTTAAAAGTTTTTTTACTATGAACCCATAAACTTACTTCAAATCTATTTTTCCCAAGTAATTCTGCAATTGTTGTGCCCCAACCGCCTGCACCAATAACTGCGATTTTCATTTTTCAATCCTTCTTATAATTTTTTCAATAAGCCAGGTTGGAGTCGACGTTCCTGATGTTATTCCGATAATATTAAAATTCGAAAAATCCATATTGTCAATTTGGGATTCATTTTCTATAAAATATGTATTATCGTTAACCTTTTTAACGACTTCGAATAATCTCTTTGAATTTTCACTTGTTTTTCCACCAACAACAATCATACAATCTACATTTTTTGCTACCTCTATTGATTCTTTTTGTCTTTTGATCGTTTCATTGCAAATCGTGTTGAAAAATCTTACTTCATAACCACCTTTAAGTAGTTCATACGTCACTTTAAATAGCATTTCTTCAGTAACAGTAGTTTGACCAATTACTGCAATTTTCTGGCTAAGCTTAACCTTTTTTAAATCTTTCTTTTTACTGAAAACTCCTAATAGGTTTCCTCCTGCTGTTTTTTGGAGAACCATTGTTTCTCTGTGTCCTTTGTTTCCAACAATAGCGATTTTATAACCTTGTTTTTTTAATTTTTTAATTACTTCTACATTTCTTAAAACAAAGGGACATGTCGCATTAACAATATTTTTAAACCTTTCTTTAAATTTTTCGATTTCCTCTTCTGTACTGCCATGTGCGGGGATAATTATAACGTTCCCGCTCGAATTTTCTCTGGCAATTTCAATTCCTTTTTCTTTTAATCTTTTTATTTCTAATTCATTATGAAGTAATGAATCAATTGTAAAAACTTTTCTATATTTTTTTGCATTTTCTTCTGCAATTTTTACTGCTCTCTCAACTCCTGAGCAAAATCCGATGTTTTTTACTATTATAATTTTTCTTCTGCTTCTTTCTGGCATTTCTCGATCTCTTTCATAAGATACTCTGTGACTTTGTCTAAAAACTCTTTATCATCGGGGTTAAAAATTTTCCATGGCTTGAAAGGCTTTCCAAAAACTATAACTATGTGAACAGGTTTTGGAAACTTTGCCTGTTTTGGCAATGCTCTGTCCGTGCCTGCAATACCTGCTGGTAAAATTGGCACTTTTCCTAATACGGATATAAATGCGGAACCCTTTTTGCCTTTTCCTATTCCTTCTCCTTCATACCTTGTTCCCTCCGGGAATATAAGGAGCGGGTTTCCATTTCTAACAACTTCTATTGCTTTTTTTATGCTCTCTAGGCCAGTTACTTTTCTATCAATTGGAAATCCTCCCAAATTTCTGTAGAACCAACTTTGAAACTTTCTTTCAAAAAGCTCTTTTTTAGCAATGGCGCTTATTTTCATTGGTAAGGCACTTCCAACTATCAGGGTATCAAGGTAACTTTTGTGGTTAGGAGTAATAATGAAACCGCCATGTTTAGGTATGTTTTCCAAACCAATTTTTTTGAGATTAAAAAAGACTTTAAAGACAAATTTAGATAGAGCATGAAATATACTATAAAGCATGTTCTTTCCCTTTCATAAAAAGGAGAATTTTCTTTAAAATTTCTTCTTCATCAATATTTGTGGTATCAATAACAAATGCATCATTTGCAATTGAGAGAGGGGAGTTCTCTCTTGTTGAATCTATTGCATCTCTGTTTTTAAGATTTCCTAAGATTTCCTCAAAAGAAGTTTTAGTTTCCTTTTCAAGGAGTTCTTTGAACCTTCTTTTTGCCCTTACTTCAATCGTTGCAGTAAGATAAATTTTTAAAAACGCATCTTTTAATACAACTGTGCCTATGTCTCTCCCTGTCATAATGGCACTTTTATTATCAGCAATCTCTTGCAAAGTATGTGTAATAAACTTTCTTATTTCTGGAATAGTAGAAACAGGTGAAACAAGATCATTGACATCACTTGAATGAAGAAGTGCTTCTTCTATTTTTTTGTCATTTATGTAAATCGAACTGTTTTTTAGTGTAATTCTGTTTCCAAGAATTAAATTAACCCATTTTGTATTTTTTGTTTGAGCTCTGTTTTTTATTATGATATATGTTGCAGCTCTATAAAAAAGACCACTATCTATAAATGTAAAATTAAGTCTTTTTGCAAGTATTTTGCCAATAGTTGTTTTGCCACTTGCAGAATCGCCATCAATTGCTATTTGTTTCATATTCTTTGATTTTTTTGACTCTTCTTTGATGCCTTCCACCCTGAAATTCTGAATAAAGCCATGTTTTTACGATTTCATTGGCAAGTTCTTCGCCAACAATTCTTCCACCCATACAAAGAACATTAGCGTTGTTATGCTCTTTTGAGCAATGAGCTGTAAACAATTCGTTACATAAAGCTGCTCTTATTCCCTTTACTTTGTTAGCTGTTATTGACATTCCAATCCCTGTACCGCAGATTAAAATTCCAAAGTCAAATTCTTTTTTTGCAACGGCTTCTGCCACAGGTATTGCATAGTCAGGGTAATCAACGCTTTCCTCTGAATTTGTGCCAAAATCTGTTACAAAAACATTTAAAATTTTTAAAAACCCTTTTACTGATTCTTTTAATTTAAATCCTGCATGGTCTGCACCAATTGCAATTTTCATTTATGCCTCCTTAGAAATTATAGCAGATACAAGGTTTTGTAAAAAATTAAAATCCAAAGATCAATAGATCTACGAATTTCTAAATAAAATAATACATTAGAGGCTTTTTAATAATATTCACCTCCGTTTTTAAAAGATTTATGCTTTATTCTGCCGGAAAAGTATTTGAGATTTTGAAAGGAGGTATATTTGCTTAAAATATGTTAGTTTCGGAGGTTATAATGAATGTTATTGAAAAGTTAAAAAGAAAAACAGTCGAGATAATAAATGAATCTGAACTTATTGAAAGAATATATTCTAAAAAGCCTTTAAGAGTAAAACTTGGCGCTGATCCAACGGCTCCAGATTTACATCTAGGCCATTACATTGTTTTAAGAAAACTAAGAGATTTTCAGGAATTTGGGCACCGTGTAATTTTTATTATTGGCGACTTTACAGGGCTTGTCGGGGATCCTTCTGGCAGATCTAGAACTCGCCCATCGCTTACTCATGAGGAAATAGAAGAAAATGCCCAGACTTATTTTAAGCAGGTTTTTAAAATACTTGATAGGAGTAAAACTGAGGTCAGATATAATTCCGAGTGGCTTTCAAAAATTACTTTTGAAGAATGGTTTAGAATTTGTTCTAATTTCACAATTGCAAGGATTCTGGAAAGAGACGACTTCCTTAATAGATTTAAAAATGATATACCTATATATTTTCATGAGTTTTTTTACCCAGTTATGCAGGCATATGATTCTGTTGCAATTCAGGCTGATGTAGAGCTTGGTGGAACTGATCAGAAGTTTAACTTACTTTTTGGGAGGAAACTTCTTGAAATCAAAAATATGCAGCCTCAGGTTGCTATAATTATGCCGTTACTTAGAGGGACCGATGGAATTGATAAAATGAGCAAAAGTTTTGGCAATTACATAGGAATTAGTGAGGATCCTGATTCGATGTATGGAAAAACTATGTCAATTCCAGATAATCTTATTTCAGAATATTTTTATCTTGTTCTAGATAAAGACGAAGAAGAAGTTAAAGAAATAGAAAGAGTGATAAATTCGCAAAAAGCGAATCCAATGGAGTTAAAAATGGAGCTTGCGAGAGGAATCGTGAGATTATTTCATTCGGAAGAAGAGGCGAGAAAAGCAGAAGAGAATTTTATAAAGATATTTAGCAGGCGAGAGCTTCCTGAAGATGCTGAGGAATTAGATGCTACTTCTTTTGTAATCAACGGAAAGGTAGATATTATAAAATTTCTAATTGGTAAGAGAATTGTCAATTCTAACTCTGAAGTAAAAAGACTTGTTCAACAAGGGGCTATTAAAGTTAACCAACAAAAGATAACCGACTTCAAAGAGCCTATATGTATTAAAAATGGAGATATTTTAAAAATTGGGAAAAAGAAGTTTTTTAAAATCGTGATTAAATAATTTATCTTTCCCAAATTTTTTTAAGTTCGGACAAATTATTATAAGTTGCTTCTTCGCCCTTTTTAATTATGTGTTTGTACTTTTTAAAGTCAAAGATTTCTGCTTCTAATTCTATGCTTATCAGAAGATCGCTTTTTAAAAGTTCTTTATTGTAGATAATATTGTTTTCTATGTCAAACACTCTGAAAAGAATTTCAAAGGCTGATCTGAAAACCTTTTTCTGTTTATTTTTAAATGAATTGTTTACATCTATCGTTATTATTTTTGTTGCTCCCATTTCTTTTGCTATATCAACCGGAGCATTACTTAGAATACCGCCATCGACAAGCAATTTATCACCATATTTAAAAGGCTCGAAGAAAGGGGGAATTGCCATTGTGGCGTACATCGCTTCGCTGAGTCTCCCTTCTTTTAATATTGCTTTTTCTCCTGTTATAATATCTGCAGCTACGCATGCGAAAGGGATTTTTAGGTTAGAAAAATCTGCATGCTTTGTTAATTGACCGAGGAAAGCTCTTATTTTCCGTCCACTATCAAGCCCCGTTCTGGTGAGAAGAAAATTAATAGCAATTTCCATTTTTATATATTTTAAAATTTTACTTTCCTCTGATTCAGAAAACAATAAAGCCAGAGGGTTGCCTTTTTCAAAAAGGTCTTTAATTTTAAAGTTTTTAAGGAAACTCTTCATTTCATCTATGGTAAGTCCATAAGAATACAATCCTCCAATTATGCCTCCCATGGACGTACCTGTTATAAGATCCGGAATTAAGGCATATTCCTCGAGAACCTTAAGTACTCCAATGTGGGCAAGGCCTCTTGCCCCACCACCACTTAGAATAAGACCGATTTTATGCATGATTTTTAGGTCCTCTCTCTTACCTTTCTTATAATTTTCCTTGTTACAAAGAAAGCAGTTTTTGCTTCCTCTGCTTTCAGTATAAGGAGCATTATAATATATACAAAGATAAATAGCAACATAGAAGCAAGAAAGTTAAGGGCAAGGTACCAGCTGGATTGGGGTAAATATTTTTCTAAAAATTTATAAAAAGTATGCATTATGCTTGTTCCAATTGCAGAGGCTATAAAAAGTTTTACAATTGATTTTAATACACTGATTCCTCCTATGTGACCGGTTTTTTTAACAAGAAAATATAATAAGATAAACATTTCTATATATAGTGTTATGCTTATAGCCAATGGAATCCCTGAATGCTTAAATGCATTTATTAAGGGAAAGAAAATAGCGATGTTTAATATAGACATTGCGATCGAAATTAACAAAGGTATGAACATGTTCTTCATTGCATAGAAAACTCTCATTGTTATAATGTTGACCATAGCAGCAAATATGCTTAGAGAATAAAAAATAAAAGGTTCTGTTGTTAATGAAACTGCTTTTGCATCAAAAACTCCTCTCTCAAAAATGATTTTAACTATTGGTCTGGCAAAAAAAATTGAAATAAGCATTGCAGGGAAAATGAAGAAGGAAGCAAATCTTATACTCTTAGAAAATATTTCTTTAAGTTTTTTGTAATCATTCTTTGCAGCAGCTTCAGAAAGAAAAGGATAGTAAGAAGTTGCAAGAGGAATTGTTAAAATCCCGAGCGAAAACTGCCTTAATTTATTTGCATATCCAAGCGCTGCGACGCTTCCTATCTGAAGTTTTGAAGCGAGATTATTGCTGACAAGAGTAACCGAATAATTGGACATTTGTTGTAAGATAAGAGGAATTGAGAGTAGAAAAAGTGCTGGTAGAAAAGTACCTTTCGGGTTGAAATTAAGCGAGAACTTCATTCCGAGAAATGATTTTGCATAAAGAATCATAAAAGTAAATTGTATGATTACTCCGGTTAACATACCGATTGGATAGGAATAGATTCCTAAATTTTTGTGAAAAAGTATCAAAGAGATGATGATAAATGTATTTGTTAGAAGTGGGAATAAGGCTGTAACAAGAAACTGTTTTCTTGACTGAGCGATGCCAAAAAGAAAAGATGTTATTGACCAGAATAGCGCTGTAATTGAAAAAAGATCGATAAGCATCGAAACCATATTTTTATCATTCCCTTTAAATCCGGGGCCAAGAATGTTTACCAATGGGTTTGAAAGAATTACCAAAATTAGCATTGATGCAACAAGTCCCAGTATAATGTAATTAAAAATAACGCTTAAGTCTTCTATTGCTTTTTCTCTATTTTTTTCGTATTTCTCTATAAATAGTGTTATTAGTGAAACAGATATTGCACCTGTCATTATATCTTGGAAAACTGAAGTGATTGGTAAGGTAGTGCTCAGGGCATCAGCGGCGCGGCTCGTGCCAAAATAAGCTCCAAAGAGCATGTCTCTTGCAAGACCAAGTATTCTACTAATGAAAATGGAAAACATAAATATGAATGATGCCTGAACGGCGTTTTGTACAAGTATGTTTTGAATTTTGTGTTCTTTTAAAGCAGGTTTTCTAATAATTTCTTTATTGTATCGTATTTCCTTTCCCACGAGAAATTTTTTACCTCCATAGAACGCTCAACTCTTTTTTCTAATGAATCGCTTTGTATTGCCTGCTTAATCTTTGAAGCAAAATCTTCTTTATTATTTCCTATAAACACAGGAAGATCTTTTACTCTACCAATTTTTGTTGAGACAACAGGTACTCCTGCCGCAAGGTATTCATATGTTTTTAGTGGGTCTACATTTTCTGTGAGCTTGTTTATTTTAAAAGGAATAATTGCTATCGCGCTTTCAGCAAGAATAGGAGCAAATATCTCCTGTTTAATTACTCCTAAAAGTTTAATGTTTTTATGATTTTTAAGACTATCGATTTTTATTGAGCATGGGCCGATAAGGGTTATTTCGTAATCCGGGAACTCGATAGCCACGAATTCTACAAGTTCTTTATCAAACCATTCTGAAATTGCCCCAATATAAATAATTCTTTTCTTTATATTAATTGTTACGTTAAACAGATTCGAAGAGAAAAAATTCCAATCAACGCCGTTACTTATAACGACAGCATCTTTTCCATATTTTGTAATTTTTTCTTTTAATTCATTATTTGTTGTTATTATTAAATCTGATAATTTGGCTGTTTTTCTTTCAAGCTCGTTTACGAACGCTTGATTTATAAGTCCTGGATAAGCAGAGTGGTCATCAACGCAGTCATACACTTTTTTACTCTTAATTTCTTGTAAAATACTGGGCAAGAATGGCATGTAATTCCAAATGATTTCAGGCTTAAAATCAATCTCTTTAAATGCTTTTTTTAAGTGGTTTAAAAAAATTTTATTATCAATTTCATTACAAATTCTGTTCTTTTTAAAAAAAGGAAACCAGGGAAATGAATGAAGGAGAAAAAAATTATTATCTATTTTATCAAGTGTGGTTTTACTAGAAAGCTGCTTAATTCCATTTTTTTTCAATAATGCAAGATACGTATATGGAGGTTCAACAAATAGAACCCTAAAACCTGTTTCCTTTAAATAGTTTGCGAATTTTTGTTTTCTTGTGGGCAACCCATTGTAGGTATTTGTAGAAATAAAAAGGAGGTCACTCATTCAGAACTTCACCAATTGCGGATAATGCCCAGAAGTTTAAAGCAATGCCCCAAGCATTAAAAATGTTCTCAACAAACATATGAATCAGTATGGAAAATAAAGTAATACTTATGAAAAGATAAATTAATTTTTTTTTCTCAAAAAACTTGTTTAAAATTCTGCCTGCACCAAAACTTACCCATAATGCAAAAGTAATTATACCTAACCACCCAGTCTCTGCGAAAACATTTAGGTAAACACTGTCCATAGATGTGTATACAAAATAACCATATTTTTGTGCCGCTGAGCCTCCAAATGTGCCAAGCCCGCTTCCGAGTAAAGGATGGTCAGATGCATTTAATATTCCGTACTTCCACCTGAAAAGCCTTCCTCCTTCAATACTTTTCTGAATATAGCTTGGATCTATCAGAGATAGAAGCCTTAGTCTTAATATTGGAATAGTAGTCATGATTACTCCTGAAATTATGATTATGAGTCCACCAACAAGAGGGTTAAATAGTAAGAATCCGATTAATATTGAACTACCGGAAGCTACCCATCCGCCTCTTGAGAAGGTGAGTAGCATGCCTAGAATAATTATTAGAAATGCAAAGACTGCATAAATTTTTTGTAACAATTTTTTCTCGGTAAAAAGAAATAATAGAGATATTCCTATTCCAAATTCAAGATAAGCTGCCAGTATATTAGGACTGCCAACTATTGAAAATGCCCTTGTATATATTGAACTTCTTTCGAGTTCTTTATCTACCCATTGTACGGGAGTTGGTACTTTGTTGACATACTGATATATGCCGATGATAGCAAGGAACATAGTAATCAAAACAACTGCTTTAAAGTAGAATCTTATTTCCTCTTTCTTCGGTTTTAATAGAATAATCACAATAAAAATGAGAAATGGTTCAAAAAATAATCTGAATTGGTGTAAAAAAGCCAAGAAAAGATAATTGTTAAACGTAAAAGAAAAAAACGTAACCGATGCAAATAGTAGGGCAAAGACAAACGCAGGATAATTAAATAAATCCTTCAGCTTCTTGAATGATATTATTAATGCAATAAGTAAGGCAAGAACGAGAAAGACATCATCCCAAATTGTGCTGAATGGGAGTTTAAATCTTCTCCATACGTAATCGATAATGGGAAAGAGTGAAACTACAAGCAGAATTAGAAATGAGGAATATTTTCGAACCTTCTCCATTTTTTACTTTATTTCTGTTACGGTTAATACTGTAGTCCAGACCTTCCAGTTTTCTCCATAAACAGAAAGATGGGCTCCTGACATTATAAGATCTTTGCCGTACGCATAAGCCCATGCATATTTTTTGTTTAAAGATTTTGCATAAATATACATATTTTTTAATATAGATGCAGTTTCTGTTTTTAGTCTCCCAATATCATCGTAAGTTACGTATCGTGAAGTTGAATCCTCTATTTTTAAATTGGTGATTTTGAATGATGGGCGACCGTTTACATCATAAATTGTATCTCCAATATGTATTGAGTTTGCAACCTCTGGTCTTATATCCTCAGCAAGAAAAACTGCTTCGATGTAGTTTCCTTGTGAAAGAACTTCCTTATTTGCCGGATTGAGCAATTTGTAAATAACGAAAACTACTGAAATGATAACTAATGCAACTATTAAAGGGATTGCAATTTTTTTAACCATCTTTACCTCCATACTTTTTTCAGTGCATCTATTATACCCTTAAGCATATATTTTAAAAAGGTAATTTTGTTTTCGTAGAAAATTATTATGGAGCTCATCCTTCGTATAATAAATATAGGCAGGAATAGAAAGTAAAAATTAAACCAGGGAAGCATTTCTCTTTGAGTAATAATATTGTTTCTCGTTCCATAATACATCCTTTCAGGTCTTCCTGAAATAAATGTGAAATTTTTGCTAAGGATTTTTACTCTTTTTCTATATTGGACAGGGTGATAAATTTTACTTTGGGGAACTGCATAAACCTTGAAACCATTTTTTTGAGCTCTTAAAACGAATTCTGTATCATCATACCAACCGAAAAATTCACCTCTTACAAAACCTATTTTTTCGAAAACTTTGGAAGGAATAAGTAGGCCACACATCGAAGCAATGTTTACTTCAAAATAATCTTTTTTGTATTCTGATGTATCTATTCTTTTTGTGAGTCCGAAGATGCGATTGTATAACAGTAAATTATAAAAAGGTATAGTGAAGTTGTTGTCGCTATAAATAACTGAAGTAAGTAAAAAACCAATGTTAAGTTTATCTTTGACTTCGTTAAAGGTTTTTATTAATTTTTCAAGGGCTTCTTCATTAGCCTTTGCATCATCATCTATTATCCAAACTGCATCGAAATCTTTTTGGTAGATATATTTCTGACCTACTTCTACTCCTCCTGCAGGTCCCGTATTTTTCTCGAGGGTGATGACTTCAACATCGGGGAATCTTTCTTTTATTTGTTTAGCAGTGCTATTCTCTGACCCATTATCGACAATAAATATTTGGTCAGGTTTTAATGTTCCTTGGTGAATTGACCGAACGCAGTTTATTAAATCCTGAAATCTATTATAAGTTACTATGAGTGCAGCTGTTTTCATATTACATCTTTTCTATTTTTTCAATTCCCATTATATCAAAAAGCAAAGACAAAACTATTAATGATGAATTAACAATTGCAAGCCTTTGTTGTATTAAATCGTTTGCCTGAAGAACTTTATATTTTTGATAAAAACTGTTTATTTTCTGACTGAGTTCTATAGTGGAGATGGGGATCTTATGCACTGAGTAATCTGCAGTTATTTTAGTTAGTAATTCTTCTAAATAAATTAAGTTGTTAAGAATATTTTTTTCTTCGTTGTTTAATGAAAAAGTATCTATATTTTCTGTTCCTTTGTATCTGATCTCTCTTTTCATGCCCTCTTTGATAATGTTGTTTAATCTTGCAAATGTATATTGCATATAATAAACAGGGTTTTTGAGTGTTTGACTTTTAGCGAGATTCAAATCAAAATTTAGGTGTGTATCGGCATTTTTGAAAAGAAAGAAAATTCTTGCAGCGTCTTTTCCAACTTCTTTAACAAGCTCGTCAAGAGTTACAAACGATCCTGTATGTTTTGACATCATTACTTCTTTTCCGTCCTCAAACAAGTGAACGATTTGATAAAGTATCACGTCGAGAAAATCTTCAGGTATCCCCAATCCCAATATTAATGCTTTCATTGGTGTTATATGACCAAAATGGTCTGCTCCCCAAACATCTATTACTTTTTGAAATCCTCTTTTCCATTTGTTTCTATGATAAGCTGCATCTGCTAAAGTATAAGTTGGCTCGCCATTGCTACGGACAAGAACTCTATCTTTGTCATCCCCAAATGCAGTTGACTTAAACCAGATAGCATTGTCTGAAGCATAAGCGTATTTAGTATTTTTAAAAGCCTCGAGAGTTTCCTGAATCTCCCCTTTTTCGTAGAGGCCGGTTTCATAAAACCAGCTGTCAAAATGTATACCAAATGACTCAAGAGACGTCTTTATATTATTAATCATGAGTTCTTTTCCGTATTTTTTAATTTGCTCAATTGCTTCTTTTTTATTTGTTTCTGCAAATTTATGCTCTGACTCTGCAAAAAGTTTTTTTGCGATATCTTTAACGTAATTTCCTTTATAGCCATCTTCAGGAAAATTTGATTGATTCCCGCACTCGTAAAGATAATAGTAGAAAATTGACTCAGCAAATAAGTCCATTTTACTTCCAGCATCATTTATGTAATATTCTTTTTCTACTTCAAAACCCTGGATTTTTAATAAATTTGTGAGCACATCCCCGATTATACCACCTCTCCCGTTCCCGACATGGAGAGGACCTGTGGGATTAGCACTCACAAACTCAATTTGAATCTTTTGACCGTTTGGCTTCTTATAAAAGTATGTTTCTTTTTCTTTCTCAATTAATTTTAGAAATTCTCTATAAGCTTCTGAGCTTAGAAAAAAATTTATATAACCGGGTTTTGAGATTTGTATGGATTGAAACATCCGGGATTTTAGATCTTTTGAAATCTCTTCAGCTATAGCCATCGGAGATTTTTTCAGAACCTCGGCAAGTTTTAATGGGATAGTTGTAGAGAAGTCCCCATATTCTTCAGGTGGAATTTCTAAATCAATCTGTACAGTAACATCTGGGTATATTTTTTTAATTGAGCTTGAAACAATACCTTTTATCTTTTCTAAAATCATTTTTTCTCGAACTTGAGAATTGGTTCTTTTGTCGCTCTTACTTCATCAGGCCTTTTTACAGGAGTTAAGTGGGGAGCTGATTTAAGGAGCTCTGGGTTTTCTTTGGCCTCTTTCGATATTTTAATCATTGTATTAATAAATTCATCTATTGTTTCTTTACTTTCAGATTCTGTAGGTTCTACCATTATTGTTTCATGCGCGTATGGTTCGAAATGTGGGAAATATATTGTGGGAGGATGAAAACCATAATCCATTAATCTTTTCGCAATATCAAGAGTTTTAATACCAAACTCTTTATAATCTCTTCCCGTGAGCACGCATTCGTGCATGCAGAACCTATCATATGCCGGTCTATAATAAGATTTAAGCTTTGAAAGTATGTAGTTTGCATTTATTACGCTTACTTTTGATACCTCTTTAAGTCCTTCTTTTCCTATTGATAATATCCATGCATATGCTTTTATGAGCACTGAGAAATTACTAAAAAATGCCCGGACCATTCCAATACTCTTTTTGGGGTATTCAAGCGAATAAAATCCGTCACATTTACATACAATTGGCGAAGGCAAAAATTCCATAAGGTATTTTTTAACTCCTACAGCCCCAGCACCAGGACCTCCTCCTCCATGCGGTGTTGAAAATGTCTTGTGCAGGTTAAGATGGACTATGTCAAAGCCAGTGTCTCCTGGTCTCACTATTCCAAGGAGTGCATTAAGGTTAGCTCCATCGTAGTATAGAAGTCCGCCCTTTCCATGGATAATTTTCGCAATTTCTTCTATTTCTTCCTCAAATAATCCAACTGTATTTGGATTTGTAAGCATTATTCCAGCAGTGTCTTCATTCATAAGTGCTCTAAGGTGTTCAATGTCGACAGTGCCTCTTTCATTTGACCTTACTTCAACTACTTTAAATCCAGCCATTGCTGAAGAAGCAGGGTTAGTACCATGGGCTGAGTCAGGAACAATCATTTTGTGCCTTGGTTTACCATAATCTTTGAAGTATTTTCTCATTATAAGGACTCCGACAAGTTCACCATGCGCTCCAGCGCCGGGTGTGAGGGTGAATCGATCCATTCCTGTGATCTCTTTAAGCAGTTGTTCTAACTCGTGCATTATTTCAAGACTCCCCTGGACATGTTTAATGTCTGCAAGAGGATGTACAAATGTAAAACCTTCAAGATTTGCAAGTTTCTCGTTTATCTTTGGATTGTATTTCATAGTGCAAGAACCTAGAGGGTAAAAGCCTGTATCTACTCCATAATTCATTTTACTTAGAGCAGTAAAATGTCTTACTACATCTACTTCAGAAACCTCTGGAAGCTCTTTTTTATCTTTTGAAAGCGCATATTCTGGGATGCAGTCTTCTAAATTTATCTCATCAAATTTATCTTCAGGGATAGAAAAGCCTATTCTTTCTTCTATACTTTTTTCGTATATGAGCTTCATGGTTTGCTCCGTAATATATTTACGATATTATCTAAATCTTCTTTTGATAAAATTTCAGTAACTGCAAATAGAAGATAGTTTTCTAATGCAGGGAAAAAATCAGATAGCTTTATTGGAGGTAAAAATCCATTTTCAAAAAGTTTCTCTCTTATATGCTCAGGGTTATCTTTTGTTTTCAGAACAAATTCATTGAAAAATGGGTAAACGTCCCCATCAAATTTTCCTGTTTCAATAAGTTTTTTTCTAAGATAATGTGCTCCTTTTGTATTTAAAACTGAAAGTTTGTATAAACCCTTCTTACCGAGTAAAGAAAGATAGGCGTTAATTGCAAATAAATTCAGTGTATGGTTTGAGCATAGGTTAGAAGTTGCTTTTTCTCTTCTTATATCCTGTTCCCTTGCCCTCAGGGTCATTACAAAAGCTCTATTTCCTTCTGAATCTACAGTTTCACCTGCGATTCTGCCAGGTAATTGTCTTATGTAAGTCTCTTTTGAGGCTATAAAACCGTTGTAAGGACCCCCAAAATTTAAGTCTATTCCGAATGATTGAGTTTCTCCTGCGACTATATCTAATCCAGTTTCATTAAATAGTTTTGAAAGACCAAGGAATAAACTTTCTACTACTGTTAATATTGCAAGTGCACCATTTTCGTGAGCAATACTTGAAATTAACTCAATATTTTCGATTCCACCAAAGAAATTTGGGCTTTGAATTACCACGCATGAAGTATTTGTGTCGATACGTTTTTTTAGTTCTTCTATATCTATTAACCATTTATTATCGGGAGTTTCTATTATTTTTACATTTTGAGGCTCTGTATAAGTTTTTATAGTGTCTTTATAATGAGGGTGAAGTGAAGATGAAAAAACAACCTTTTTATTATTATTGATCCTTAAAGCCATCAGTACTGATTCTGCCGTTGCAGAAGCACCATCGTATATTGAGGGCATCACTACATCCATGCCAGTAAGTCGAGCAAGATGTGTTTGAGCTTCGAATATTGTTTGCAATGTTCCCTGACTTAGTTCAGGTTGATAGGGTGTATATGTAGTATAGAATTCAGAGCGAGAAACCGCAGATCTAATGGCTTCAGGAATATAATGTCTATATGCCCCTGCTCCTATAAGAGGTTTATAATTGGCGAAGTCTAAATTTTTTTGAGAAATTTCCTTTATCTTTTCAAATAATTCCTGCTCGGATATGCTTTCTTTTATGTTTAAATCATTTTTAAGTCTCATTCTTGCAGGAATTGTTTTTATGAGGTGCTCAAATGAGGGTACTCCTATTTCTTTGAGCATCTCGTCTTGCTGCTTTTGAGTGCTTGGAATATATCTGTAACTATTCTTTTCGATATTCTTCATACTCCTTTGCAGTTAAAAGATCTTTTAACTCCTCATCATTTTCAACCTTTATTTTAAACAGCCAGCCTTCGCCATATGGATTCTTGTTTATAATAGCAGGTTCCTTTACTACACTTTTGTTTACCTCGACTATTTCTCCTGAAACGGGTGCGTTAATGTCTGAAGCAGCTTTCACTGATTCAATTGTTGTTACTTTATCTTCTTTTACAACTTTGTTACCAGATGTCGCTTCCTCAACATACACGATATCACCAAGTTTGTCTTGCGCATAATCGGTAATACCAACAGTTGCTATGCCATTTTCTACTTTTATCCATTCATCTGATTTTGTGTAAAATAGCTCTTCAACAATTTTATATGCCATTTTGGCCTCCTTTCACTGCATATTTTATTAAAATTTCAATTTTCGTCAAAAAGTTTTCTGTATAAATTTATGTATTGATCTATATCAAGGTTTTCTGCTCTTGAATTTAATGGAATTTTAGCATTTAGCATCGCTTCTTTAATAACTTCTTCTTTAAATTTTTGTTTTAGATTGTTAAAAAGTTTTTTTCTTCTCATACCGAATGATGTTCTTAGAAGAGCTAAAAAATTCTGAACATCCAAATTCTTATCAATTTCTTTTCTATTTAGCTCGATTAAGGCTGAATTTATTGTAGGTTTTGGGTAGAAAAAGCTTGAAGGGAAAGTCCTGAGATACCTTTTATTAAAGAAGAAGTCAACCAGTACTGTAATAGATCCGTAATCTTTAGAGCCTTTTTTTGAAAGTATTCTATTTGCATATTCTTTTTGAAGTAGAAAAACCCCTCTTTTTACATTCATAAAATGTGAAATTCTGATGATAAGTTGCGAAGATATATAGTAAGGAATGTTTCCATAAACCTCATTAATGGGAAATTTCGATAAATCAATATCAAGAGCGTCTGCGAATATTATTTTTATATTAGGACTTGTTATTTCTCTATAAAAATTTTTAAATCTTGTGTCTTTTTCGATTGCAATTACCTCTTTTGCTCTTTCTGCAACAAGATTTGTTAATTGAAGGAACCCCGAACCTATTTCAATATAAGACTTATTTTTATCAGGGTTGATTGCTTCTGTTATGTAATTGAGAGCTTTTGAATTAATCAAGAAGTTCTGCCCAAGCTTCTCAGAAGGAAAAATTTTATATTTTTCAATTAATATTTTAATGCTTCGTTGAATTTCCATTTACCAGGGAGGAGATAAACTTTAACATTTTTTACTCCCCATTTATTTGACTGTTTGGGTGCATAAAAAAATACGTCAAGTCTTTCACCTTTAATTGCTCCACCCGTATCTCCTGCTACTGCATATCCATAATCTTCTACGTATAGCAAGCTCCCAAGTGGAATCAATTTAGGGTCCACTGCTACCACTCCAAATCCACTCTTTAAACCAGATGCAGTTGTCCATGGATCACTATCAGTTTCTGATATAGTTGGGGAATATGCTGTAGCGACCATATTATATAATTTTAAGTATTGTTCTGGCGGCTTTGCTGAACCCACGAGGTATATTTCATCTATAGGTGCTTTAGTTACCTTATTATATAAAAATTCTTCTTTTATTTTCTTCCCACCAAAATAGATTTCCTTAAAATGTTTTGTGAGTGTTCCATCCTTTCCGCTATTTAACTTTACTATGAGGCCTTTTGCAACTCTATTATCGTTTGAGTAAACCACTTTGAAATCAAATGGAACATTAATGATTTTTTCTTTTTCAATATAAGTTTTTATGGTTATTTTTTGATTCTCTATTGGTGAGTCAAAAGCAGGATTCAAATAATCTTTGTCAGTCAATTTTATCCCTTTTTCATCAAGAAAGTCTTGTACAGTTTCGCTAGTGGTATAAAAGATTGCAGTTTTTCCATCAATTTCTACTTCTACAGATTTTGCCCTGGATATCGAAATTTTTGCGGTATAAGCCAGAGTACTTTTTTCTGTGCTAAGGGCATCCTCACTTCTTGTAATGATTCTTGCTTTTTGAAGAATTTGTTCAATGTCTAAATCTCTAAGGGAGATTATCTGATGGTTCATTTGCTCGTCTGAGATAATATAACAACGTGCTACGCTTGCGAAGAAAATAAAGAAGGCAAGTATAGTGATGATTGTAATTTTTAAAACTTTTTCCATTATTTATTCCTTTTCAAGAGCTTTTCAATTTCTTCTAAGCGTTTTTCTATATTTCTTAAGGTCCTTGTTATTTCACCAAATAAATCAACATCGAAATCTTTAAATGTTGTTGCATATTCTAATTCTCCTTCTTCAAAATTTTCAAGGCTGTTTATCTGGGAGATCAACGACAATTTATTAATTATATTTCTTTCTTTATTGGTTGTTCCTCCTTTAATTTTTTTTAGGAAAATAGTCGGGAAAAAATAGTAAACTCCATTATTCTCTATTTCTAAACTGGCGATTTCACAAAAGTTCATTAGTGATATTGGGGATATTTGGAATACCTCACCATCTGACAAAACAAAAACTATAGAAAGTTTTTTTCTCTCAATATTGGGATAATTGAGAAAATCTATTACAGTTTTCTTACTGATTTTAAATCCTTCATCCCACATTATTTGTTTTGAAATGTCGGGGAAAAATTTTTTGAACTCTGTATCTTTTTCCTTTATAAATTGTATTAGAAACATTGAGTACTTTGTGTGAAGTATCCCTGTATTTTCATTTACCTCTGTTTTTATTTTTATATCCTCTTTAAATACTTTTTTTATTAATCTTTCTGCATTCGTCATTGCACTTTTAATGGTTTTGATTTCCATTTTACCTCCCAAAGCTAAACATAACAGAATAAGTTTACAGAAAATTCGATTTTATGCAAACGAAAGCCTTAAGGCTTTATCAAAACTAATTCCTTGACATCGAATAATTTAAATTGATTATTCTATTTCAAGTCTTGAATAAACATCAAGTAATAAATTGTCTTTATCTCCTCTTTTAAAATGTATATAACCTGCAAGTGCTATCATTGCAGCATTATCTGTTGAGAATATTTTTTCTGGCAAAAAAACTTCTACAGGAGACTTTATAACAAGAGCATTTCTTAATCTTTTGTTTGCGGAAACTCCGCCTACGACTCCAATCCCTTTTACTTTGTAATCCCTTGCTGCTCTTAAAGTTCTTTCAACAAGTATATCCACTACTGCCTTCTCAAAGCTTGCGGCAATATCACCTAAATTGTTTTTTGTAATGTCAGGATTTTTTTCGAGAAAATATATACCTGCGGTTTTTAATCCGCTAAAACTAAATTCGTAAGGAGAACCTTTAAAGGTAAGCTTTGGAAATTTGTGAAACTCAGGGTTTCCAGTTGTTCCAAGTTTTTCTATTATTGGCCCTCCAGGATATCCGTATCCAAGAAATCTTGCAAATTTGTCAATTGCTTCCCCTGCTGCGTCATCGCGAGTCTTTCCAATTATTCTATACTTTAAATGGTCTTCCATTATTATGAGTTCTGTATGGCCACCGGAAACTATCAAAATAATTAAAGGAAAAGGATTTTTTACCCTGTTGAGTTTTGAACTATCTAAAAAAAGCGAATATATATGTCCTTCAAGATGGTTTATTCCTATCAAAGGTTTATTAAGTGCGAATGAAAGAGATTTTGCTGTTTCAACTCCTACAAGAAGCGAACCGACTAAACCCGGTCCTTTAGTAACCGAAATTAGATCAATGTCTTCAAGTGATTTGTCTGCTATTTTTAAGGCTTCGTTTATTACGTAACCTATAAGTTCAGAATGTTTTCTTGATGCTATCTCAGGGACAATGCCACCGAAATCTCTGTGAAATATTTCTTGTGAAGAAAGTACATTACTTAAGACTTTTGCTTTTTCGTCTATTAAAGAAATAGCAGTATCGTCACATGAAGTTTCTATTCCTAATATTATCATTTTTCCTCCATATTTTGACATCAATAGTTTTTGCCATTCTATATCCATCTTCGCCATCTTGATAATATTTTTGAAGATCCTCAACTACTTTAAAGTTAAGCTTTTTGTAAAGGTTTTGTGCAATTTCATTTGATTTTCTCACTTCAAGGTATACTTCTTTAATTCGTTTTCTTTCAGCATTGTTAATTACAAAATTTATTAACGATGTCCCGATGCCTCTCTTTCGATAGTCAGGGTGGACTGCGATATTTATAATGTGGAACCTATCCATTTCAATCCATAAACCAATAAAAGCGCATATTTTATTTCCAATTCTTGCTACAAAATAATGTGCTGACCTATTAAACACATAATCTATCATAAAAACTTCTCTTGGCCAGGGATCTTTATAAGAGAGATTCTCAATTTCTATAATTTTTTTAATATCTATTGCTTTTGCCTTTACAATTTTAATTTCATCCATTTTTAATATTTTTGAATTTCTTAAATATAATATCTATTGCGTGTAGGTAAACAGGATTTAGAGATAAAGGATCATTTAATATTTTGCCTTTCTTTAATTTTATAATTGATAATTTTATTAAGTTTTCGGGTTCAATAACCACAAGTTTGAAATTTTTTTCTTCAACTACCCTTGCAATTTTTTCGTAAGGAGAAACAATAAAACCTTTCAATTTCTTCAAATTTTCCAAAGTTATTATTTTATCACTATCAATTCTATTGCCATTTTTAAATTTTCCAATAAAATATTCATTTTTTCCTGCAGGAATTATCGAGTTTACAGTACCTGGGATATTGAATGCTATTAATTCTAGAGAATTTATTGGAAGGATCGGCTTTTTCAATGCATATGCAATAATCTTACCCTCGACAACACCGATTCTTGTGCCGGTAAAACTTCCAGGTCCATATACTATCGAGAGAATATCGATATTTTGAGGTTTAAAATTAAGCTCTTCGAAAAGCTTGTCTATAATAAAAAGTACATTATTCAATCTATTGTAAGGCTGAGATTCTTTAAAGGAAAAAAGTATTTTGTTCTCTTCTGCAAAAACAGCAATTGAAGGATCAAAAGCTTTATTTATTGATAAAATTTTCATAGAATACTCTTTTGAACTTTTCTGAATATTCAAAGGTCAATTCTCTTTTGTTCTTTCCAGTTTTCTTTATGATGATGGCGATGTCTGGTTCGATTATTTCTCTCACTTTTTCTCCCCACTCGATTACTATAATACCCTTCTTCTGGAGAAATTCCAAGATGCCGATTTCGTCAATTTCGTTCAAAGTAGAAATCCTGTAAAAATCAAAATGATATAATTTAATTTTTCCATTATGAATATGAAGGAAAACGAACGTCGGGCTTTCTACATTGTCTGAACTTTCAAGAGTTTCAAGTATACCTTTTGTTAAAGTTGTTTTACCTGCCCCAAGATCGCCTTCAAGTGTCAAAATTACAGTTTCTAAACCACTTTTTATGATTAAGGAAGCAAGCTTTTTTCCCAGATTGATTGTTTCATTAGTGTTCCTGGATTCTATTTTAACTTCTTCCATAGCAATTATAATATCATAAAAACTGGTATTTAAAAAGGAGATTAAAATGAATGATAAAAAATTTTTGCTTCTGGCAAACTTTACTAAAGAGGAAACATTTGAGATTATAAGCTGGTATAAATAAAATATAAAATTACCTCATCTAATCTTTGCTACCATAACGGAAATGGTTCTTCAATGAAAAGTTTCCGACTGGCTTGAAGACTTAAAAAAAGAGGACAAATACTTTCATCAGAACAAAAAATAAAGCAGATTATTAAAGAAATACATTTAAGGTCTTGACATGGATTAGACTTTCAATATAATTATTTTAGCACTCATATATTGAGAGTGCTAAAAATTTTGGAAAAATATTTTAAGGAGGTTATTTATGGCAGAGATTGTACCAATTTATGATCATCTTGTAGTTAAATTAGAAGAAGAAGAAGAGAAGACAAAGTCTGGTATTGTTCTTCCGGACACAGCTAAGGAAAAGCCTCAGAAAGGCAAGGTTATTGCAGTGGGTGCTGGTAGAATTCTTGACAATGGCCAGAGAGTCAAACCAGAAGTTAAAGCAGGAGACGTCGTTATCTTCTCGAGGTACTCTGGAACAGAGTTAAAACTTGATGGAGAAAAGTACTTAATTCTAACAGAAGGCGATGTTTTAGCAGTCTTAAAGTAGGAGGTGAATTATGGAAGCTAAACAGATTATTTTTAGTTCAGACGTAAGAAAAGTCATTCAAGATGGAGTCGATAAGTTGGCTAATACAGTAAAAGTAACTCTTGGGCCAAAAGGAAAGCACGTTGCTCTTGAAAGAAAATTTGGATCTCCTGTATTATCAGATGACGGAGTCTCTATTGCAAAAGAGGTTGAACTTGGTGATCCGAATGAGAATATAGGAGCGCAGCTCGTAAAAGAGGTTGCATCAAAAACGGAAGAAGCCGCGGGAGACGGTACAACGACGGCTACAGTTCTTGCACAGATAATCATCGATGAGGGTATGAAAAATGTTACTGCAGGAGCGGATCCTTTGATGGTGAAAAAGGGTATCGATAAAGGGGTTGAGGTTGTTATTGACGAGATGAAGAAATATAAGAGAGACATATCCGGGAGAGAAGAGATTGCACAAGTGGGAACAGTGTCTTCTAAAATTAAAGGAATTGGCGATGCAATCGCGGAAGCGGTAGAAAAAGTTGGTAAAGACGGCGTTATTACTGTAGAAGAGTCTCAGGGACTCGGCATCGAGGTGAAAACTGTTGAAGGAATGCAATTTGATAGGGGTTATGTATCACCTTATTTTGTTACAGACCCTGACAGAATGGAAGCAGAGTTGAAAGAGCCTTTCATTATAATTACTGATAAGAAGGTTTCCTCGGTTCAGGAATTTCTTCCTTTACTTGAGAAAGTTGTGCAGACAGGTAAACCATTCTTGCTAATTGCAGATGATATAACCGGAGAAGCTCTTGCAACACTTGTACTTAATAAAATTAAAGGAACTTTTAGTTGTTGTTCAGTTAAAGCTCCAGGCTTTGGAGATCGTAGAAAGGCAATGCTTGAAGATATTGCTATACTAACAGGTGGACAGGTTATATCTGAAGATCTTGGAATAAAGTTTGAAAGCGTTACTATTGATATGCTTGGAAAGGCAGATTCAGTTAAGATAGATAAAGATAACACCACTATTATTGGTGGGCAAGGTGAGAAAGGCAATATTAATGCAAGAATTAAGCAAATTAAGGAAGAAACTCAAAAAACTACTTCAAGTTATGATAAGGAAAAGTTGCAAGAAAGATTAGCTAAATTATCAGGAGGAGTAGCTATTATAAAAGTTGGTGGGGCAACAGAAACTGCGATGAAAGAAATGAAACATAGAGTTGAGGATGCAGTTGCCGCAACAAAAGCAGGACTCGCCGAAGGTATCGTAGCAGGTGGTGGCGTAGTATTTATTAAAGCACTCCCAGCTCTTGATTCTCTTAAGCTTGAGGGAGACGAAAAAACAGGTGTTGAAATTTTGAAAAAAGCGTTAAAAGAGCCCTTGCGATTAATTGCTGAAAATGCAGGTTATGATGGAGTTATAGCTCTTCATAAAGTGATTGAAACTAAGGATGATGTTGGGTTCAATGCAGAAAATGGCAAATTTGAAGACATGTTTAAAGCAGGTATTGTTGATCCATTTAAGGTAGTAAGAATTGCTCTTCAGAATGCTTCAAGCATTGCGACACTTCTTCTTTCAACGGAAGCAATTGTGACAACAATTCCTAAAGAAGAAAAGTCAGCACCACCCCCACAATATCCTGAATACTAACATTTCTTTTGGTTAAGCATTGATGGAGAAGCCCCTTATATAAGGGGCTTCAAATTTTTTCTCCTCGTATGTATATATAAAAGATACTTCTACCTAAACGAAAATTCTTGTCATTAAGAAGTATTGAATAAGCTTTTTTATGCTTTGAAGAATTGTTTTTATCCCTTCTTTTTTCCCAGATTTTTCTAAAAAGTGGAGAAAAATCTGATATTTTTATATTAGACAAGCCTGCTTCTTCCATCCAATTTTTGAAGTCCTCCCGTGTTGCTTCACAAATATAAGTAAAGCCAATTTTTCTTAATTCTCCTTCTATGTTTTTGTCAGACATTGAAATTATTATATCTGTAATTAGCATCTTTCCGCCTTTTTTAAGTACTCGAGCCATTTCGGGTTGACCTATTTCTGTTGGCATTGTAGTGGGGTTGACAATAAATTCGCTTATTACTGCATCGAATGTTTCATTATCATAAGGAATCCTTGTCTTTTCAGCCTTGTGAAACTCAATACTATTTAAGTTTCCCTCATCTTTAATTTTGATTGATTCGTTAAGAAAAACCTCATTGAGTTCGAGCCCTATGATGTGAATATTTTTATTGCTATGAGCAAGGTAGAATGCAATGTCGCCTTTTGCACTGCATAATATGAGGATTTTTTTACCATCAATAGGCTCTAAATCTTGTTTGATTTTTTTGAAAATCTGTAATAATTGTTTTTTTTCCTCTTTATTCCACATACTTTCCCTTCATTAAAAAAATTATAGAAGACCGGTGAATTTTTGCAATTGAGATTTTGCTGCAAGATCTTATAAAGTTATTAATTCTAAGAAAAATAGAAAAAATTTTGAATGCATTTAATAAAATGTATTCACTTTTAAGATTAGAAGTTTCTACCATAATATTCTATAATAATGTATTGATAGTGAAGTGTAATTTAGGTTTTGAATTGTCAAAAAATTGTTTTGCTAAAATATTTTAATAAAGGAAATGGGAGAAATAAAGTTTCTTGGAACGGGCGGTGCAAGATTTGTTATTGCAAAGCAAATTTGCTATTCTGCAGGAACTTTTATAAATCATGATAATTTAAGTGTAATTCTTGATCCAGGCCCTGGGGCGCTTGTTCGGCTTGCCCGCTCAAAACCCAAAATTGATATTGATGACATAGATGCAATTATCCTTTCTCATATACATTTAGATCATTCAAATGACATAAATGTTTTAATTGACTCGATAACTAATGGGGGGTTCAAGAAAAAAGGGCTTCTTTTTGCCCCGAAGGAGGCAATAGAAGGTGATAATAGGGTTATTCTTCCGTATCTTTTACCTTTTCTTGACAAAGTGGAGATACTTGAAAACAAGAAAGAATTTTCAATAGGAACCTTTTCTTTTGAAAGTTTTCTTCATAAGCATTCTGTAGAAACATACGGACTAAAAATGAATCTTGGTGGTAAAATAGTTTCTTTTATTGTTGACACCCAGTTTTTTGAAGAATTATTAAATTTTTATAGAGGTAGTGATGTAATTATCTTAAATGTTGTTCTTCTTGAGCCAAAAGAAAAAATAATGCATTTATCTTTAAAAGATGCAAAGAAACTTATTTCTGAAATCAAACCCAAAACAGCTATAATAACGCATTTTGGGATGACCATGTTGAAAGCTAAGCCGTATTTACTGGCTCAGGGGCTTTCTAATGAACTTGGAATAAAGGTTATTGCGGCAAGTGATGGAATGAGTGTGGCAATTTAAATATCTATTTTTTTTACATTTCCAGAAGGGTAATCAAGAAAAATTTTCATTTTTTCCTTGAACTCTTTCTTGTCTCCACTGGTAAAATAAGCTCTTTGCGCAATATTGCCATTATTAAGCAGTTTTTCGGCTTCAAGGAATTTTTTGACCTCGAGAACAAGAAAATCCGATGGATCTATTACTTTAACATTGCTCCCAACTACGTCTTTAACAGTGTTATAAAGGAAAGGGAAATGAGTGCAACCAAGAATAAGAGTGTCAATTTTGTTTCCGAGAGGTTCTTCTAATTTTTCTTTTGTAAGTCTATATGCATATTGCTTGTATGATATACCATCTTCGACAAGGTTTACCATTTCCTGAGATCCTACCTCAAAAACTTCAGTCTCTGGACTAATTTTTTTTATTTCATTATAATAAGCATGTTTTTGTGCGGTAAGAGGGGTTGAGATTATCCCTATCCTTTTGTTTTTAGATGTTTTGATTGCATAAAGAGCTCCTGCCTGTATCATTCCAAAAACGGGAATATCTTTCGACAATTCTTTTAGAAATGGAATAGCAATAGACGAAACTGTATTGCAGGCAACGACTATTACTTTTGAACCCTTACAGATAAGAAATTTAGTTATTTTCTCGGCGAATTGGATGACTTCTTTTTCGGTTTTTGTTCCATAAGGAAAATTTTTAGAATCTGCAAAATAAATTATATTTTCATCTGGCAGTATTTTGATCAAGTTGTTAACTACTGTAAGACCGCCTACCCCTGAATCAAAGACGCCTATAGGAGAATTAGTGTCCATAGATATAATTTGTGATTCCTTCTTTTAAGGCTTTTGCCACCTTATCAATAAAAGTATTATCTTTGCACTTGCTCTCCTCGGTGGGGTTAGTTATAAAAATGATTTCTGTAAGTATTGAAGGCATTGTAGTTACATTCCTACACACATAAAGGTAATCCTTCTTTATACCTCTATCTACGGTGCCAATCTGGTTAACGAGGGTATTTTGTACTGCTTCAGCGAATTCTTTCGAACTATCAAACCAGTAATATGTTTCAGTTCCTTTTGATTCACTATTGTTACTTGCATTCAAATGAATTGATATAAAGAGGTCTCCTCCTGAACTGTTTGCTATTGATACTCTTTCAGCAAGGGCAGGGTTATTTAAGTTATCAACTGTATCATGGGTAAGTATCACTTTTGCACCCTCTTCTTCCAGAAGGTTTTTAAGTTTTAATCCGATTTGAAGTACAATAAAAGCTTCTTTAACCCCTGTTGGACCGATAGCTCCGTTATCAAGGTAGGGTCCAGAATAGCTTCCGTGCCCGGGATCTATTATAATTGTTTTACCTGAAAGAGACCCTCCTTTTATGTTTGAGGGTGTTATTTTAACTGAATTTTGATTTACGATTAACTCAACATTGTTTGGGTATTCTAACTTTAATTCTGGTGGACTTTCTACCTCTCTATGCTTTGAATTTTCTATTGTGAAATTTCCTGGCTCTGCATAAAAGATTAATGTTGTTTTGTTGTTTTCATTGAATTTTTTAGTAGACACTGGAAAAGAAAATTTTAAAATTGTTTCCTCTTCATTTTTGTATTCTTCAAGGACAGGATCAATGAATATTGAATAATTGGTCTCAAGAACAGAGACATTGAATAAACTATGAATTTCATCAAGAGAAATAAACGTTCCTTCTCCATTGCTTGAAACCTGTGATTGTCCAATTTCGATGTTTCTACCGAAGAAGTTTATTGTAATAGGGAAATCATTTATTATGTTTATTCCAAAAGCATTTAGAAAATTCTGGAGGTTTATATTTGTTTTGCTTTCAATTGTTTGAATTTCTGCGTATATATCTCTGCCCCCAATTTCTATAAGCTTCTGCCCCATTTTTGGAAGAGTTATATGAAAAATAACTGTTTTTTCATTTTTATATTCTATAGAGTTAGGGATCTCCCTAAGAAGGTCGACAGTAACAATTATGTTATCATTCGAAGTTTCATACCTTACTCTTATTGCAGGAAAGACATTAATATCAGTAGAGCCATTTTCCTTAAGAAGCTTTGTGTCTTTAAATGTAAGAACTGCCCTTGTTGGATCATTAATTGTAGTGATTTCTGGTTTATCAAGCTTCTCTCCTGTAATAACAATATCTATTCCTGATTCTGCTATTACCCATGTAACGTTTTCGATTATACCAATCTCTTTTTTCTTTACCTCAACCAGGTCAGAACGAATCCAGCCTGAATCATTCCCAGAACCTATAGAAAACCATAATTCATTGTCTTTATTTTTTGACACTCCATTTATATCGATAGATGTGCCTTTTGATAGAACTTTTAAAGATTTAAATTCTTTGGAGGGCCCTTCTCTAAGATTCACAGCATCGTTTGTAATACCGGTTTGACCTATTTGCGATAAATCGAGAGTGGGTAGCAATGTATCTACTTTAAAATAATCTGAAATAACCCAACCCATGTAATTACCATAAATTGTTTGAAGCCAGAGTTCTCCATTTTTATTTTTTGCTAATCCGACGACCTTTACACTATCTCCTTTCTCTACAAGGGTTATTTTTTCGAAACTCGTAGAAGGTCCTTTTCTCAGGTTGACATAGTCTGTTGAAGAGGCGATATTTGCTGTTTTTTCGCTTCCTTGGTTTTCAGGAGTTGCTGCTGGTAACTTTTCTGTAAACCAGCCTGCAATGAAATAAAATTTTCCATCTTTTCCCTGGAATTTGTACCATTCTTCTCCGTCAGAGCGTTTAATAATTCTCGTAATAGCAATTTTATCTCCTTCTTTTAGTGTGGAGGCTAAATAAAATTCTGTTCCGGGCCCAACCCTTACGTTTAAAATCTCGGTTTTAACCCTTGCGGTGAAATTAGAATCATTCCCTTGGGTTGTTATCCCAGTATCTTTTAAAAGCCATGATGCAATATAACCTGTTTTGTTGGTTTTAAAATCGTAAACCTTGTACCATAAATTTCCATCTTTATCCTTTGCTATCGTAAGTTTTAATAACACTGTTCCATAATTCAACTGGAAGAGAAGCTTGTTTTCTGTTCCTGCACCATTTCTTACATTTGCAATTTCAGAATTTATTTTTATAAGAGAAAAGCTTGGTTCGGCTTTTACGGGTATTGGAGGAGAGAAAATAAAAATTAGTATTAGAAAAGTTATAATTATTTTTTTCATTATTTCCTCCCGATGTTCTTCGTTTCTTCTTTTAATCTTTTCTCTTCAATTTTTCTTTTGTCACCATATAATCTCTTATGCCTGGCAAGTGCTATGGTTATCTTTATTCTATTGTTTGATGTGTGAACGTCGAGCGGAAGTATAGTTAGGCCTTTTTCCTTCATTTTTGTCGAAAAGCGTATTATCTCAACCTTATGCATTAAAAGTTTCCTTTTCCTTTTTTCAGAATCTGCACTATGTATAGAGGGATTCTTTGTTATAAACATTTTGTTGATAAAAAACTCACCATTTTGTTCTTTAATAAAACTACCATCAAGGCTCACTTTCCCATTCCTTATAGATTTTACTTCATGCCCTTTAAGCGTTACTCCTGCTTCTATTTTATCAATTACTTCAAAATTCCTTAACACCTTTTTGTTTGCGATGATTATCCTATCTTTTTCCATTTTTTCCTTAAAATTTTCAAAGTTTTTAACAAGTCATTTGGAAGCATTGAATATGCTTTTATTTCTTTACCAATTATAGGATGTTTAAATGAAATTTCATAAGAATGTAAAAATTGCCTATCTAAGGGCACTTCTTTTACCTTTCCGCCGTATACTTGATCTCCTACAATTGGATGCCCGATGTATGAGAAATGAGTCCTTATTTGGTGAGTTCTACCTGTTTCTAATTTAATTTCTAATAGAGTAAAAATTCCTATTTCTTCAAGTTTTTTATAATGGGTTATAGCTCTTTTCCCAAAAACTGAAATTTTCATTTTTGTTTCTCCCTTTTTTCGCTTTATTGGCAGATCAATAGTTCCTGTTTTTTCTTTTATTTTTCCTTTTATAAGCGTGATATATTTTCTTTTTATCTTATGTTCTTTTAACATCTCAGAGAGCTTAATATGTGACTCTTCGTTTTTTGCAACTACCATGAGTCCTGAAGTATTTTTATCAAGCCTGTGTACTATTCCAGGTCTCAAAATTCCCCCTATATTTGAAAGATCTTTAATATGAAATAGAAGACGGTTAACAAGAGTATCATCAATTTTATTGCCAGCCGGGTGTACTGTTAATCCTGCCTCCTTGTCAATAATTGCGAGGAATTTATCTTCATATACAATTTTTAAAGGTTTATTTTCACTTTTAAGGTTTAATTTTTGAGGTTCGGGTTCTTCCATTAGAACTAAGTCGCCTATTTTTAAAAGATGTGACGGTTTTACATTTTTTTCGTTTACAGTAATATTTCCCTCTTTTATAAGTTTCTGGATATAGCTTCTGCTTTTTTTTGTTTTATCTGTGAGAAAGATATCCAGGCGTTCCTGATGGTCTACTTTGAAGAGTTTTTCCATATGGCCAGTAAGTAAATTAAAATCATTATTGTTCCAATGGTTATTGCAGAGTCAGCTAAATTGAATACACTAAAGAATTTTATATCAATAAAATCTGTAACAGAACCTAAAGTCAACCTATCGATTAGATTTCCTGATATTCCTCCGAGTATAAATCCGAATGCAACAGAAAGGGCTAAATTAAAGGAGAATTTAAAAACCAAAACTACAATAACAACAATGGAAATACTGCTCAAAAATATAAAGAAAAATCTTCCATTTGACAATATTCCAAATGCAGCCCCAATGTTTGTTATATGTGTAAGTGAAATAAATTTATCTATTATTGGAATGCTTTTTCCCAAAGGAATTCTTTGTCTGACAAGCCATTTTGTGCATTGATCAAAAATAATTATAAAAGTTGCTATAAAAAGAATAGTAGTTTTCTTATTTTCCATAATATATACCTTTCATTTGTTAGATTGATTTTATCAATACCTGAATAAAAATCAAGCATAAGGTGAAAATTTATTTAATAAAGCCAATTTTTTATCTTTCAAAAAGAGGTTTTCAATTTCTCATAATATCCGTTTTATTGACTTTAAAAACAATAAATATATAATTAAGTTTAGTTTAGAGATGCTTGCCTTTGGCAAGGAAAGAATTGAGGAGGACGTGCGATGATTATAAAAGAAGGTAACAGTACGGTTGCAATTAGGATACAGAAGAACGAGAATCTTATAGAATCTTTAAGGGTTGCTTGTAAAAATTATGGAATTGAATCGGGAGTAATTTTAAGTGGCATAGGAATGTTTGAGAAAACAGAACTTGCTTACTGGAATGGGGAGAGATATATTCAAAAAGAATTTGACAGACTTGTAGAAGTTGTCTCTTTACAGGGTAATATCGGCATTAATGAGGATGATGGAGAAACAGTTATTCATCTTCATGGGTCAATTGCTTGTGAAGATTATCAAGTTTTTGGTGGACATATAATTGATGCAACTGTTTATAATTGTGAAATTTTTATCTCTAAACTGCATAATATTACTTTGTTAAGAAAGAAAGAGTCTAGTGGCTTAAATGGCCTTTTCCCTGCATGAAGGATGTAGATTAAAAATGAAAAAAGGATATGAACACAAGGGAATAGAAGATTCTATTTATAATTTTTGGAAAGAAAATAATTTTTTTCATTCTGAACCTGATCTCTCGAAAAAGAAATTTGTAATAATGATGCCTCCTCCAAATATTACAGGTAAATTACATATTGGTCATGCTTTAAATTTAACTCTTCAGGACATTTTTGTACGCTTTCACAGAATGCTCGGTGACGAAACCTTATGGCTGCCGGGAATGGACCATGCGGGTATTGCAACTCAAACGGTTGTTGAAAGAGAACTTCTTTCAAAGGATATAACAAAGGAAGAGATTGGAAGAGAGAGATTTGTATCAGAAGTTTGGAAATGGAAAGAGGCTTACGGTAACACAATTTTAAATCAACTAAAGAAAATAGGTGCATCCGCTGACTGGGAAAGGTTAAGGTTTACTTTAGATAGCGGTTATGTAGACGCAGTTTTGGAAGCATTTGTTAGATATTATAATGATGACCTGATTTACCAGGGGGAAAGAATAATAAACTGGTGTCCTCGATGCCATACTGCAATATCGGATATCGAAGTAGAGTATGTGCCTACTAAAGGCAAACTTTATTATATTAAATACCCTTTAAAAGAGAACATTCATGAATTTGTAACCGTAGCAACGACTAGACCCGAGACAATGCTTGGGGATACTGCAGTTGCAGTTAATCCGGAGGATGAAAGATATAAGAACTTTGTAGGCAAGATAGTAATTCTTCCAATCGTTGATAGAGAAATTCCAATAATTTCTGATAGTGTTGTAGATATGCATTTTGGGACAGGGGTCGTCAAAGTTACTCCTGCTCATTCTATGGAAGATTTCGAAATTGCTCGTAGACATAATCTTACTATTGTTAATGTTATAGACGATAAAGCCCTGATGTTTAATGTGCCCCAAAAATATACTGGATTTAGTACAGAGCAATGTAGAGAGGAATTATTAAAGGACTTGAAAGAAGCTGGTTTCTTTTTGAAAGAGGAAGATTATGAGCATGCTGTTGGACATTGTCAGAGATGTGGCAATGTGGTCGAGCCACTTATTTCAAAACAGTGGTTTTTGAAAATGGAACCCTTGGCTAAAATTGGAATTAACGTTGTTGAGGATGGAACGATTAAAATTATTCCTGAAAAATGGATGAAAGTTTACTTTGATTGGCTTAAAAATATTAGAGATTGGTGTATCAGTAGACAGTTGTGGTGGGGTCATAGAATTCCTGCTTATTATTGTGATGATTGTGGTGAGACAATAGTTTCAAAAGAACAACCGGATAAATGTCCTAAATGTGGAAGTAAAAACATAAGGCAGGATGAAGATGTCCTTGATACTTGGTTTTCTTCTGCCTTATGGCCCTTTGCTACACTTGGATGGCCCCAAACAACAAAAGAATTTAATTATTATTATCCTACAACGCTCCTCATTACAGGGTACGATATTCTATTTTTTTGGGTTGCGAGGATGATTATGAGTGGACTTTATTTTAATAACATAAAACCTTTTTCAGAAGTAATGCTACATGGGTTGGTAAGGGATGAAAGTGGACGCAAGATGAGCAAGTCTCTTAAGAATATTGTAGATCCTATTAGACTTATTGAAGAATTTGGAGCAGATGCCTTGCGATTCACACTTTCCTATCTCTCTACCGTCGGAGGGCAAGACGTTAACCTTTCCAAAGAGAAACTCAGGGCTTCAAGAAACTTTGTAAATAAAATCTGGAATGCTTCAAGGTTTGTGATAACAAACTTGAAAGATTTTAATCCTTTCCAGTTTGATGAAAAGGAGCTAATACTTGAAATTGAAGATAAATGGATTTTGAGCCGTTTAAATAAAATGATAATTAGAGAAATTGAACTTCTAAATGATTATGACCCTGGACAAGCTTCAAGGGAGCTTTATGATTTTGTATGGGGAGAGTTTTGTGATTGGTATATTGAACTTGCAAAGATTCGTTTGAATGGAATAGATCAGGAAAAAAGAAGAACTGTTCAGTATGTACTTTGGGACTCTTTAATAAAGATACTTAAGTTATTACACCCTTTTATTCCGTTTGTAACAGAAAAAATTTATTCAATTTTTCCTCATAAAGAAAAAGCACTTATTATTTCACAATTTCCTCAAATTACAAAGAGCCTGGTTGATAAACAAATTGAAAAGGAAGCTGATTTTGTATTTTCTATCATAAGGGCGTTAAGGAGTTTAAAAGCAGAATTTAATATTGGAATTATTCAAGAGATTGAATGTTTCTACTTTACATTAGATAAATCTGAAAAAATACTTATAACGAGAGAAGACCTTAAGATAAGAAAAATTGCTGGTTTATCGTGTTTGAGATATTTAGAAAAAAGACCTGAAAAGAGTGTTAAGACAGTTGTTTCAGGTACTACTTTGTATTTGAGATTACCTTTTGAGATTGATGTATCAAAAGAGATTGAAAAGTTTAAAAATAAGCTTAACGATTTGGATAAAAAGATTTTTAAGATTTTGGAGAGATTGAATAACCAAAATTATCTTAAAAAAGCAGACGCAGAAATAATAAAAAAAGACAGAGAAGAACTTAAAAACTTAGAAAAGCTTAAAAATACTATTTTAAGCCATCTTGAAGACCTTAAAGAGGATGGATAAATATTCAGATGCAGTTGATTTTGTTTATAGCTTAAGTGATAACATATCTGCCCCTTCACTTTTTGGTTTGGAAAAAATAAGGAATTTTCTTAAATTTATTGGAAATCCTCAGAACTCTTTAAGGTCAATTCATGTAGCCGGTACAAAAGGAAAAGGTTCTACCGTTGTTTTTTTAAGTTTTCTCTTGAGAAATGTTTTTAACTCTGTTGGTTTGTATATTTCTCCTTCGATTACGAATGTTGCTGAGAGAATCTCGGTTAATGGTTCGTTAATTTCCCCGGTAGATTTTTTATATTATTCAAAAAAAATAGAGAGCCTTTATAAGAATATCCCTGAAGAGTCTGTTCCTTCAATTTTTGAAACTTTTACTATAATAGCTTTTCTGTATTTTAAAGACAAAAAGGTGGATATGTCCATAATTGAAGTTGGCCTGGGTGGCCGTTTAGATGCAACAAATGTTATAAATAAGCCGCTTATCTCTATCATTACAGAGATTAGCCTTGATCACCAAAAAATACTTGGAGAAACTTTAGGCGAGATAGCATTTGAGAAAGCAGGAATAATAAAAGAGAATTCTTTTGTTGTATTGGGTGTGGATAACAGAGAAGCACTCAGCAAGATAAGCGAGATTGCTAAAACAAGAAATTCTCTGTGTTTTGTTCTGGGTAAAGATTTTGAGGTCAAGAATGTTAGAACTTATAAGGAATTTTCTGCGTTTGATTTTGTCTCTCATGTTTCTGCAAGAAAGTTTAGAGATATTAAAACTAGAATTATCGGCGCACACCAGGTTAAAAATGCCGCAGTTGCTATTCAGTCAGTACTTTTACTTGAAGAAGAGGGCTTCAGAATTTCCCAGGATTATTTATATGACGGGATTTTAAAAGCTTTCTGGCCTGGTAGATTTGAAATTATAAATCATAACCCTTTAGTTGTTCTTGATGGAGCACATAATGACGCTTCAGCCGAAGCACTGAGAAATACTTTAAAACTTCTTGGTAAAAAAAGTGTTTTTTTGTTCTCAATGCTTAATGATAAAAATTTGGATAGGGTTCTTTCTATTCTTGCAGGATCCGCTGAAAGGTTTTATATTACTGAAGTGCCGTTTTCTTTTTCAAGAAGGTTAAATGCGTATTATATTGCCGATGTGCTCAAAAAGTATGTGGATGAAAAAAAAATAAAAATACTAAAAGACCCCGGTAAAGCATTTTATCAAGCTAAGGAAAGCCTTTCAAAAAAAGAAATCCTTTGTGTAACTGGTTCTCTTTACCTTGTTGGTTTTGTAAGAGAGTTGAATAAAATTTTTACTTTTTCTCAAGATATGTTATAATTTTTTATTATGAGCAGCTTCATCCAAAATTTAAAAGGTCTTTTCCCTTGGGTTACCCCACTTGATTTAATTGTTTTTTTACTTGCCTTTGTAATAGTTTTATTGGTTTTTGCACTTTATGTTTATAGAGATAGTAAATTAAGGGGAGGGAAAAGTCTTTCCTGGTTTATATGGACTTTAGTTCTTGGTGGCTTAATCCCATTTATATTTTATATCATGGTCCGGTCTCCTTTAACGAAAGATGATATTAAAGAAATTGAAGAGAAAAAGGAGGTGATAGATCTTCAAAAAAAATATTACGAATTAATGTTATCAAAAGAAATTTCAAAATGTCCTGTTTGCGGAGAAGAAGTGAAAGCTGATTATCTTTTCTGCCCTCATTGTTTTAGTCAGCTTAAGAAAAGATGCGAAAATTGTAGTCATTTGGTAGACAAGGATTCAAAGATATGCCCTTACTGTGGCCATATTTTTGATGAGAAAGGAGAAAATAAATGAAGTTATTTACTTATTCCCCAGGTGGTACAGAAATCGAGGAAGAAAAATGGACAAAGGACAAACCTTATGTTAAGTTACCACCTCCTTCTATTGCAGTAATTCCTCTTTTACAACATACAGGAGCTCCTAATACACCAACTGTTAAAGTTGGTGATCATGTAAAAATTGGAGTATTAATAGGCTCAACGAGTGTCCCTGTGTCTGCGCCAGTTCATGCTTCAATATCTGGAGATGTTATTGCAATAGAAGATAGACTTTGCCCTACAGGAAGTAAAATTCAAAGCGTGGTTATCAAAAATGATTTTAAAGAAGAAATGGTTGAATTTGAAAGAGTGGATTCAATAAAAAATTTAACTTCTGAAGAACTTTTAAAGAAAATAAGAGATGCAGGAATTGTCGGGCTAGGAGGAGCTGCATTTCCTACTTCTATAAAACTTTCTCCACCAAAAAATAAGATAATTGACACAGTTATAGGAAATGGCGCTGAATGCGAAGCTTATCTTACTACTGATTATCGGATAATGAAAGAATTTCCAGATGAAATTATTAATGGCATTTTAATTGAGTTAAGAATATTAGATGCAAAAAGAGGAATTATAGCTGTTGAGGACAATAAAAAAGATGCTGCAGACTTGTTAGTACAAAAAATAACAGAAAGAAATTTGAAGGAGAAGATCGAAGTTGTTTTGCTTAAAACAAAATATCCTCAAGGAGGAGAAAAACAACTTATAAAGGCTGTTTTAGGAAGAGAGGTTCCTTCGGGGGGCTTACCTCTTGATATTGGAGTAGTGGTGCAAAACGTAGGGACTCTAAAAGCTATAAGCGAAGCAGTTTTTGAAGGAAAACCACTTATAGAAAGAGGCATTACAATATCTGGTACTGTAATTAATAATCCCGGTAATTATATGGTAAGAATAGGTACTCAGGTTAGCGAGATTATTGATAAAGTTGGCGGACTGAGTAAAAAACTCAGAAAGATTATATTTGGTGGTCCTATGACGGGAATTGCTCAGCCCTCTTTAGAGGTACCCGTCCTAAAAGGTACCTCAGGAATTCTGTTTTTTGGTGAAGAGTATTTTGAAATGGCACCAGAAGAAGAATCACCATGTATAAGATGTGCAAGCTGTGTTGATTCTTGCCCAATTGGCCTTCTTCCAGTTTTTATAGATCATGCTTATAGAAGGAACGATATGAAACTTGCAGAATCTTTTAACGCAGTTGATTGTATAGAATGTGGTGTATGTTCATATGTGTGTCCTGCAAAAAGACATCTTACAGATAATATAAAGAAAGTGAAGCAATCAATCCTTAAACAAAGAAAAATTGAAGCAGCAAAAAAGGCTGCTTTTGAAAAGCTCAAACAGAAGAGAGAACAAGAAAATATAGAAAAGGAAGCGAAGAAATGAATAGTGAAATGATAGATCTTGTTGTAACTTCAGCACCTCATGTAAGAAAGAAGATAAAAACTTTTCATATAATGAGAGATGTCGTAATTGCTATTTTACCTGTAACGATTGGTGGGATATACTTTTTTGGCACAGGGCACACTTTAGGAATTATTGTTGTTGCGATAATTTCTTCAGTTTTAGCTGAATATCTTGGCAATCTTATTTTCAGAAGGAAGAATACTATTTGGGATCTTTCTTCTGCAGTAACCGGTTTTTTATTTGCACTTGTGCTTCCTCCAAGTTCGCCTTACTGGATGGTAGTTGTTGGAGCGGTTTCTGCAATTTTTCTTGGAAAGATTATTTTTGGGGGGATCGGGTCTAACCCATTTAACCCCGCGCTTGTAGGAAGAGCAGTTTTGATGGTATCTTGGCCTACATTTATGACTACATGGGTTAAACCATTTTACTGGAAAATTGGAAGTAAGTCGATTAGTGCTATAACTTCTGCA
>CAZJKI010000001.1:0-38465 GCA_964546685.1 uncultured Caldisericum sp. | reverse complement strand
TCTGCAACACCTCTCAGCATCATTAAATTAAATGGCTACCCAAAGTTAGTTTCGCTATTTGGTTCTAAAGTAGCTCTTTATAAAGCACTCTTTTTAGGAAATGTAGGCGGTTCTATAGGTGAAACTTCTGTATTTTTAATTTTAATTGGAGGTGTTTATCTTCTAATAAGAAAAGTTATAGATTGGAGAATACCTGTAAGTTATATATCTACTGTATTTGTTTTGTCTTTTATATTTGGTAGAGATCCTGTTTTCTCAATTCTTGCTGGCGGGCTTTTCCTCGGAGCATTTTTTATGGCAACAGATTACAGTTCCTCGCCAGTAACCCCTATAGGTAAGATTATTTTCGGAATCTTTATTGGCTTTCTCACTGTAATAATAAGACAATTCGGTTCATACCCTGAGGGAGTAATGTTTTCAATCCTTCTTGGGAATGCCTTTGTGTCTTATTTTGATAAAGTGAAACCACACATTTATGGAGTGTTTGTGCAGAAGGGAGGCAGGGTATGAAATCTTTGTTTAAGTTCACACTAACACTTGGGATATTAGGGATAATAATCGGTCTCTCTCTCGCGATGGTATACAGAATAACCCTTCCTGTTATAAATTCACAAGATTTAAAAGCTTTAAATGAAGGTTTTGCAAGTGTTTTTCCAGGCACCAATACCTTTGAAAAGATTAATGAAATGCTTAAATCTACAGATCAGACAATAGCTATCGGTGATTGTTATGAAGTCAAAAATGATGGAAATTTGATAGGACTTATTGTAACTGTAAGTTCTCCAGGTAGCCAGGCACCAATTAATATGCTTGTGGGAGTAAAGAAGGATGGTACTATAAGTGGAGTAAAAATTTTATCTCTATCTGAAACACCCGGACTTGGTGCTAATGCTGATAATCCCAATTATTTTGTGAATAAAGAGAAGAGAATTACGTTTCTAGGTCAGTTTACCGGAAAGAATGTTGCCAAAGACCCTCTTGTAGCAAAGCAGGATGTCATTGCAATAACTGGAGCAACGATAACCTCAAATGCAGTCTCTAAGGGTGTAAAGATTGCTGGGACTGTCGGTTACAATTATCTTAAGGAGGCAGGGCAATGAAAAAGTACTTAAAGATTGTATGGGATGGCGTTGTCCCTACAAATCCCATTCTTATAATTGCAATTGGGCTTTGCTCTGTAATTGCAGTTTCAAATTCTGTAGAAAGCGCACTGCTTATGACTTTTGCTTTTAGTATGGTTTTAATTCCGGCAGAAATTATAATCTCTTCTATTCGAAAACTTATACCCGATGAGATTAGAGTTCCGATGTTTGTCGTTATTATAGCAGCATTTACAACAATCGCTGCTCTTCTTTCAAGGGCATACTTTACTGCAATATATGATATCATTAAGCTTTATATACTGCTTATAGTTGTTAATTGTATTATTATAGGTAGAGCTGAGGCTTTTTCTTATAGCCATACAGTACTTGAATCACTTTTTGATGGGATAGGAATGACGCTTGGATATGGATGGGTACTTGTTGCAATTGCAGTGGTAAGAGAATTACTCGGTAAAGGCACATTAGCAGGAGTCCGAATTTTACCTTCCAATTATCAACCTGCATTGATTATGATTTTACCTCCTGCCGGATTTTTGATGATCGGGGTACTTGTTGGAGCTATCGAAACTTACCTTAGAAAGAAGGAGGGAAAGAGATGAGCTTTTCGCAATATCTTGTAGGTTTGGCAAAAATTTTTATTTCATCGTCAATTATTAATAATATCATTTTAATTCAATTCCTTGGGTTATGCTCTTATATTGGGCTTACAGATAACTTAAGTTCCTCTATTGGTATGAGCTTTGCTGTTGTTTTTGTTACCGTGTCATCCTCAATTTTGGCATGGGTTATTGATCACTGGATCTTAATACCATCCCAGTTACAACCTGCGCTTCAGATCACAGCTTTTATTCTTGTCATTGGTTCTTTTGTTGGCCTCGTGCAGATATACCTTAAAAAGGCTTCTCCTAATTTGTATAAGGCAATGGGTATTTACCTTCCTCTTATTGCAACGAATTGTATTATTCTTGGAGCCACGTTTATTAACTCAATGAATAGATATGATTTTGCCCAGTCGATTGTGAATGGGATTGGAATTTCTCTTGGTTATGCTTTAGCGATGATAATGCTTGTCGGCATTAGAGAAAGATTGCGCAATTCAGAAGTCCCTCAATTTTTTAAAGGGAAGGCAATTGCATATATGATATCTGGAATTTTAGCGCTTGCTTTTTTAGGTTTTCAAGGCATGATCAAGTAAAAGAGAGGGTTACTATGAAAGATATAATTATATCTATTGCAACGCTTGGCGGGTTTGGAGCGCTTTTTGGTGTTTTGCTTGGCGTATTTAACGAAAAATTTAAAGTTGAGGAGAGTCCTCTTGTAAAGGCAATATATGATGTTCTTCCTCATGGAGAGTGTGGAGCATGTGGTTTTCCAGGTTGCAACCCATGTGCGGAGGCCATTGCTGAAAATAAAGCACCAATTGATGCTTGTACTGTTGGTGGACAGGAAACTGCAAAAAAAATAAAAGAAGTAATAGAAAATTTTAAACAGAATACAAGGAATAATTTAAAAAATTGAAATTTTGATTTTTTATTAATTTGTAATAATATTTAAAAGGGGTAAGATGGTTAAGACAAAGTTATTGTTTTTGTTTGTTTTAATGCTTGTTTTTGTTTGGATTAATGTGCCTTGTGCAAACTCTTATAGCGAGGTTCCTGTTGAAATATCTAATGATCTATCTGTCCCTTTAGAAAAAGTGGTCGAATTTCACTTAGAATTGCCAGGTTTTAAGTCATCTGATCGTATTTCAATTTTAGATAATGGCTTTAATGCCCCTGTTGAGGTTGTTGAAGTTGATGGTAATGAGGTCACTTTTAAATCATTGTTGAATTTTAAACCTTCTGAGAAAAAACATTTGTCAATAAAATATGGAGACGATATTATTGTAGAATATTCTAAAATTTTTAAGCCTGATTTTATGGGAAACTATTTTATTGGGCTTGGAAGTGATCATCTTTACATTGTTTCAATGGCTCAACAAAATTCAGTAAAAGTGGCTGATTCAAAAGGCAATTCTATTTTTGAGAAACCTCTCGGGCTTGGTGAAACTGCGGAAGTAAATATTGAAAAGAATAGTGTTTTTACGATTAAGAGTGATAAGCCAATTATAGCTGAATTAAGTTCTCTTAGACCGGATTTTGTTGATAATAGTTCAGATGACATTTCTTCAGTTTATGGGAGTTATTTTATTCTTTATGTCCCCAAGGAAATTTTTGTGTCTGCTTACAGAGACACCCATGTAAAGGTTTCGGATCTCAAAGAAAATGTTGTTTTTGATGGAGATTTGCCAGAGAGAGGAATTTATAGTAATTTGTCATTGAAGCCGGACTTCTATATAATTGATGCAAATTTTCCCGTGACAGTACAGTTTGGTTATTCAGATGACAACATTTATGAGATTTGTTATGGTGCTTTGAACGCATTCAAGGGAGTTTCTTTTGGAGACATAATTTATTCCTCTCTTTACTCAGATACAGTTGTAACATTTAAAACAAAAGATAAAATCTTTGATCCTGAAAATCTAAAAAGCCCCGGGGATTATTCAATAAATGAAGTAATCAAAGATTTTAACAAGAGTATTACTGAATACCCTCCAGTTTATATAAGATTTTCCAAGCCAGTTCTTATATATTCCAATTCGAATTCTGGAAATGTAGGAGGAGAGCAGATTCCTTCGCTTGATGGTTCGGGAGAGACTTTTGTATTTAGAACCGGGAAGATCTATAATTTTAATAATATAAACCATGAAAGAAAAGTCATAATAATTGCTAAAGAAGACAAAACCAATGTCAAGATCAATGGCGAAAATTTGATGTTAAATTCTTTACAACCTTATTACTTAAGTTTTAAAGAAAGTTTTTCACTTGTTAACATAGAAAGCGATAAACCTCTCTCCGTATTTGAAGCAGGTGCTAATACTGATCTTGAGTTTTTGTCTGTTTTACTTCCGATTGAAGATGATTTTTCTCTTTCACCGATTACAGTATTAAAGGGCACTGGCAATGGATCTTCTCAACCACAATTGCCTGCTCTTTGGGATAAAATTAGAGGGGTTTTAGAAAAAATGTGGCAAGGAATAATTTCAATAAAATTTTATGATGGATTAAAAAGTTTCTGGCATAAAATTATAGCATTATTGGTGCCTATTTCTCGGGGGATACAACCATATCTTTCTAAGTATTTCCCCTTCTTAACAGTCCAACTGCTTTCTGTAATAATTTTTTATGTAATTTTATTTATTGTTCTTCTTGTACTCTTTCTCATTTTTAAGCCCAGAAAGAGAAGGAATATTGTGCCAAAAGTGCCAATTGAAGAAATAAAGAATAAACCTGTTTCTTTTAGTGTCGAGACGATAGAGGAAAAAGAGTCTGTTCCTTTAGAAGAGATAAAGCCTCAGATTATTAAACTATCCGAAGCAGAAAAACAAGCTCCTATTAAAACTGAAAAAGAATTAGGTATTATTAAAGAGAAAGAAGCGCAAAAACCGGAAGAAGTAATAATAACCGAAAAACAATTTGGTAGAAAATTTACAAGATTTAAACCTAAAGAAGAAAAAGTAGAAAAAACTAAGGAGAAACTTAAGAAAGTTTCACTTCCAGAGGAACCTTCGAAAGTTTATGGTCAGGAAGAGGAAGCTTTGAAAGTAACCGAAGAGAAGACGGAAGAGAAAATAAAAGAGGTGTCTACAGAGAAGGAAAAGAAGGCAATAAAAGAAGAAAAAATAACTGAACCTGTTGAAGAAATTGTAGAACAAATTCCTTCTAAGGGCGGCGGTGCAGGAGAAACTGAGGAACCTTCGTCCTCCATTGAAATTTTATTGAGTAAACTAAAAAAAGAAGAGAAGCCAGAAGAAAAGATTGAGCAGTTCCCAAAAGCACCACCTTCTATGCCGGTGGAAGCAAAGCCTGCTTTAAAGAAAACGTTTGAACACGGTTTTGTATCAGACGCAGAATCTATCAATAGGATTTTTGAAATTCTAGCTAATGATGAAAATACCAAAAAGTTGATAATTGGCAAGGTTTTTATATCTGCGACCGGGCGCGAAAAAGTAAGTTTTGAAATTAATGATCAATATAGGTTAGGAATTATTGCATTGACACCCATAGAATTAAGAATTGCAGAGGATATCAGTAAGAGAATTAATGCAAAAACTAGTACGGGAGAGGCAATTTTAATTGCAAGAAAAATTAGAGCCCTTGAAATAGTTGTCTCTGATACGCCTGAAATCAAAAATTATCAAGGAATTTCAATTAATAGGATTGAAGACATTATAAATTAAGAATAAATTGTTACCTGAAAAACATGCTCGGGAGATCAGTTTAGAGAGAGTAAAAATTTCTCTCAATAATAGTATTTTCCGATAGTTTTAACAAGCTAAATTTTTCTATTAAAGATTAGAGCAATATTAAATAATGTAAAAAATAATTTCAACAAGATATTTTTTTATTTTCTGCAATGTTAACCAGAGTTTACTATAATTTGATTCTATAAATTTTAAAAGGGGAGTTAACTCCCCTTTTAAAATGATTTAAATATAGGCTACTTTTAAATTTTTTGGATTTTAACAGCGGCTACCTTATATTCTGGAATTTTTGCAATTGGATCTAGTGCATCGTTTGTTAAAACGTTTGCAGCAGCTTCAGCAAAGTGGAAAGGTATAAATACTGATCTCTCGTCTACTTTTTCACTTGTTACTGCCTTAATTTTGATTGACCCTCTTCTCGAGGTTACATTTACTGCTTCTCCATTGTAAATTCCACTGCTCTCCATATCCTTTTGGTTCATCTCCATATAAGGTCCACTCAAAAATGTGTTGAGAGCCTTTACTTTTCTTGTCATTGTTCCTGTATGGTAATGGTAGAGCGTTCTACCAGTGGAAAGGAGGAAGGGATACTCTTCGTCGGGCCATTCTGCGGGTGGGATGAATTCAATCGGGTAAAACTTGCCCAGCCCTCTTGCGAATTTATCTTTATGCAGATATTTTGTTCCTGGATGGTCTGCTGAAGGGCAAGGCCACTGTAGTTTTTCTCCGTTTTTGATTCTTTCATAAGTTATCCCTGCATAGCTTGGAGTAAGTGCATTTATCTCGTCTACTATGTCTTTTACTGAGTTATAAGTCATTTTGTAACCGAATTTTTCTGAAACAAGTTTTAGTATTTCCCAATCTGCTTTAGCTTCGCCTGGACCATCTACAGCTTTATTTACATGAAGCACTCTTCTTTCTGTGTTTGTAAATGTCCCTTCCTTTTCTGCAGATGTCAGGGCAGGGAAAATAACATCTGCATATTGAGTTGTCTCGGTCATGAAGATATCCTGGCAAACGATGAACTCTGCTTTTTCAAGTGCTTCTTTAACATGGGGAATATTAGGGTCTGATACCATTGGGTTTTCTCCCATCAAATAGAATGCTTTTATTTTCCCATGCGTTGCTGCATTCATCATTTCAACAACTGTGAGCCCGCTCATATCTCCCAGTTTTACTCCCCAAGCTTCTTCAAATTTAACCCTTATCTTTGGGTCTTCTACGCTTTGATAGCCCGAGAATACATTTGGAAGTCCTCCCATATCACAAGCTCCCTGAACATTGTTTTGTCCTCTTAGTGGGTTGACGCCTGTAGATTCTCTTCCTACATTTCCGGTAAGCATTGCAAGGTTAGCGGTTGACATTACATTGTCTGTACCTGTTATATGCTGAGTAATTCCCATTGCATATACTATACTTGCTTTTTTTGCAGAGCCATAAATTTTTGCGGCTTTTATAAGGTCTTTCTCTGGTATACCTGTGATTTTTTCTACTACTTCTGGAGTGTATTTTTCAACAACCTTTTTAAACTCTTCGAAACCTTCTGTTCTTGTTTTAATAAACTCTTCGTTTAGTAAACCTTCTTTTAATATTACATTCATCATTCCGTTCATCCATGCAACATCTGTCCCATTTTTTTGTCTTAGATGAAGCGTTGCATATTTTACAAGATCAATCTTTCTCGGATCAACTACGATAAGTTTAGCTCCATTGAAAAGCACGGCTCTTTTTATTTTTTGTGAAATCACAGGGTGAGTTTCGGTAGTATTCGATCCCGTAACGAGAATTACTTCAGCATTTTCAAGTTCCTCGATGGAGTTTGTCATTGCTCCAGAGCCAAATGATCTTGCAAGTCCTGCAACAGTCGAAGCGTGACAGAGTCTTGCACAGTGATCAACATTGTTTGTCCCCAGAACTGCTCTTGCAAATTTTTGGAACACAAAGTTTTCTTCATTGGTGCATTTGGCAGAGCAAAGCCCTCCTATGGAATCTGGTCCATATTTTTCTTTTATTTCTGTTAGCTTTTCTACGGTATAATTTAATGCCTCTTCCCAAGTGGCTTCTTCAAACTTTCCATTTTTCTTTATTAATGGTTTAGTTAATCTGTTTGGGTCGTTGACAAATTCAAACCCAAACCTTCCTTTTACGCATGTTGAACCATAGTTTGGAATACTGTCGTAACCTTTGATTTTTTCAATTTTATTATCTTTTATCCATAATTCAAGCTGGCAACCTACACCGCAATAAGCGCATGTTGTTACCACTTTTTTATCGATATCCATTTTCCTTACCCTGTCAAATACAGGTTTTTCTATAAGGGCATCTGTAGGGCAAGCCTGGATACATTCTCCGCAACCGTCGCACTCTGATTCGCTCCACTTACCTAAATCTGCTATTACATAAGTTGCCATGCCCCTGTTTGCAAATGAAAGTACTCCTTTCCCCTGTATTTCATAGCAAGCCTTAATGCATCTTTGGCACTTTATACATTTTGTTGCATCGTAAATTAAAACAGGCGACGTAGTATCTTTTGGAAAATTCATTTGTTGCCAGATTGACGCAAACTTCCTTTGATCTGCCTCAAGCCCATATCTGTAAGCTAGGTCTTGAAGTTCACAATCTCCGTTTTTATCACAGGTCATGCAATCCCCATTATGTTCTGAAAGAAGCAAGTCTAAAAGTGTCTTTCTATAACCTTCTAACTCTTCATCGAATGCTGTAATCTTTAATCCGTCCGTTAAAGTAACTGTGCAAGCAGGAACAAGTCCTCTTGTACCTTCGATTTTTACGACACAAAGCCTGCAAGCTCCTGTTGGAGAAACTTTTTCGAAGAAACAAAGGCCTGGTATATCAAAGCCGTTATCTCTGGCTACCTTTAATAGATTTTCTCCTTTTTTTGCCTTTACGTCTCTTCCATCGATTATAATTGTTATAAGACTATTTTCCATAGTTCCCTCCATTTTTTTCAAAATTCATTTTTGTTAAATAAATCGATGTTTTTCTAAACGCAAAAAATCTAACCATTGTTTTCCTCCTTATCTTAGATCATTTTTTGTTCAAAATCACTTCTAAAGTTTTCTATTGCACTTTTTACTGGGAGAATTAAGGATTGTCCAAGCGGGCAAAGAGATGTAGAAAACATCATTTCTGATAAGGAAATCATTTTGGTTAAACTCTCTTGTCCTTCTTTGCCTTTTCTTATATTTTTAATCGTTGTCAGTAGTTCTTTGCACCCAATTCTACACGGTGCACATTTCCCACAGGACTCGTGATTAAAAAATTCGATGATCGATTGCAGCATATCTGAAATATCCGTATCTTCATTCATTACAAGAATTGCCCCGGATCCTAATACTGCTTTGTATTCTTTTAGATTATCAAAATCCATTTTCGCATCTAAAAGATTTTCTGGGAGAAATACTCCTGCAGCACCTCCTATGAGTGCGGCTTTGAATTTTTTCCCATTTTTAATTCCTCCCCCGTATGCAAAAATGATTTCTTTGAGTATAGTTCCCATAGGAACTTCTAGAAGTCCTGGAAAATATACATGTCCAAGTATTGTATAGACTTTAGTCCCAGGGCAAGTTTCGGTTCCAATTTTTTTAAACCAATCACTCCCATTCTTGATTATTGGTGCAATATTTGCTAGGGTTTCAACATTATTTACCACTGTAGGTTTATCGAAAAATCCTACAACGGTAGGGTACGGAGGTTTTAATCTGGGCACACCTCTCTTGCCTTCGAGTGATTCGATTAGAGCAGTTTCCTCACCACATATATAAGCTCCTGCTCCCCTTTTTACTTCTATATCAAACGAAAATCCTGAGTCAAGTATGTTATTTCCTAAAAGTCCATATTTTTTAGCATCTTTTATGGCTTTGTTAAACCTTTCTATTGAAAGAGCATATTCTCCTCTTATGTAGATGTATCCTTTTTGCGTTCCTATTGCATAACCTGCAATAATCATTCCTTCGATGAGTTTATGAGGGTCTCCTTCAAGGATTAATCTATCTTTAAATGTTCCTGGTTCACCTTCATCTGCATTACAGATAAGGTATTTTTCTTTTCCAGAGGATTTTCTTGCACTTTCCCATTTAAGTCCTGTAGGGAAGCCTGCACCACCTCTTCCTCTTAATTTGGATTTTTTGATCTCTTCTATAACATCTTCGCTCTTCGTGGTTGTTAACACTTTTTCAAGTGCTTCGTATCCGCCTCGACCAATGTACTCTTCTATATTTTCAGGGTCAATTACTCCACTGTTTGCCAGTACAATCCGAACTTGTTCTCTTCCTGGCCCAATTCTCTCTAAAGTGGCACCTTTAAACAGTACTTCTCTTTTAAGTATCAGATCTTTTACTGGCCTTCCTTTGAGTAGGTGTTCTTCAACAATCCTTTTTACATCATTTTTTTGGATATTCACATAGTAAGTACCTTCTGGATAAATCACAAGAGTTACTCCTCTTCCTGTTATGCCAAGGTTTCCTGTCTCAAGAATTTTTATCTCATCTGAAAGTCCTTTGTTTTCTATTTCTTTTCTCATTTCCTCCATTACTGAATATGCACCATTAAGTACACTATCTGTATCTATTACAAATAGAATATGATTTCTTGTGATCTTCATTTCTCCTCCCGTTTTTCTTCAATGATTTTCCTTATCCTTTGAGGTGTAAGATTTCCAAATACTTCCTCGTTTATCATCATTGCAGGAGCAACACCACAAACTCCAAGGCATGATGAAAACTCCAGAGTAAAGAGATTGTCTTTTGTAGTTTCTCCAAAATTTATTCTAAGCACTTTTTTGAGTTCATCAATTATTGAACTTGCTCCCATGAGATGGCATGGAGGAGATTTACACACTCTAACTATATACTTCCCTCTTGGTTTAAAAGAGAACATTGAGTAAAAGGACGCGACACCATAAACAAAACTATAAGGTAAAGAAAAATATTTTGAAATCTCCATAAGGTCATCTTTTGTTAGATAATGGTTTACGTTATTTTCTTGAAGGCTATGAAGTGCAAGCAATAAATTTTCAGGCTTCTTTTCGAAACTCTTAATAATTTTTTCTTTTGTCATTTTTACCTCCTAAGCCACCTCTTCTAACTCTCCAACTATTTTTTCTCTTTCTCGATAAATTTCTTTTCCTCTATCACATTTTAAGCACCTCTTTGATTCCTCAATTGCTTCTTCCAATAAAAGTCCTTTATTTACCTCAACAAATGACTTAATTCTTTTTTCAATTTCTTCAAGTTTTGGAGTCTTCCTCGGGATTACCTTTAAGTATTCATCTTCATTAAAAGACGTTTCCACAATGTCTCTTTGAGGGAACGAAAATTCTCCGTCGTAACCAAAGAATTTATCAATGAAAATAGAAGCTTTTCTTCCTTGTTCTACTGCTTCAACAACTGTTGATGGTCCAAGAACGGCATCTCCACCTGCATATACCCCCTTAATATTTGTTTCTAAGGTGACTTTATCAACTTTTAATGTGCCATTTTTATTGGTTTCCAACTCTTCGCTAAACTTTGAGAGTTCTGGCCTTTGTCCAATACAAAGAAGAACAAGATCACCCTCAATTTCGAATTTCGATCCTTCTTTTGGAATTGGTCTTCTTCTTCCACTCTTATCAAAACCCTTAAACTCCATTTTTATGCACTTTACCTTTTCAATCCTTTTATTTCCGCTAAATTCAACAGGGTTTGTTAAAAAATAAAATTTTATTCCTTCTTCCATTGCTTCATTAATTTCACTAGCCTGTGCGGGCATCTCTTCTCTTGACCTTCTGTATACAACACTTACATCCTTTGATCCAACTCTAAGAGCTGTCCTTGCTGCATCCATTGCGGTCGAGCCCCCGCCAACCACTATAACTTTTTTATCTTTAAGATTTATATTTTTTCTTTTAAGGCTTATATCTTGTAAAAACTCTATACCACCAATAACTCCTTTTAATTCTTCGCTCTTAACTCCTAACTGTTCTGAACAGTGTGCGCCTACACTGATAAATATTGCATCAAAGCCCATATCTTTCAACTCTTTGACACTATTTACTGGGGAATTAAGCCTTAAATCTACTCCAGACTTTACAATTCTTTTAATTTCTTGCTCAAGAGCATCTTTTGGGAGGCGATAATCCGGTATTCCAACTTGCATCATTCCACCAGGAACGGGTAAAGATTCAAATAAAACAGGTTTATAGCCTAATCTTGTAAGATAAAAAGCGCAAGAGAGACCTGCTGGTCCAGAACCTACTATGGCCACTTTCTCTTTTTTTAGTTTTTGAGGGGGCGCGAATTCTACGCCACTCTCTGTTGCCCAGTCAGCAAAAAGCCTTTTTACTTCTCTAATGGCAATAGACTCATCAAACTTCCCTCTCTCACATGGATTTTCGCAGAAGGCTGGACAAACTCTTGCGCATACACTCGGGAATGGGTTATGTTCCATATGTATAAGGAAAGCTTCTTTAAGTCTACCTGCTGTCATATGTGCAAGATAACGAGGAACATCTACGCCTGCTGGACATGAGTTGACACAGGGAGCATAGAAGAGTGATGCACAAACACCTGCCCTGCATTTTTTATTAACTACATGTTCAATGAATTCGTCTCTGAAATATTTTAAACCTGTAAGAACAGGATTTGGTGCTGTTCCTCCTAAGGCGCAAAGTGAAGTGCTTTTGATTTGGTTTCCAAGTATTTCAAGCTCCTCAAGGTCTTCAAGAGTTCCTTCACCATTTGTTATTCTATCGAGGATATCGTACATTTGTTTAAGCCCGATTCTGCAGGGGGTGCATTGTCCACAGGATTCTGACATTGTAAATTCGATGAAGAATTTTGCCATATTTACCATGCAGTTATCCTCATCAAGAACTATCATTCCCGCTGAGCCAATTATTGCACCAGTTTTCTCAATCTCCTTATAGTCAACAGGAAGATTTAAAAACTCACTTGTTATGTATCCTCCGGATGGCCCCCCCATTTGAATAGCCTTAAATTTTTTTCCTTTTGGAATTCCTCCACCTATATCAAAGATAACTTCTCCGAGAGTCAATCCAAATGGGATTTCGATCAAACCAGTATTGTTTACTTTTCCAGAAAGTGCAAATAGTTTAGTTCCTTTACTATTTTCTGTGCCAATTGAACTAAACCAATCTCCTCCATTCAGCATGATATGCCTGATATTTGCTAATGTTTCAACATTATTTATAAGGGTGGGTTTTCCCCATACACCTTTTTGTGCAGGATATGGGGGTTTTTGATGTGGCATTCCTCTTTTACCCTCTATAGAAGCAATAAGCGCGGTTTCCTCTCCTGCTATAAAAGCTCCGGCTCCCATTCTTAATTCGATGTCAAAATTGAAATTAGTTTCGAAAATATTTTTACCAAGAAGGCCGTATTTTCTTGCTTGTTCGATAGCAATTTCGAGCCTTTTTATTGCCAGGGGATATTCGGCTCTTATATATATGTATCCATTATTTGCACCAACTGTGTAACCTGCTATTGCCATTCCCTCTATTACAGTATGTGGATCTCCTTCAAGAATTGCTCTATCCTTAAAAGCTCCAGGATCACCTTCATCTGCATTGCAGATGACATATTTTTCATCCCCTTGAGATTCTTTTACAAATTTCCATTTGAGACCCGTCGGAAAACCAGCACCACCTCTTCCGACTAATTTTGATTTAGTAATTTCCTCTATTACTTTTTCAGATGACATTTTTGTTAGGACTTTTGCTAATGCCTCGTATCCTCCAACAGCAATATATTCTTCTATATTTTCTGGATTTATTTTTCCACAGTTAGCAAGGACAATTTTTTTCTGTTTTTCAAAGAATGGGATTTTCTTTTTTTCTTCGATGACTTTTGTTGCTTCTGGAGTTGTCCACAAAAGTCTTTTTACTGGTCTTCCTTTTAAGAAATGCTCTTTCACAATGTTAGAGACGTCTTCCTCTTTTAATCTTATATAAAATGAACCGTCCGGATAAACTATCATTATGGGCCCGAGCTGACAGGGACCCATACATCCAGTCTCTACGATATTGACCTCATCTTTAAGCTGGTTTTTCTCTAATTCTTCTTCGAGCTTTTTTTTGATGTCCAGACTGTGCGAAGAAACACAATTAGCTCCAGCACAGATAAGGACATCTAACCTTTTTCTCATTTTAGACTCCTATTCTTCAATTTGAATAACATGGTCGGAAACTATTACACCGTTAACTATATGTTCGGCGACTATCCTTTTTGCGACCTCTGACGTTACATTCCCATATACTATTTTAGGCTTATTCACTTCTTCTATTATTACAACTGGCTCACTTGAAGCAAGCCCCTTTTCGCCGGTTTGAGCAATAATAACATCGGTGAGTGCTCTCTTTTCTATTTCATCTAAAAATGCCTTTAGCGTTTCCCTTGCTCCTGCTGCAATACCACTCGTACCCATCCCAATAACAATCCTAATTCTTCCTTTTCCTTCCCTTAGTTGCATTTCTTTTTCTGCCTTTTCTCTTATCTTTCTTAGGTCTTCAAGCTTCATTTTTTACCTCCATGTTTTTTAATTTTTCTTTTATATATTCTTTTAAAAATTTAATTACTTCAGGGTTTGAAAATTTTACATTTCCGAGCATGCTTTTAATTTTCCCAGTTTCAATTCTAAAGATTTTTCCATTCTTTTCATATATAAATTTTAAGTTTATACCTTCTGTAGCAAAAATTAGTGTGAGAATTGTATTTTCAAGATTTCCTAATGGAGGAAGGTCAATATGGCTTCTTTTAAATGTACCTTTTATTTTTGTGCCTTTTCCCATCTTGCTGACTATTTTAAATGTTCCTTCAGTAGTTTCTGATGTATGTTTGAGGAGGGGTATTCCAAGTCCAACATGTTTTCCAGTTTTTGTTGTAAAAAAGGGATCTTCTACCATATGGAGAGTTTCTTCGTCTATTCCAACTCCATCATCTTCGACTTCAAGTAAGACAAAATCTTTCATAGAGTCTTCGCTAAGCCGGACTTTAACATTCTTCGCACCAGCACTTATTGAATTCTGAACAATATCAATTATATGGAGAGATATTTCATTCATTACTTTCTTTTTCTATAATTTCTTTTATTATGTTTACTACCTTGAGAGGCGTTAGTCTACCATATATTTCTTTGCCAACCATCATTGTCGGAGCCAGTCCACAAGCACCGAAACATCTCGCTGTCGAAAGAGTAAAGAGTTTGTCACTTGTTGTTTCCCCAGCATTGATTTTCAATTCTTTTGATAATGTTTTTAGAACACTGTCTGCACCTTTTACGTGGCATGCGGTCCCAAGACATACATTTATGAGATACTTCCCAATTGGTTGAGTTCTAAAGAAATGGTAGAACGTTACGACTCCAAAAATTTGTGAAGTTGGAACATTTAGCTCTTTTGCAACAAAGTATTGAACTTCTACGGGGAGATAACCGAAAATTTCCTGGGCTTTATAGAGAACATTTAGAATTGCTCCCTTTCCTTCCTTATTTTCTTCGATAAATTTTTTAAGTTCTCTATAATCTTGATTGTCTGGAATACGAAGATTTTTTATCATGTCTGCCTCCTTGCGATATCTGTAACTTTTCTTTTATTTAAATCTTTGGACGCCATTAGCAGTTCAGGTATTGTAGGTAGTTCTAGTTCAAAAATAGTGTAACACTTTCCGATTTCGTTAACGTAATGGGCATCAGAAAATGAAACAAATTTGCGGTTTTTTAGATATGAAAGTTCGTCGATTAATTTTTTTTCTTTGTGTTCGCAAGAAATTTCAAGAAATGGGAAAAACGAATCATGGGGAACGAATCCGATCTGACTGATTATCCCGTATGTAGCGCTATCAATATGAGCAGGTATTGCTATACCATTGTTTTCCTGAACAATTTTACATAGGTCTTCAAGAGAAATTTTAGACGAATTTAAGAGAAGCTTTTCCTCAAAGCCCACAATATTTTCTTCTTCATCAAGTATAACTTGATCTCCAAAATAATCGGGTTTATTTTCTATATCTGGAAGTTTTTCATAAACCATGTTCCATACATTTAATAGTTCTGAATAATTATCAAAATATGTTAATATGTGAATTTCTTCTTCTGTTTGGACTTCCATTCCGTATAAATATCCCATTCCATATTTTTTTGAAAGATTTCTGGCAGGGATTGAGTTTTTTATTGCATTATGGTCGGTTATTGAAATAAAATTTATACCAAGGATTTTTGCTCTTTCAACTATTCTTTTGGGTGACATTTCAAGGCTCCCGCACGGGGAGAGCGTTGAATGTATATGAAGATCAGTCATGAATTTTTTCATCCTGAAGTATCTTAAAGATTTTTCCTGATGCGGTAAAGGAGTCTTCTTTCGAACCCAAAAGCCATATCTTTTCTTCCTTCGCTTTTTTTATTACTTCTTCAGGAATATAATCTTCTGTAATTATAATAGCACTGATTTCTTTTAAACTTGCAACAGCCACTATATTTATATGTTTCTGAACTGTTATCCAAATAGAATTTTTGGGTGCATTTGCGATTACTATTGATAGAAGATCTGAGGTGTAAGCATCTTCTATATTTAAATTGTCTCCTTCGGAATAAACTTTTAAATTAAGTAATTTAATTACATCTTTAATTAACATGATATTATTTTAATATTTTAATGTTTTTTGTCAAATAGTTAAAGTTTTCACTTTTATATAATTTTATTGATATAATATATTTTTATGTATTGACTTATTTATCTTTTTTTGTAAAAATAGAAACGTATATGTTGATTTTTTGAAAAATAGGAGGATTAAATGGAAAACGTAAATGTAAACGATCTTTCTCCAAAGGAGATTGCGGAAAAGGCTGTTGAAGTAGGATGTGCAAAAGCGAGACTTCCTTTCTTTAAGATGCTTGTGCTTGCTGTTCTTGCGGGTGTATACATTGGTTTCGGAGGTGAACTTGCCACGATGATTTCCCATGACCTAAAAATAGGAGTTGGGTTTACTCAATTTTTAGCAGGTTCTGTTTTCTCTGTTGGACTTATGCTCGTTGTAATGGGTGGTGCGGAACTTTTTACAGGGAATAACTTGATGATTACGGCTTGTTTACATGGCAAGGCAAAGATTTCTGGTTTGCTAAAAAATTGGGGGACAGTTTACCTGGGAAATTTCGTTGGCGGAGTTTTGCTTGCATTGCTCATGTTCATTGCTGGGTTGTGGAAATTTAATGATGCTTCTTTAGGCCTTAAGGCATTAACAATTGCAAATACAAAAGTTAACCTTGGTTTCTGGGAAGCCCTTGCAAGAGGGATTCTTTGTAACTGGCTTGTTTGTCTTGCTGTTTGGCTTGCTTTTGGAAGCAGGAATATTATTGGCAAAATTTTCGCTATTTATTTTCCAATAATGGCTTTTGTTGCCTCGGGGTTTGAACACTCAATTGCAAATATGTTTTTTATTCCCTATGGTTTATTTATCAAAAACTCTATAGTATCAAAGTTTGCCACGTCTTCTTCTGTACAGTTGCCGAACCTTTCAAACTTGACCTGGGGCAATTTCTTTATTAAAAACCTTGTGCCGGTTACAATAGGTAATATTATTGGGGGTGCATTTTTCGTGGGAACGATTTATTGGTATATTTATTTAAGGGAAGGCACAGCTAAAAAGTGAGTGTAATAATTCTTGCTGGGGGAAAAAGTAGAAGGTTTGGAAGCAAGAAACAATTTTTTACTATAAATGGGGAAAGCCTTGTTGAGAGAGTAGTGAGAAGACTTTCCCCTCTTTCTTGTGAGATTGTTATTGTAACAAGTAATGCTCTTGAGTTCAGAAATTTGGAAGAAAAATATAGAATAAAAATTTTGGAAGATGAATATAGAGAAATAGGTGCAATAGTCGGAATATATACAGGACTAAAAAATATAGAAGATAAGAGGGCATTTGTTTGCGGTGCAGATATGCCTTTTATTGATTTAAAATTGATAGAATACTTGATGTGCAAGGAAGGTAAAATTATTGTTCCCACAGTTCGAGGGTTTCCCGAAGCACTTCACTCTGTTTATTCAAAAAATATTATACCTCAAATTCGAGAGCTTCTTGACGGCGGAATCTATAAAATTAGTGAGCTTTTCAATTTTGTTGAAACGGTTTATGTTGGTGAAGATGAGATTAGAAAAATTGATAGCGACCTTACGTCTTTTTTTAACTTGAATACCAAAAAAGACCTTGAAATTTTGGAGGAAGTAATTGGAAAAAATATTTAAGGCGAAAGTTAAAAAAGTTTTTTCTGACCACTCCGAGGATGTCGAAGATTTAGTTGTAAATGAGGCCCCTCTACTTATTTTTTTGAATGATAAAAAAGTGGGAACTGTTTTTAGGATGCCCGGTGATGATCTTGAGCTCTCTTATGGTTTTCTTTTTTCAAATTTTTTATTAAAACCCTCTGATATCAAGATTTTTAATTTAAAAGAGAATGAAGCTTATTTTTTTGCTGAAAGAAATTTTGAAAATGTTGAGCCAATTGTAATTTATTCTTCCTGTTTTGATGAAAAAGGAAGTAAAATTGTAAGTCCTGTTAATTCCAGCTTCGTGATTAGTAGAGAAAAAATTGAAGAGGCCAAAGAAACGCTAAAAAATGTAAATACAGTATTTAGTGAAACGGGGAGTACTCACTATGCTTCTCTTTTTGAGGATGCTCATCTTCTATACTTCTATGAAGACGTTGGAAGGCACAATGCGGTTATGAAAGTCATAGGAAAAATGCTTATAGAACTTACAAGCGGGGATAATAAAATTCTTCTTCTGTCAGGGCGAGTGTCATCTGAAATTGTAAAAATTGCTGCTATATCTCAGATACCAATAATTATTTCAAAAGGCGCACCAACCTCACTATCCATTATTTTGGCTAAAGAATATAAAATTTCAGTCATTGGCTTTTTAAGAGGCGAGAGATTTAACATCTACACTTTCCCGGAAAGAATTATTGTCTGAAATTATTTTTTGCTTTTAAGGAAAACACAGCTATATAATGTTGTTTCCCCCTTTGCTACATCTTCTGCAAAAGCCCTACAAGAAGGTGCACCACAGGAGCCACAGTCTATTTGAGGTAATTTTTCCAATATCTTTTTTGTTTCATTCATTATTTTCGCTGCAGCTTCAAAGTTTTCCGCAAGAAAATATTGAGGCCTCGGCTTAATCTCTTCTGTAAGATATAAAATATCCGATTTTATGGATTTATAGATACTGAAGGTATCAATATCTTTTGAGAATAGATTTGTTCTATTTTTATTTTCCAACTCTAATCTGAAATATGCAATATTTGAGTCCTCTGATGGCAATAAAGAACCTCCCACACATCCATTATAACAGGCCCACACCTCGATGTAATCAAGAGGAGGGATTTTTTCTTCTTCCAATTTTTCGAAAAAGTTTTTTGCTTCTTGTATCCCGCTTATGGATATTACTTTATAGTTTTTAAGGAAGTTCTTTTCACTACCTTTCTTGCCCATTGAAAGCCCCAGATTTCCTGAAAGGTACATTTTCCCTTCCCCCGTTTCTCTTATCGATAGGACCTTGTTGTATAGGTTATCGGAGCCCAAGGTATAATCAAATTGTGATTCTTTTATTCCCTGGGGGTTTTTTACAGAAGTAACTTTTGCAGGGCAAGGTGAGGCATAAAATATCCCGAGATTTTTGTAATTTTTTCTTTCGCCTCTTATAAAACTTGCAAGAATATCTTTTGGTGCATTTAGTGGAGAGAGATAGTAAAGAAGCGAAGGAAAGTTAACCTGTAAAAATCTTACTATTGAAGGGCATGCTGTACTTATTATTAGCTTTCTTTTGCTTTTGTTCCTTAACAGTTCTCTTGTTTTTAATAGAAAAATTTCATTTCCTATTCCCTCTTCCCAAATTTCGTTGAAACCTAAATAAAATAATCTTTTCAATATTATTTCATAAGGAATTCCCTTGAAATCAAGCGATGCAAGAGACGATGGTAATACAAGAATTCTATAATCAAATCTTGACATCGAGTCGCATAAATCAACCTCAGACGTAATAGCTGAATGAGGGCAATTTCTGAGGCACTCCCCGCAGTCAATACATTTAAGGTCTTGTAAGAATGCTTTTCCTTTTCTTAACCTTATTCCTTCTGTAGGACATACTCTCATGCAATGCGTGCAACCCAGGCATTTTTTTTCTGAAATCCTAATTGAGTGAAAGTAGTTTTCGTTTCTCATCTTAAATCCACCTCGAAAACTAATTTAGTTCCATCCCCTATTTTGCTGTCAATTTTTAGCCTGTCACTGTTCTTTTTGATATTCGGAAGACCCATTCCAGCCCCAAAACCCATTTCTATTATTTCTGGAGGAGCAGTTGAATATCCTTCTTTCATTGCAAGTTTGATGTCGACAATTCCAGGTCCTTTATCTTTTGCGGTGACTTTAATTTTATCTTTGAAAATTTCAAGTATCAATTTACCAGACTCTGCATAAATAACGATGTTCATTTCTGCTTCGTATGAAGCTATACTTACCCTTCTTATAATAGAATCGTTGATTCCTAACCTCTTTAAAACGTTTTTTATCTTTGAAGAAGCTTCGCCTCCATGTTCAAAATCCCCGCCTCTTACTGGGCATTCTTCAATTAGAAGAGCTTTTTCTAACATGTGGATTAATCTTTGCCCCTTTTATCTTGTTCATGTAGAGAATCCCGCTTACAACAAATATAATTAGCTTCGTCCAAATGAGGATTATATTTTTTTCTCTTGCGAGTTTGACTGTTTCCTCTGGAATTTGTTTTCCTCTTGCTACAATAATTATGGGTATATCAAGCATCTCAGAAGTTCTTACTATCTGTGGATTTGTTATTCCTGTTATCAGAATTGTATCTTTTTTTTCTCCTGCAACATATGCAAGAACATCGCTCATTAAATCAGCCGCAAATGCTCTTTTTACCTTCACGTTATCAAGAAGTTTTTCTCCTGATAACACTTTCCCTTTTATTAGTTCTGCTAACTTTTTGGCGGTCATGTCTCCTCCTGTAGCTATACTGTCCATAGAATTTAAATTTCTTGGATATCTCTTTTTATATTTTAAAAGTTTTTTGAAAATTAAAAATCTCTGCAATTTGAATTATTGTAACATTTAAAAATGAGTTCTGAAATTATTGATGTTCTCTTTAATTTAAAAAACTTGAAAGTAATATTAGCATCTACCTTATACTGCTAAGTATTTTTAATTCTCTGTATTTATATATAATTTACACGATGGAAATAGTTCATATACCAGTTTTACTTGAAGAAGCGCTTGAACAACTTTCTATTAAAGAAGGCGAAATATTAGTTGATTGCACTATTGGTGAAGGAGGACATAGCGTAGAGTTTCTGAAAAAAGTTGGGACTAAAGGTTTTCTTATTGGCATAGATCTTGATTCAATTGTATTGGAGAAATGTACTGAAAGATTGTCTAAGGTTGGCACCAATTTCAGACTAGTTCATGGGAATTTTAAAAATGTTTTAGGCATTGTATTCGAGCTTGGTTTTAGTAAAGTTGATAAGATTTTTGCTGATCTTGGAATGTCATCTTTTCAGCTGAGCAAAGGAGATTTTGGTTTTAGTTTCAGGGAGAATGGCCCCCTTGACATGAGAATGAATAAAGAAATGCAATTTTCGGCTATGGATGTGATAAATAGATTTAGTGAAAATGAAATTGCTTCGATCTTATGGGAATGTGGTGAGGAGCGATTTTCGAGGTTAATTGCAAGAAAAATTGTAGAAACGAGAGAAATTAAACAAATTGAGACTACTTTTGAACTTGCAAGCATAGTATCGAAAGTGTATCCTTTACATCACAGGAAGATACATCCAGCTACAAGGACTTTTCAGGCTTTACGCATATATGTAAATAATGAATTGGGAAATTTAAGCTTAATGCTTGATGAGGTTCCAGAAATTATTAGAATTGGTGGTAGAATAGCAATTATTTCATATCATTCGCTTGAAGATAGAATAGTCAAAAATGTTTTTAAAAAGAGCCCAAAATTTAAAATTCTGAATAAAACAGTAATAAAACCTAAATCAGGGGAGTTAAAAGCAAATAGAAGGGCTAGAAGTGCTAAGATGAGAGTTGCGGAGCGCGTATAATGAAAAGGAATTATATTTTAATTATTATTTTCCTTATACTTATTTTAGCATACGGGCTATTCTATGTGGCCAATCTAAGGATAGAGGATAAAATTAGTAATCTTAAAAGTGAGTTTAATGCTGTTAAATTGGACAACGAAGTGCTTAAAAACAGTTTATTATATTATGAATCACCTGCCCGTGTGGAAAGTATGGCAAAGAGTAAATATAAGATGATAGTGCCAAAAGATTTTTACATAATCGGTATTAAAAATGAAGAATAGAGAGGAAATTTTCATAAGGAGGATTTCTGTAATTTTTATTATATTTGTAGTTGTCTTTCTTTCTATTTTTTCAAGGCTTGTTTTTATACAAGTTGTAAAGAGAAACAGTTTGATTTCAGAATTGAATCCTCAATTTGATTTTGGATACAAGGTAATAAATGGAGAAAGAGGTGAAATCCTTGACTGTAATGGCGTTTTCCTTGCACTTGATAAAGTTGCATTTCAGCTTGATATAAATCCGGCAAGGCTAAGTGACGAGGATAAAAAAAAGATAGATGAAAATCTCTCAAAGATTATTGGTATTTCACAAAAAGAAGTTGAAAACATACTCAAAGCTACCCAATATGTAATGGTAAGTACGTCTTTGAGCTTGGAACAGAAGAAAAAAATAGAATCCCTGGCGATAAATGATGGTGTTACGCTTACTCAAACATCTAAACGTAACTACCCCCTCACTAATTTAATGGCTCCTATATTAGGCTTTGTGGATGTTGATAATGAAGGACTTTCAGGAATTGAATATGAGTTTAACTCTGACCTTGAAAGTAAAAAGGGCAGGGTTTTCTATAACATTGATACCGAAAAGCCAATGACTCCTGGAGAACCATCTTATAAAGTTAATCCCATAAATGGCAATTTAATATTTCTTACTATTGACTCTAATATTCAGTTTGCAACTGAGAAACTTCTTCAGGAGACTGTAAACAATACAGGAGCAAAGGGTGGTCTTGTGATTGTGATGAAACCTAAAACAGGCGAAATACTTGGACTGGTGAATTACACAAACCCTGATGCAGATAAAACCAGCTCTTTTTATAATAGAGCAATTCAATGGAATTATGAACCAGGGTCAGTAATTAAACCAATTATAGCGGCAGCTGCGCTTGAAGAAGGCTCGCTTCAGGTGGATGATGAGTTTTATTGCCCCGGTTATATTAAAGTAAAAGACAGAGTTTTATCTTGCTGGCAGAAGCATGGTAACGAGAAAGGTCTTAACGAAATTATGAAGGATTCTTGTGATGTCGCTTTTATGAAAATTGGATTAAAGCTTGGGAAAGAAAATCTTCTTAAATATTTTGATAGGTTTGGTTTTGGCCGATCTACTGGAATTGAGTTGCCAGGAGAGGAAGTAGGCATCCTTTCAGATGGTAGTAATATAGGCGATGTTGAGCTTGCTACAATGTCTTTCGGTCAAGGAATTGCTGTTACACCTTTACAGCTGATTTCAGCTTTATCTGCCATTGCCAATGGAGGGGTTCAGATGAAGCCAACAATCATTAAAGAAATCAGAAAATCTGACGGTGGCAGTGTTTATAATTTTCAACCGGTTGTTAAGCAAACTATAATTTCTATGGATATTGCAGATAAAGTGATGGAGGCAATGAAGGCTGTAATATCAAAAGATGGAGTTCCTCAAGCGATGATAGATGGTTATTCAATTGCAGGTAAAACTGGTACTGCACAAAAAGTACTCCCGGAAGGCGGCTATTCTAAAGATAGACTTATATATAGTTTCTATGGCGTAATCCCGGCAGATACTCCCGAAGTTTCTGTACTGGTAGTAATTGATGAAACGCCAGCTCCAACTTACTCTTTAAATATAACGGCGCCTTTATTTAAGCAAATAGGACTTTATCTTATAAAGTATTTAAGGATAGAACCGTGAAGGCTTCTGAAATAAAATTATACTTTCCTGAGCTAAATGTAATTGGTGATGATAATGTTGAAATTTCTGGAATTCAAATTGACTCAAGGATTATTAAAACAGGAAATGTATTTGTGGCAATGAAAGGAGAAAATTTTGACTCTCACAGTAAAATTGATGAGGCATTAAATAGAGGTGCAGTCGGTATTGTTATGGAAAAAGACATTTCAATTCCGAAAGATAGGTTTAAAATACTTACGGAGGATAGCAGAAAAATATATTCATTACTTTCCTCTTTGTTTTTCAATTTTCCTTCAAATAAACTTAAACTTGTTGGTATCACTGGTACGAGCGGAAAAACAACCACAGCTTTTTTGCTTTATAAGTTTTTCAATCTAATTGGCGTAAAAGCAGGATTCATAGGCACCACTGGGATTGGTTACTGTGATTTATTTAAGAGAAATGAAGATTTTCCGCCTACCACTCCAGATGCTTTTCCTTTAAATTCAATTTTATCAAAGATGGTGGAAGAAAATATCAAGTACGTATTTATGGAGGTTTCTTCTCATGCCATTAAACTTAAGAGAATTACTGGTTTAAAGTTTTATAGAAAAATGCTAACAACCATAGGAGAGGAGGCACTTGATTTTCATAAAACTTTTGAGGAGTACTTGAACGCAAAACTCTCTTTCTTTAAGGATGAAGAAAATGTTATATTGAATGCTGATTCTCCTTATATTAATAGATTTAAAGAAATTTCAAAAAAATATCTCTTGTATGGGATAAACAATTCCGCCGATATAGAAGGGTCAATTAAATCTAAAGACTTAGAAGAGTTTGGAATAGTTGTTAAGTATAAGGGCAATGAAACCATTATAAATCTAAAGATGGGAGGAATTTTTAACATTTATAACTTTCTTGCATTGTCCTTGTTTATTCTTACAGAGGGTTATGAGATTAATCGTATCAAACAGTTTGCGAAAAAAATACCGAAAATACCTGGAAGAATGAACTTTTTAAGAAAAAATGGAAGAACAATACTTATTGATTTTGCCCATAATCCCTTAGAAATAGATAATGTTTTGAAACATTTAAGAGAATTTTCTCACGGGAGACTTTTTACGGTTGTAGGGGCGGTTGGCTTTTCAACAAAGAAAAAGAAACTCGAAATAGGTAAGATTGCTTCTCGATATAGTGATTTTGTTATTGTTACAACTGACGATCCTCGAGGTGACGATCCAGAAGTGATTGCAGAAGATGTTTTGAAGGGTGTTAAGGGTAACGGGAAGATAGTCATCAACAGAATTGAAGCAATAAAAGAAGGAATTACTATGTTGGATAAGGGAGATATAATTGCAATACTTGGTCGAGGAGACGAAACAGAGGTACATTACAAAGAAAAAACTATTTATTTTACTGATTTAGAAGTTGTAAAAGAGGTTCTTTGTGAAAATTAATTTAAATGAATTCTTTCTTGATTTTTCAGGTTGCCTTAAGGGAGAATTTTATGGAGAATTTAAGTCTTTCAAATTAGATAGTAGGGAAATCAAGAAAGGAGATATTTTTATAGCTCTTAAAGGAAGCAATTTTGATGGGCATGATTTTGTGAATCAAGCAGTTGAGAATGGAGCAATAGGAGTTATTGTTGAAAAGCATGTAGATTTGCCTTCAGAAATTTTCCAGTATATAGTACCATCAACAAAGGGTTTTCTTCTCGCTCTTGGCCAGTATGCAAGAAATAAAAGCGAAGCTAAGTTCATTGGAATAACAGGTAGTGCGGGAAAAACGACAACAAAGGAGATGGTTAACTTAATATTGAAAGAAAAATATCATGTTGCAAAAACGCCTGGTAATCTGAATACTGATTTATCTCTTCCTATTTTTTTGGTAGATATTTTGAAAGAAAAGTTAGATTTTGTAATATTGGAGATGGGTGTTCAAAAGAGAGGAGATATGGATAAACTTATTGAAATAGCCTGGCCAGAGATTTCTGTTATCCTCAATATCGGTGAATCCCACACGGAGTTTCTAAAGGATAGGGAAGGTGTTGCCAAAGAAAAGTTTAAAATTGTGAATAAATCTGAACTTGCAATTTTAAATTTAGACAATGACTTAATAAGTATGTTCGGAACTAATCATAATATCAATAAGTTTTTTTTTGGGATGGATAAGAGGTCAGACTTATCTGGAGAAATAATTAACCTTGCCGAAGATAATATGGAGGTAATTGTAAATTATGAAGGGAAAAAATATAGAAAAACACTTCCTTTTTCTGGTTCTACTTTCTTTTATGATATGCTTGCTGCAGTTTCAGTTGGTGTTAATTTAGGAATAGATCTTGATAGTTCTCTTAACTATGTTTCACGTTTTATTCCGTTAAAGGGCAGGGGAGAAATTATTAACCTTCCAAAAGGCATAAGAATTATTGATGAAACATATAACTCAAACCCCTTTTCTTTAGAACAATCTATTAATAGAATTAAAGAACATAAGGATTTCCTGGTTATGATTATTGGTGATATGCTTGAGCTTGGGAAAAATTCTCAAAAACTTCATGAAGAGGCGGGGGAAATCCTTGCTTCTGTTAAACCAGATATTGTAGTTGGGTTCGGGGAATATGCCAGTTTTTTAAAAAAAGGGGCAACTCTTAAAGGGCTGAAAAAGGTTTTTGACTTTAATGATAGAAAAATGATCTTGAACTTTTTAAGGAGTATTGCAATACCCGAAAAATCTATTATATTTATCAAGGGTTCAAGAGGATTGAAAATGGAAGAATTTGTGGAGGTTTTTAGAGAGAGGCTTTATGATGGAAAGAATTAAGTATTTTATCTTTATATTAGTCTTTCTATTGTCAATTTTTTTGATTAAGTTTTTGATGCCTTATTTGAGAAATGCGGGAATTGTCCAATTTGAAAGAGATGAAGGACCTGACTCTCATAAGATTAAAGAAGGAACACCCCGGGGAGGAGGGATAATTTTTTTCCTTGCTCCTCTTTTTCTTTTATTTTTTTATAAAAACAGTGAATTTTTGTTTCTTTATCTTGCTCTTATACTGAATGGATTTGTTGGATTTATTGACGATTTCTTAACTGCTACAAAAAGACATTCAACAGGCTTGACAATTAAATGGAAAATGATTTTAATAACCGTAATTGCTCTATTTCTATATATTTTTGGAAGAAACTTTTTAACGTATGAGTTAAGTATAGGGAACTCTTCTTTTCAAATAGGTAGTTTTTTTTATTTTATACTTTTTCTTATAATTTTCGTCGGATCTCCAAATGCGTTTAATCTTACCGACGGGATAGATGGATTGCTTGGCATTGTATCTATACCAATGCTTGTAACAATCGCGATTATTAACAAAGGAATTGTAAGAGATTTTTCTTTCATTTTGATTCCATCTATAATTGCCTTTTTATGGTTTAATAGTCCGAAAGCTTCTATATTTATGGGTGATACCGGGGCCGGTGCTTTAGGCGGAGCGATTGCAGCCATGAGCATTCTTGGTAAATTTGAACTTTTGTTACCTTTGATTGCTATTATCCCGGTTTTAGAGTCACTCTCCGTGTTTATTCAGGTTGGATATTTTAAGCTAAGCAAAGGCAAAAGGGTTTTTAAAATGGCACCAATTCATCATCATTTCGAGCTTTCAAACTGGAGCGAATCAGAAATTGATTTCAGGTTTTTTATAATTACTGTTATGTTTTGCATTTTAGCACTTTTTTTCAGAGGTAGAATGTGAAAATTGTTGTCATAGGTGCAGGAAAAAGTGGTGTTTATGCGGCTGTGCTTGCCAAAAATAAAGGAAACGATGTTTTTTTAACTGAAAGTTCTAATAGTCTTGAAATCAAAGAAATGCTACCATTACTTCAGGGAAAAGGAATACCTTATGAGACTGATGGTCACTCTTTCAAAAGATTGGAAGGAGTTGATCTTGTTATACTTTCGCCAGGGATTCCTTTAAATTCTATGATTGTGCAGGAAACTAAAAGAAGGGGTATTCCAATCATTGGAGAAATGGAATTTGCTTATACCCAGTCGCCTATGGCGAAAGTTGTTGCAATTACTGGAACCAACGGGAAAAGTACTACAACCGCTTTAACAGGTCATATGCTTGAGAATGCCGGCTTCAATGTTGTTACAGGTGGAAATTTAGGAATGCCATATTCCCAATTACTTATTGAAAATCCGAATCCGGATTATGCAGTCCTTGAAATAAGCTGTTTCCAGTTAGAAACTATTAAGTCTTTCCGTCCGTATATTGCGGCTTTTTTAAACTTTACAGAGGACCACCTTGATAGATATGCAGACCTGAAAGAATATTTTTTTAATAAAAAAAGAGTATTCGAGAATCAATTAGATTCAGATTTTGCAGTTTTAAATTTTGATGATCCTGTAATTAAAGAAATCTCAAAAGACGTAAAGTCAAAGGTTTATTATTTTAGTCTTTCAAGTTTTTTGAAAAAAGGCACATTTCTGAGTAACGAAGAAATTTTATTTTCTGACAATAAGATGGAAAAAATCCTTGAAAGAAAAGATATTCAACTTATTGGGTTGCATAATGTTCAAAATGTACTTGTTGCAGTTACGATTGGTAAGTTACTCTACCTGGAGAACGAAAAAATTAAGGAAGGGATTGAGACTTTTAAGAGCTTGGCTCACAGAATTGAACTAGTAAGAACTGTGGATGGAGTAATTTATGTGAATGATTCCAAGTCAACTACTCCGGATTCCACTATTAAAGCGTTAGAAGCCTTCAAAGAAAAAATAGTTCTTATAGCCGGTGGCAGCAGTAAAAATAACGATTTTAAAGAACTTGCAAGGTTATTTTCTCGGAAATTAAGGAAATTAATTATTTTGGGAGAAACTGCATCAGAAATAGCCGAAGCTTCTACCGTTGAAGGATTTACAAATTTTACTTTTGCTGTAACACTTGAAGAAGCTGTAAACTTAGCCAGAAAAGAGGCTCATGCAGGGGATATAGTCCTTCTCTCACCAGCCTGTGCCAGTTTTGATATGTTCAAAGATTTTGAGGACAGAGGAGAACAATTTAAAATTATAGTTAATAATTTATGAACAGAGATAAAAGCCAATTAATAATTTTACTTATTATTCTTGTCTATGCCCTTGTTTTTTTTGGGCTTCTTATGAACTTTAGTATAAGCCCTGTTGAATCTGAATCTGCTCCTTTTAATTTATTTTTCAGACAACTTTTAAACGCGGGACTTGGAAGTATTGTGCTTATTTTTTTCTCTTACTTCAATCATAAATATCTGGCAAAGGCTTCAAAACTTTTACTTATTATACTAATAGTCTCTCTTTTCATCGTCGACGGGCCTCTGTCTAGAAGGTGGATTTATCTTGGAGAATTGCCTTTTGCATTGCAGCCTTCTCAATATGCGCCAATCATATTAACTATTTTTCTTGCGAAAGTGTTTTCTCAGGAGGTCAAAGAAAAGTTTACAAAAAAATTGTATATTCTTATGTTTGGACTTATTTGTTTTGTGACTGTGCTGATAAGTCTTGAGCCAGATTTAGGCAGCGGCATAACTACCTTTGGTTCTTCGATGTTTCTTTTATTTTTGACAGGTATATCTATACCCGAATTTTTATCTTTTTTATCTTTTTCATTGCTGGGAGGAGTTTTATTTATTACTATAAGCAAGGAATGGATGAATAGAATCCATGCTTTTTTGAATCCATATGCATATTCTACAAGTGATGCACTTCAAACATTGCAGGCTTTTAGGGCGCTTGCAAGGGGAGGGATTGCTGGAGTTGGTTTTATGAGAAGTATATTGAAGTTTCCGGGATACCTCCCGGAAAGATCTTCTGATTTTATCTTTGCAATAATTGGTGAAGAAACAGGTCTTATTGGATGTTCAGTACTTATAGCTGTTTTTTTGATTATTTTTTATGTTGGATTCAGAATTGCAAGGAGATCTCAATCTACATTTTCAAGGCTTGTTGCAGCTGGTATTGTAATTGATATTTTACTCTCGGCGATTCTCAATATGCTTGTTAATGTTGGGTTAATGCCTGTTACAGGAGTTCCGCTTTCTTTTGTAAGTTTTGGCGGAAACAATATGCTTGCAAATTTTATAGGAATAGGCATCTTGATTAATATTATTAGAAAAGAGGTAGTTTGATGAAGATTATAATCGCGGCAGGTGGAACCGGTGGTCATGTTTATCCTGCTATTTCTGTGGGAAAGATTTTTAGATCTAATGGTGACGAAGTTGTTTTTGTTGGGAGATCGGGTAGTTTTGAAGAGCTTAAATTCAAAGAATACGGGTTTAGAGTTATCAATATAAATTCTTCAATGTTTCAGTTTAAAAATTTTTTAAAATTTACGTTAGACAATTTTAGAGGATTTTTTGAAGCGCTTTATATGATTTTAAAGGAGCGACCCAAAGTCGTTCTTGGAGCAGGTGGCTATATTTCTTTTCCTGTTATTGCTGCTTCAGTTGTTCTTGGTGTTCCTTATTTTCTTTATGAACAAAATATTATACCAGGGAGAGCCAATCAAGTTTTAAAGTGGAAAAGTAAAAAAATATTTCTTGGTTTCCCCGATGTTTATGGATATTTTAGAAAAAAAGATATCTTTTCCGGAAACCCGATAAGATTTAATATAGATAGTATAAGTAAAGATTATGCACTGAATTTTTTTGAACTTGCTAATAAACCTACACTTCTAATTTTTGGTGGCAGCAGTGGTGCAAGGAAAATAAATGCTATTTTTTTAAATATTATTGAAAAGTTACTATCGCAAATTGACATACAGATAATTTTTATAACTGGTCCAAACCTTTTTAACGAGGTGCTGAAAATAGGAGAAAGCTTTGGCAAAAACTTGCGAATCTTACCATATCTTGAAAGTATTGAGCTTGCGTATGCAGTTTCTAACTTCGCTGTTGCAAGAGGCGGAGCAATGACTCTCACTGAGCTTGTAAAAAGCAAGGTTCCAGGAATTATTATTCCTTATCCTTATGCAAGGGATAATCATCAACTGAAAAATGCCTTATTTCTTCAAAATAAAGGCTGTATAGATGTTATTGATGAAAAAAAATTGAACGAAGAACTTCTATACCAAAAACTTGTTTACTATTTTTCCCATGTTGATATAATAAGAAAAATGAAAGATGATTGCTCTGATATTTTTCCTTTAAGAAGCGAGGAAATTATATACAGTACTATAAAGGAAATTCTTCATGGATAAAGTGTTTTTATTCGGTATCGGTGGGACAGGTATGAGTAAACTTGCCTTACTTTTGAAGGATTTTGGCTATGAAGTATATGGTTTAGATATAGAAGAAAATGAAAATGTGAAAAACCTTAGAAAGGCTGGTATTAGAATTGATATAGGAGAAAAGCTTGATTGCATTGACGGAGCTTTTAAATTTATTGTTTATTCTTCAGCTATTTCTGAGGAAAATAGAAATTTTATAAAAGCTAAATATATCGGTGTAAAAACTGAGAGAAGAGGCGAAACTCTTGCAAGGATTACTAAAGGTTTTACAACTGTAGTAGTTGCAGGCTCCCATGGTAAAACAACAACTACTTCAATGATCGGTCATATACTTAGTAAAGATTTGAAAGTGAACGTGTATGTAGGTGGAGAAACTGTTGAATTTAACAGCTTTAATAAGGATGCAAAATTTTTTGTAATTGAATCGGACGAAAGTGATGGCACTTTTTTATATTTTAATCCTTTTGTTCTTGTAATTACAAACATTGACAGGGACCACCTTAATTATTATGGACAGGATTTTAATAATCTAAAAAATGCCTTTTTGAAATTAGTGGAAAAATCTAAATATAAAGTAGTTTCTATGGATGATGAAAACGCTTACTCTGTTGTAAAGAGTGAAAAGAATAATATAATCTACTATAGTTTGAAAAACGAGAAAGCAGATATGTTTGGCTTTAACCTTAGATTTTTAGAAAGTGGCACAAAATTTGATCTTAGATACAAGGGAAATACTTATGAAAATATTTTTTTGCCGGCTTTTGGAGAACAAAATGTTCTTAATGCCATGGCTTCACTAATTGCTTCAGATATTTCAGGTATAAATATAAAAGAAGGGATTGAGTCTATTTCAACATTTAATTTACCTAAAAGAAGAATGCAAAAGAAATGGGAAGTTAATGGTATCATGCTCATAGATGACCATGCCGATCATCCAACTGAAGTCGAAGCCACGCTTAGTGCTTTACGGAAACATTTCGGCAAAAGGAGAATTGTTGCTGTTTTCCAACCTCATAGATATACGAGGGTTAGTATGCTGAAAGAAGATATTGTTAAACCATTCTACCTTGCTGACATGATAGTTTTAACTGATATTTTCCCTGCCTTTGAAAAACCAATTGAAGGAGTTTCAGGTGAAAAGATTTATGAATGGTTAAAGATTTTAAACCCAGAAAAAGAAATTGTTTATGTTAAAGACAAAAGAAAAATCCCTTTTTATTTAAAAGAAAAATTGGTGTGTGGCGACTTAGTAGTATTGCTTGGACCAGGTGATATCTGGGCTGTTGCAGAAGAAGTTTTTGAAATTCTCAAGGAGTCAAAAAATGAAGAAATCTCTTGAGATTTTGACCAAATTGTTACGCGGGGAAGTTTTAATTAATGAACCAATGTCGAAACATACATCTTTTAAAATAGGGGGGGTCGCAGAAATATTTGTGAAGCCCTTTGATATTAATGACTTAACAATGATTCTTAAATGGGCAAAAAGTAATAAAATGTCTATCTCCGTTATAGGAAATGGCACAAATATAATAGTTTCAGATTCAGGAATTGAGGGTGTTGTTATTAAGATTTCTGATTCTTTTTCTGGCATGGTTTTCAATGGAAATGAAGTTTTAGTTCAGGCCGGTGTTTCTCTGCAAAGCTTATTGGAAGAGGGAATGAAAAGAAATCTTTGTGGAATGGGATTTGCTTGGGGTATTCCTGGTGCAGTTGGTGGATCAGTAGTGATGAATGCTGGCAGTAATTCTCATTTTCTAAGCACCAGAGTTAAATGTGTTAATGTTATTGATTATAATGGCGCGATTTTTCGATTAAGCCATGATGAGCTTAAATTTGATTATAGATATAGCAGAATTCAGGATGAGAACCTCATTTTACTTGATGCTCTTTTTGATCTTGAGACGAAAAAATTTGAGGATATTGAAAAGGAAAAAGAGATCAATATTAGAATGCGGAAAGAAAAACAACCTGTTAACTATCCATGTGCAGGAAGTGTTTTCAAAAACCCGCCTACTACCTATGCGGGGCGGGTTCTTGAAGAGGCGGGCTGTAAAGGTTTAAGAATTGGTGATGCACAAATATCTGAATTGCATGCTAACTTTATAATTAACCTTGGAAATGCGACAGCACATGATATAGTTTCTCTTATTAAGGAAGCACAGTTGAGAGTTTATAAAATGAAAGATCTAATACTTGAACTCGAGATAAAACTTTTAGGGAATTTCAGAGACGTCAGATTAATGGAAAAGAAGAAATGAGGGAAAAGGTTCTTGTTATTTATGGGGGATTATCAGAGGAAAGGGAGATTTCATTAAGAAGCGGAAAGGCAATAGCTAAAGCTTTAGGTAGGCGAAATTTTCAAGTAAAAGAATTTGATTTTCAAGGACACATTGAACAAGTCGTTGAAGAATTTAAACCAGATGTAGTTTTTATAGCTCTTCACGGGACTTTTGGCGAAGATGGTTCAATCCAGGGAGCACTGGAAATATTGAGGGTTCCTTATACTGGTTCTTCTGTACTTCAGAGTGCTCTGTGCATGAATAAGCTCTTTTCAAAATATCTTTTCAGGGAATTTAATATACCTACACCTGAGTTTTTATATACAGAGGATTTAGAAATTTCTTACGAGTATGCAAAGTCGATTCTTTCCGTCGAGAAAATGGTTATTAAGCCAGTTGATCAGGGTTCAGCTATTGGTGTCAGTATAGTTCAAAATGGAGATCAATTTAAACAAGGATTAGAAACTGCCTTTTCTTTTTCAAAAGGTGTTATCATTGAGGAATTCATTCAGGGCAAAGAAATCACTGTTTCAGTAATAGGAAATCTGCAAAATATTATCGTTCTTCCTGTAATAGAGATTGTGCCGTCTCATAATTTCTATGATTATTTTTCTAAATATACTCCGGGTATGTCCACACATATCATTCCAGCAAATATTCCTAAAGAGGTAAGTGATTTAGCATCGAAACTTGCTTATAACATTTATACTTCTTTCTCTTTGCGCGATTTTGCAAGAATTGATTTTGTTGTTAAGAACACATTACCATATGTTTTAGAGGTGAATACAATACCTGGTTTTACAGAAACAAGCCTTATCCCGGATGCTGCCAGGGCATATGGGATGAGCTTTGATGATTTAACAGAGTTTATTGTCAACGAGACCCTTAAAAGGAGAAGATGAAGAAATTTTTATTTGTCTTGGTACTTTTTATTATTGTTCTTTTTGCTTTTTCTCCTTTTCTTCCAGAGAGGTTTATAAATATCGAAAGCAATATTCCTTTAAAAGCTGAAGATATTTTTACAGGTTTTGATGGATTTTATTTTACTTATTATACAAAAATTCCTGTATCGCTTCACAGAAGGCTCCTTAAAGTTACTATAAATTATGAAGAGGAAGCTATTTGTAATATAAAATTCACAAACGGAGTCTTTGGTATAACTAAAAGTGGTCGGGTGATTAATGAGATTATGAGCGAAGGGACTTTTATTCTTGCTGATTTTGAAAGAAATAAATGGAACGAGGATTTTGCAAAAATTTTTTTAATTCTTTCAATTTATGATTATGCAGATAAAATTAAAAATTTGGAAATTTACGAAAATAATATTGCATTTTTTGATAAAAAAGATATTCTTATTATAATGGGAAATGATAATCTTGAAAGGAATTTTAAAGAATATTTAAAGGTTTTACAAATGTTTTCTTTGAAAATCAGTGAAATTAAATCTATTGATTTAAGGTATAATAATCAAGCAGTAATTGTTTGGAGAGGAAAGTGAGCGAAAAAATAATTTCAGGGCTTGATTTAGGAAGCAGTAGCGTAAAGTATTTAATTGCCGAGGAAACAGATGGGAATGCTTCTATTATAGGAGTTGGAATTGTCCCATCTAAAAGTATAAGTAAAGGTGTTGTTGTTGACCTGAACAAGGCAAGTGAGGCCATTGTTCAAGCAAAAAAACAGGCTGAAGCGATGTCCGGGAAGAAAGCTTCAGCTGTTTATGTAACTGTCAGTGGAGCACATATATTTTCAGTGAATAATCGTGGTGTCATAGTGATTTCTAAGGAAGGAAGAGAAATAGGAAACGATGATATAAAGAGAGTTGAAGAATCTGCTAAAGTTCTCTTACTACAACCAAATCAGAAGATAATTCACATTTTGCCAAGGCAATTTATAATAGATGGTCAAGGGGGAATCAGAAATCCAATTGGCATGTCGGGCATTAAACTCGAGGAAGAAGTACATATCGTTACTGGTTCATCAACCGCATTGTATAATATAGAGAAATGTATCTCTATAGCTGAACTTGAATTTGGTTCATTTGTCTTGCAATCATTGTCCTCTTCTTATTCGATACTTGGTGATCAGGAAAAGGATTTAGGAATTGCTCTCCTTGATATTGGAGCAGGAACCGGAGACCTTATAGTATATTCTAATGGAAATATAGCGCACACTGCGGTACTGCCAATCGGTGGAGAGTATATAACAAAAGATTTGGCTTTTGCCTTAAGAATTTCTCTTGAAGAAGCAGAGAAAGTAAAGAAAAAATACGGATTTGTAATTACAAGCAGGGGTGATATCCCTTCAGGGGATGTGGAGATAGAGAAAATGAGCAGCAAAGAGAAATTATCTGTACCTTATACGGAGATTGGTGAAATTGTAACGTCGCGAGTCGACGAGATACTTGAAGGTATCAGATTAGAACTTATGAAATCAGGATTCTGGAGCTCTATTCCAGCAGGCATCGTGATTACTGGAGGATGTGCTTTGCTTAAAGGTTTCGCAGAGAGGGCTTCTGAAATCCTTGAAATACCTTCCCGTGTTGGTTCTCCGAAAAGTGATTTTGCACTTTCAGATATTTTAAGCTCCCCTGAGTATTCCGCTTCAGTAGGTCTTATAAGTTATGCAATGGAAAATGAGAAGGTTGTGAGGAGAAAGTCAGACCTCTGGAAAAGCCTCTCATGGCTCAAAGATATATTTGAATAGGAGGTGAAATTATAATGATAGATCCTTGGAAAGGTTTACAGGCAAGGATTAAAGTGATAGGAATCGGAGGGGGCGGAGGCAATGCAATCAATAGAATGATCGATGAAGGAATTCAGGGGGTAGAATTCATAGCCATCAATACTGATGTTCAAGTTTTATCTCTAAATAAAGCAGATAAAAAAGTACAAATAGGTGCTAAAACTACTGGAGGTTTAGGGGCTGGTTCATATCCTGAAATAGGTAAAAAATCTGCAGAAGAGAGCAAAGACGAAATGAGAAGGGTTATTGAAGGAGCAGACCTTATTTTTATTACGGCTGGCATGGGTGGTGGAACCGGTACAGGAGCTTCACCAATCATAGCTGCCATAGCAAGGGAACTTGATATTTTGACTATTGCTATAGTTACAAAACCGTTTTCTTTTGAAGGAAGGTCAAGAATGAGAGTTGCAGAAGAAGGTATCAAGGAAGTTGAGCCGCAAGTTGATACTGTAATTGCAATTTCAAATGATAGATTGCTAAAAATTGTTGACAGAAGGATGCCAATAAATGATGCTTTTAAAATAGCAGACAATGTCCTCCTTTATGCGGTTAGAAGTATAGCTGATCTGATAACTGTACCAGGGCTTATAAATGTTGATTTCGCTGATGTTAAAACCACTCTTAAGGGGGCAGGAACTGCCTGGCTAGGAATAGGCTCAGGCAAAGGAGAAAATAGAGCAGCAGACGCTGCAAGAAAAGCTGTAACAAGCCCGTTGCTTGAGTTCTCAATAGAAGGTGCAGGAAGATTGTTATACAATATAACCGGTGGAACTGATCTAACTCTTGCGGAAATAAATGAAGCAACTTCTGTTATAAGTGATTCTGTTTCGCCAGATGCTAATATTATCTTTGGTACAGCAATAGATAAAGATTTAGAAGACGAGATTCATATATCTGTAATTGCTGCTGGTTTTAACAGTAAGTCTGAACTTAAGAGGCGTGAAAAGCCATTAAATTTAGAAGAAAGTTTTGACACTTCTGATTTTGAAATTCCTGCTTATATAAGAAAAAGAAATAAGTAGGAGGACTTTTGCTTAAAAAACTGGTAAGTTTTTTTCTGATTTTTTCTGCCATATTTTTTTTAATAACTCTTTGGAACCATGCAATTGGTTTTATAAGATCAAATACTTTGAATATTGAATCTGAAAATGTCTCATATATACCTGTTGAAGTCAAAGTAAAAGGATTCCCCATTTTTAGAGCATCACCCATATATTCTCAATCTGCTGGAAAAGTTGAATTCAAAGTCGTTGCGGGTAATTTTGTTGAAAAGAATACGGTGATAGGGGTTTTAACGAGCGGAGAAAAGAGAGAATTTATAAATTCCCCCGCCTCGGGAATTTTTTTAAATTATGCATTTAAAAAATATGAGAACACCGTCAACAATTCTCTGCTTGATTCTAATAATGAGCCCTTTCTCGTTAAAGGAAATTCTTATGTTCAGCCAAATGAGATTTTAGGTTCGGTTATTATTGATAATAGTTTTTATGTTTGTTTAAAAGATGTTAAAATTAATGATTCAAAGAAAAACCTGGTTTTTATTCTTGATGATGGATTTTCGGAAATTAGGGGCACCGTTGTCAAGATAGAAGGAGACAATACTTTTGTTCTTATTAAAGACTATCTAAATTATTTTCTTGGAAAGAACGAATTTCGTGTTAGAACAGACATTGTAAAAGGAATATTAGTCGAAGGCAAGAAAATTGTTGAGAGAAATGGCAAAAAAGGTATTTTAATTGTTAATGGCAATAGAATCAGTTTTCTTGAAACAACTTTAGTGCCTCTTGGTGATGGGCGTTTTGTTGCAGAGGTAAATGATTATAATGCTCTCTTGATTGTTAAAAATGTGCGGTTTTTAGGTGAAAATGAAATTATTGGCGGGTTTTAGTGTAACTTTTTTAAAAGATTTACGTTTATATGGATAAAGAGAAAGAGAAAAAAATTTTATCAGGAATTTTGAAAGGAAACGAGGGAGCTTTTAACGATTTTTATGAAGAGTTTTTCCCTAAGATATATAAATATGCATATAAAAGAACTAAAAGCAGGGAAGTAGCAGAGGATTTGACTTCGGAAACATTTATTAAAGTATTAAAAGGGCTTCCCGGTTTTGAAGTTAGAGAATATGGGGGATTAGATGTGTGGGTCTATAAGATTGAAAGAAATGTAATTAGAGATTGGTTCAGAAGAAGTATCGGCAGAGAGACTCTTCCTTTTGAAGAAAAATGGGAGGAGAGGTTTTTTCCACTGTTAAATGACCCTTATATGATGGTGGAAGCATCAGAAATAAGAGATTTTGTTGATTGCGCTCTTAACGAGTTACCTTTGCAATATAAAGAAATTATTAATCTTAGATTTTTTGAAAGAAAAAGCATAAAGGAAATTGCCATGATTCTTAATAAAACTGAAGACAATGTTAAGGTTCTTCAGTTCAGGGCTTTAAATGCTTTGAGGAATAGATTGAAGGAGAAACTGGATGAAAGATAAAGAAGGGATAATTCAAGATTTTCTTGACGAAATATTTAGTGAAGTTAAGCCCTCTTTAAAATATTTTAAAGGAGATGATGAACTTATCTCGGTCATGGATATTTCTTTATTTTTGAAAGAGGATTCGGTTCCAGATCCACAATTTAAAGAGAATTTGAAGCAAAGGCTTTTAAAATCATTACCCAGGAAAAAAGTAGAGAATAGCCAGCGGGTAGAAATGAAAGTTGTTTTCGGGTTTTTATCTGTCCTGTTTGTACTTTTTGGTATAT